>JALSIN010000167.1 GCA_026989935.1 Polyangiaceae bacterium | reverse complement strand
GCACACGGTGGATCTATGGGGGCGACGTCTTCTTGTCGGTCGGGACGTTCACGATCGCGGGCGATCGGGCACAGCGGGCCGCCGACCGGGAAGCGGGCCGACCGGTCGCTCCGTTCGGCCTGCGCGCGAACTTCGGCCTGCGCCTGGACACCCCCTTGGGGCGGATCGACCTGTCCGTCGGCAACATTCTGCGGAGGGCCCCGCTGTGAGGCGACGCACCTTCCTGCGCGCCGCCGCCGGCGCCGCGGTGGTGACGGTCGCCGCCGGCGCGAAGCCGCCGGAGCACTTCCTGTTCCGGCGCGCGCGGTTCTTCGATCACGGCCGGTACGTGTCGGTGAGCGTCGCGTTCCCCGAGCTCTTGCGCGCGTCCGACCGCGACGCGATGGCCTGGCTCGACTCTGGCTTCGAGACGGTGCTGCGCTACCGCTTCCTGGTCCTGGAGCACGGCACGCGGCGGGAGGTCGCCCGGGCCACCCACACGGTCACGATCCGGTACGACTTCCTGCGCGGCGACACCTACGAGGTCCGCGCACGGACCGATCGTCGCACCCTCTTTCGCCGCAACTACGCCACACGCGCCGAGGCCATCGCGGCGGCGACGAAGCTCGTGCAGTGGCCCGTGGTGGACACCCGCCGCCTGGTCCGAGGCGGCCCGCACGGCCCGGCCTACGTCGTCGCCATCGTCGCCCAGCGCAACCCCCTCGATCCCACGAGCGAGGGGCCCGCGGCGGATCCGTCCGTCGCGCGCGCGCAGCCGCGCGACGTGCAGTGGTTCGGCCGGCTCGTGGGGTTCCTCGTGGGCGAGATCCCGGAAGCGGAGGTCACGGTGCGGGTCCGCACGCAACCCTTCTACCTGGAGGCGCGCTAGATGGCGGCCGGCGTGTCCTGGTGGCGCTCGTTCGAGGCGAAGGTCGTCGCCCTGTTGATGGTGGTGGGCCTTTTGTGCATCGGCGGCTCGGCCTACCTGTTGTGGCTCTCCACGAGCTACCTCGACGCCCGCGTGGAGGCGTCGATCGGGCGGGCGGCGGACCTGGCGGACGTGGTGCGCCCGTTCTATCGGGCGCAGATGCAGGCCCTGGCCGAGTCGTACCGCGCCCGCGCCCAGGCCCTCGACGCGCGCGCCCGCGCCGAGGGATGGTCCGTCGAACGGTGGCGCGCCGTGCTGGAGGAGACCCCGGATCTGGCGGAGGTCGTCGTGGACGCAGGCGGCGAACGCCGTACGCTGCGGGCGGCCCGGCCCCCCGGAGAAGACGACGTGTCGTTTGCCGCCACGGTCCCCGAAGGGGCGGACGAGGCCTCGGCCCGCCTCGTGGCCCGCTTTGTCGTGGACCCGGCGCACGACCGGCGCTTCCAGGCGGTCGGTCGCGTCCGGCGGGCGCTGCGCGTGGAACAACGCCAGCTCGACGCCTTCCAGCGCGCCGTCGTGCGCGCCGTGTTGCTGCTCGTGGGGATCGTGCTCGTGGCGGCGCTTGCGCTCGGGGTCGTCCTGGCGCGGACCGTCACCCGGCGGGTCGCGGTGCTCGCCGCCGCCATGGACCGCATCGAACGCGAGGGGGAGGACCGAGCGATCCCCGATCTCGGACGCGACGAGGTGGGACGCCTGGCCGAGGCCCTGCGCGGCATGCTCGAGCGCCTCGAGGCGGCGCAGGCGCGTGTCTCCTACCTCGAACGCATCGGCGCCTGGCAAGGGATGGCCCGCCGCATCGCCCACGAGATCAAGAACCCCCTGACACCGATCACCCTGGCCGTGCAGCAGCTTCGGGACAAGGACCCGGGGACCGATCCGGCGTTCTCGAAGACGCTGCGCACCGCCGTGGAGATCGTCGAGGACGAGGTGGGCACCTTGCGGCGCATGGTCTCGACGTTTTCGCGGTTTGCGAAGATGCCGAAGGTTCGGGCGCAGTCCGAGTCGCTGCGGCGGATCCTGTCCGAGTTCGAGCGCGCCTACGGGCACCTGACGGACGACGAGCGCGACCGGCTGGAGGTCGGCGGCCCGCCCGAGGACCTCTTCGTGTGGGTCGATCGCGCGCTGCTCAAGCTCGCGCTGGTGAACCTGGTCGAAAACGCCGTGTTGTCCGCGCGCGGCCATGCCGCCGGGGGGGTGCACGTGCGATTGTCCGTGCAGCCCGATCCCGATCCGTCGTTCGTGCGGTTGCTGGTGGACGACAACGGGCCGGGCGTCCCCCTTGCCCGCCGCCAGGCGATCTTCGATCCGTACGAGACCGACCGGTCCGACGGCACCGGCCTGGGCCTTGCAATCGTCAAGAAAGTGGTGCTCGACCACGGCGGCGACGTGTGGGTGGCGGATGGGCCGCTGGGCGGCGCGCGCTTCGTGGTGCGGCTGCCCCGGGCATCCGGGTCGGACGCTGGCGATCAGTCCGACGGATCCAGCAACGGCGAGCGGTAGACGGGCCGCTTGGGGGCGTTCATTCCGAGCTCTGCGTAGGACTTGCGCAGGTAGATCGCTTCGAGGTGGTCCGGGGCGACGGCGCGTCCGGCCGCCAGGTTCGCCCGCGCCGCGGCGGCGAGCGCCTCCGGCGTGGCCCGGACGCCGGGCAGGTGGTTCGCCCCCCGCAACCGCCCGGCGTGGGCGTCCGCCCCCGGGCCGACCACGGCGTCCCACACGGCGCCGTCGGGCAGGGCGTCGAGGGTCGTGCGGACGGCGGGTTCGATCCGGACGGCCGCCCCCGTCTCGTCGAGATCGTAGCCGGCCGCGTAGACCTCGCCCTTGCGGGCGTCGAGCAGGCCGAGCACCCGCCCCTTCGTGCCGGCCGCCCGGGCGAGGACCTCGAGGGGATCGACGGGGACGGTCGGAACGGACCAACCGAGGGCCAGTCCCATCGCGAACGCGACGCCCACGCGCGTGCCGGTGAAGGTGCCGGGGCCGTTGGCGACGCATACGGCCTCGACGGCCTGGTCCGAGGCGTGGGCCGCCTCCAGGCACGCGGTGACCAGCGTGGACAGGCGCTCGGATGCCTGGTTGGGACGGTCGGCGAAGGTGCGCCCCCACACCGCGCCCGTGTCTCGATCGACGACGGCGACCACGGTCACGGGCGTGCAGGTGTCGAGGGCCAGCAGGAAGCGGCGGGGTGGTGCGGTCATGGCAGGGTGGGGTCGGTGTGGGCGATGAGGAGGAACATGAGCGCGATCAGGAGCACGAGCACGGCGAACCCGACGCGCATGCGCAGCCGCCGGCTCGACGGGCGCCTGCGCAGGACGTCCACCGCGTCGAACAGCAGCCGCCCGGCGTCGAGCACCGGCAGGGGCAGCAGGTGCAAAAGACCCACCACGATGGTGGCGATGGAGACGAGGCGCAGCGCTTCGACGTCGGGGTCGCGCAGGAGTCGGTCTGCGGTGGTCACCGTGGCGCGCAGCGGCCGGCTCCCGATCCAGGCGGCGGCCCGCGCCGGAAACCGCAAGAGGGCGGTCACGACGTCCTGGACCATGCGCGACGACAGGTCGAGGGCGGACGAGACGGCGTAGGCGAAGCGGCCGCGGAGCGGTTCGAGGGGCGGACGAAACGTCCGGCGGTACGG
>JALSIN010000166.1 GCA_026989935.1 Polyangiaceae bacterium | reverse complement strand
TCTCGGGTGGGGCGGTGCAGTGGGGGCATGTCGGGCGGGGCCATGGCGGTGGCTGCACGGCGTCGCTTCCAGCAGGCTGCGCGCGGGATCTTCCGGGCTCGTGACGAAGGGCCATGGCGGTGGCTGCACGGCGTCGCTTCCAGCAGGCTGCGCGCGGGATCTTCCGGGCTCGTGACGAAGGGCCATGGCGGTGGCCGGACGGCGTCGTTTCCAGACGAGGCGGGTTTGCGCGCTATGTGCAATTGCCCAGAGAGAGGCGAGCCGAGGCCGTCGGGCCCTTCGAACGGAAGCGGGGTGGTGGAGCGAGACTTTGCGCTGCAAGGCCCTCTGCGCAAAGTTTGCGTTCGTGGGTTGCTGGAGACCGGGCATGTTCCAGTCGATGAACGCAACGCGCCGCGCACGGATCCTCGTCGTGGACGACGAACCCGCCGCCCGGTCCGCGCTGGCGGAGCTCCTGAAAGAAGAGGGCTACGAGGTGCGGTCGGCCGCCGACGGGTTCAAGGCCCTCGGGCGGGTGGACGCCTGGGTCCCCGACGTCCTCATCACCGACCTCAAGATGCCCGGCATGAGCGGCGTCGAGCTCATGCACAAGCTGCGCGAGAAGGTGCCGGACGTCAGCGTGGTCGTGATGACGGCCTATGGTTCCATCGAGACGGCCGTGTCCGCGTTGCAGGACGGTGCGCAGGACTTTCTGACGAAGCCGATCTCACTGCCGCACCTCTTGACGGTCCTCGAACGGGTGCTCGAACACCGCGCCCTGCGCGAAGAGGCGCGCAAGCTGCGGGAGCGGTTGGCGGCGCAGCAGCCCACGAGCCACGCGCTGGCCGGCAACTGCCGCGCGATCCGCCAGCTCCGCGAACTCGTCGAGCAGGTCGCCCCGTCGAAGGTGTCCGTGCTGATCCGGGGGGAGAAGGGCACGGGGAAGAAGACCGTCGCGCGTGCGCTGCACGACCGCAGCGACCGCAGCGAGGGGCCGTTCGTGGCGGTCCGCTGCCGCGGCATGGACGCCGAGGTGCTCGAGCGCGAGCTGTTCGGGGAAGGCGGCGGCGAAGGGCTCGTCCACCGCGCTCGGGGGGGCACGCTGTTCCTGGACGACGTGGATGCGCTGCCGCCCTCCGCCCAGGCGAAGGTCCTGCAACTCTTGGAGGAGGGGACCCTCCTCGCAGGGACGGACGCGGACCCGGTGGCGGTGGACGTACGCGTCGTGGCGGCGACGGAGGTGGACCTGGACGAGTCGGTGCGGTCGGGCGCATTCCGGGACGACTTGTTCTTTCGCCTCGGGGTGGTGCAGTTTCGGATGCCTTCGCTGCGCGAGCGCGTCGAGGACATCCCGGTGCTCGCCGCGGAGTTCCTGCGCCGCTTCGCCCGCCACTACCGCAAGGGGATCGATGGTTTCACGGAGCGGGCGCTCGGCGTGCTCCAGTCCTACGACTGGCCCGGCAACGTGCAGGAACTCGAGGCGTGCATCGAGCGGGCGGTCGTGCTGTGCCGGGGCAACGAGATCGAGCCCCGGCACCTTCCGCGGGAGGTGATGCAGCGCGGCCGGACGGCCGACGACGCGCCCGCGATCCCGGGCAGCACCATGCGGGACATCGAGCGCTACGCCATCTTACGCACCCTCGAACACGTGGGCGGCAGCACCTCGAAGGCCGCCAAGATCCTCGGGATCTCGCCGCGCAAGATCCAGTACCGACTCGCCGAATACCGCGAAGAGGGTCTGTTGCCCGCCCGGGCCGGTCGCCGGTAGGACGTGTCGGCCTACGGCGGCGGGGTGGTCGGCAGCGTGATCTCGAACACCGCGCCGCCGTCGTTGTGCGCCGTGATGTCGCCGCCGTGCAGCCCCACCACGCTGTGGCAGATGGCCATCCCGAGCCCGGTGCCGCCGTCCTTCGTGGAGAAGAAGGGCTCGAAGATGCGCGAGCGGAGGTCTTCGGGGATCCCCGGCCCCGTGTCGCGCACGACGATACGGGCCCCGTCGTCGCGCCGCCGAACCTCCACCTGCACGCGGCCGCCGCCTTCGCCCACCGCCTCGCGGGCGTTCCGAACGAGATTGAACAGGACCTGCGTGAGCTTTTCGCGGTCGCCGACGATGGAGACGTCCCCGTCGTGCACCACGACGAGATCGATCCCGGCCGCGGCGCAGGCCGGACGCTCGAGGTCGGCCACGTGCTCGGCCACGGCGACCAGGTCCACGCTCGCCGGTCGCAGCGGGGCCGGGCGGGCGAACTCCAGGAAGTCGTCCACGAGACGGGACAGCCGGTCGATCTCCGCCTGCACGGTGCGCGCGATGCCCCCGAGCCGCCCGTCCGGATCCAGCTTTTTCGCCCTGCGTTCGAGCAACGCAAGCTGCAGGTGCGCCGCGTTGAGTGGGTTTCGGATCTCGTGCGCCAGGCCAGCGGCGAGGGTGCCCACGGCGGCGAGCTTCTCCGACAGGGCGGCCTTGCGCTGGTAGTCGCGTAGCTGGGTCACGTCGAGCCCGGACGCAAAGACGCGGCGGCCCCGGTCGCCCGGGACGGACGTCCACGCCCACTGGACCACGTGGACCGCGCCCGCCGCCCCGTCTCCGACGATGCGGTGCTCGTGGTGGGCGTGGCCTTCGGCGAGGCAGCGGGCGAAGGCGGCCCGGGCCGCGCGACGGTCCTCGGCGGCCACGAAGTCCTCGATCCAGTTGCGTCCTACGATGTCGCCTTCGGCCCGGCCGACGGCGCGGGCGGCGGCCGGGTTCGCCTGCAGCACGTTACCGCCCGCGTCGAGGACCACGAGCAGCGCCTGCACGGTGTCCACCAGAGCGCGCAGGTTGGCCTCGCGGCGTTCGAGGGCCTCGGCCAGCTTGCGGGCCTCGCGTTCGAGCCGCACCTGCACCAGGGCCCGGCCCGAAAGCGCCAAGAGGTGCCGCGGGTCGAAGGGTTTGCGCACGAAGGCGTAGGCGTCGGTCTCGACGGCCGCGATGGCATCCTCGATGGAGGCCTTGCCGGTGACCAGCACCACCTCGAGGGGGCTCGGGGCGGCGGCCTTCAACTTCGACACGAGGTCCACCCCGCGCGCGTCGGGCAGGCCCACGTCGAGGATCACCACGTCGTAGCCGTCCGCCAGGGCGGCCACGGCCTCGCGGCCGCGCGCGACCGTCGTGACGGATGCGCCTTCGGCCTCGAGCAGTTCGGCGATGTTCTCGGCGAGGTCGGGCTCGTCGTCCACGACGAGGATGCGTGCGCCGTCGAGCATCGGGTCACCGGGCGAGCTCGACCGCCAGGCGGTCGGCCCAGGAACGAACGTCGCCGGGGGCCGCGGGCCCGCCGGCGAGGACGATCCACCGCACGCCGGCCAGGGCGGGGTGGCGGTCCAGCGCCGCGCGGTCTGCATCGGGCTCGACGAGCACCGCCCGGACGGGGCGATCGCACGGCGGCGGTAGGGGGCGGTCTTCGGCGAGGGCGGCGAAGGGGCGCCACGGGGTGCGTTCGACGAGGGAGGCGACGGCTGCGGCGCGCAGGCAGGGCGTGGTCATGGCGATGGCCACCGGATCCGCGTCCGGATCGGCCAGGCGGTCGAGGAGCG
>JALSIN010000165.1 GCA_026989935.1 Polyangiaceae bacterium | reverse complement strand
CGGGCGTCGTGGGGTGGGGATGTGCGGGCACGGGGGCTCGACGGGGATCATACCGGGGTTCGGGGGCGGGCCGGGGGGCGGTTGGGGCGAAAGCGCGCGAAAAAAATACGCCCTGCCGGGCGCCGCATGGGGTACGATCGGGATGCGTCCGCGTGACGTCCTGGTCTGCCTTGGAAGGCGCACCGAGCGCCGCACCGACCCCTGTCGATCCCTTCCGCCGATGGAGGCCCCCATGTCGTCGAAGCAGACCCCGTTGGACGAACGCCGCCGCGCGGTGCGCCGCGTCCTCGCAAGCCACCAGATCCGCGCCATCGTGCGCACCCGGACCGGCCTTTCGGAGTACGCCGTGGCCAATCTGGGCCCGGGCGGCGCCCTGCTCGTGGGGCCGCCGCTGCGGGTCCATGCCCTCGTGGAGGTGGTGTTGCGGGCGCCCGGGGGCGAACCGGTGCGGGTGCTCGGCCGCGTGGCGCACGCCCGCGGGTCGGAGGCGGGGGTGGGCTTCTTGCACCGCGACGACGACGCCGAGGACCGGATCCAGGCCATGTTGCTCGAGGCACTCGAGCGGCAGCGGGCCCAGGAGCGGCCGCCGGCGTCCACGCACGCCGAGTAGTCGCGGGCAGATCGCCAACCCGGTTGACGTACGGCTGCCGACGCGGTTGCCATCCGGCGGCCGGATTCCTTCCGATCGGCTGAAGATCACAGAACAACCGCACGGGGTCCGGGGTTTGCTTCCAGGTTCGCGGCGTGCGAGCGACGCCGCGGCTCGGTGGGATCACCGGCGCGCTCCACGAGACGAACGTCCTCGACAGGAGTCTTCCCATGCCCCGATCCATCGCTCTGGTGCCCCGTGTCGGCCTGCTGGCCTGTGTCGGCGCCGTACTTCCCGGACTGCTCGGTTGCCTCGACCACCCGCTCAAGCCGGTGGAGTACGACAAGGCGCAGGAGGAGAGCCAGACGATCGTGCTGACCGTGGACAAGGACGTGGACATCCTGTTCGTCATCGACAACTCGGGGTCCATGGGCGAAGAACAGGGCACCTTGGCGGCGAACTTCTCGAAGTTCATCGAGGTGCTGGAACAAGAGGACGTGGATGCCAACTACCGCATCGGGATCACGACCACGGACAACGGCAACCCGCAGTGCAACGGCACCACGCCCGAGGGGGGCAAGTTGCGGCTCTCCTCGTGTCGTTCGCGCCCGTCCGAGTTCACCTGGAAGGGAACCACGCCCTTCACGGAGAAGTTCGACGAGGCGTGCGCCGCCGTGTGCCCGGAGGAACTTTCGGACCTGGAGACGGTCCCGACGGCCACGGACAACGACCCGACACCCAGGCCCCGCGCGTGGATCGAGCGCATCGAGGGGCAGACGAACCTGCCGGACGGGGTGACCACGACGCAGGCGTTCCAGTGCTTCGGGCCGCAGGGGATCGACGGCTGCGGCTTCGAGGCCCCCCTCGAGAGCATGTGGAAGTCGCTGCTCCTCATGGAGCAGTCGAATGCGCCGAACTTCGACTTTCGCCGGCCGAACGCCGTCTTGGGCGTGGTGCTCGTGACCGACGAGGCCGACTGCTCCCTCGCGCCGGACTACGGCACGATCTTCGACCCGAAGGGCGATCGGACCTTCTGGTCGGACCCGAACGCGCCGAACCCGACCAGCGCGATCTGCTGGAACGCCGGGGTCGCGTGCGAGGGTGGGCCGGGCACCTACACGAGCTGCGACCCGGTCAACAAGGATGTCGCCGGGAACGCCGGCGCGTCCGACGAGGAGGCGGTGTTGTTTCCCGTGTCTCGCTACATCGACCTGTTGCAGTCCATCGAGGACGCCCAGCAAGTCGATACCCCCGATCGGCAGGTGGTCGTCGCGGGGATCGTGGGGGTCCCGAACGACTACCGAGATCCCTCGGACATCGAGTACAAGGATGCGTCCGACCCGACCTTTCAAAGGAACTACGGGATCGGTCCGGGGTGCACGTCCGCTGCGGCCGAAGCGGTGCCGCCGGTGCGGATCCGGGACTTTGCCCGGGCGTTCGAGATCGATGGGGAGCCGAATCTCTTTTCGATCTGCAACGACGACTACTCGGATGCCCTCGAGACCATCGCGGAGATCCTTCGAGACCAGATCCAACCCGCGTGCATGGAGCAGTGCGTGGCCGACACGGACCCGTCCACGGACGACTACGTCGAGCCGCTTTGCAGCGTCGAGGAGGTCGTGCCGGGCGACGGCGGCCTCGTGCGCCGCCCGATCCCCGCGTGCGTGTTGACCTGTGGTGGCACGCCGTGTGTCCTGCCTGGCGACGACCCCGACGGGTGGGCGTTTCCGAGTGGCGCGACGGCCTGCTACCGGCTGCTGGTGGACAAGGACGGCGTGACGGGAACGACCCTCGACGACATGAGCGACCTGTGCAGCCAGGCCGGCTGGAACCTCGAGTTTCGGCTCGAACGCAGCGCTCCGGCGCCAGGCGGCACGAGCGTGCAGGCCACCTGCCAACTCTCCCAGGCCCCCGAAGTGGACTGCCCCAATCTGTGACGAGGCGGGCGCACGCGGGCGATCGCTCGGAGGAGGGGCACTTGCGCTGTCAACAAGGTTGACAAAAGTGTCAACTCTGTTGACATATGGGCGGCGATGTGCTCATCCAACTGCTGAAAATCACGAATGAACCCGCCGAGGACCGCCCCTTGCTTCCTGGATGCCCCCGTGCGAACGTTCCCGCGGGCCGGCCGGCCCTCTCGCGCGCACTCGGACATGACCGCTTTCGACAGGAGTTCTCCCATGCACCGCCGTCTCGCCTACCTCCCTCGCATCGGCCTGCTCGCCGCCGTCGGCGCCGCGCTGCCCAGCCTGCTGGGTTGCCTCGACCACCCGCTCAAGCCCGTGGAGTACGACAAGGCGCAGGAGGAGAGCCAGACGGTGGATCTGGCCGTCAACAAGGACGTGGACATCCTGTTCGTCATCGACAACTCGGGTTCGATGGGTGAGGAGCAGGGCACGCTGGCGGCGAACTTCTCGAACTTCATCTCGGTCCTCGAGCAGGAGGACGTGGCCGCGAACTACCGTATCGGGATCACGACCACCGACAACGGCAACCCGCAGTGCAACGGCACGACCCCCGAGGGCGGCAAGCTGCGCCTTTCCTCCTGCCGGTCGCGCGAGTCGGAATTTACCTTCACCGGGACGAATCCCCCGACGGTCAAGTACGACGAGGCGTGCGCGGCCGTCTGTCCGGACACCCTCGCAAACTTGGAGACCGTCCCGACGGCGACGGACAACGACCCCGATCCCAAAAGCCGCGCCTGGATCGAGAACATCGAGGGCCAGACGAACCTGCCGGACGGGGTGACGACCACGCAGGCGTTCCAGTGTTTCGGGCCGCAGGGGATCAACGGTTGCGGTTTCGAGTCGCCGCTGGAGAGCATGTGGAAGTCGCTGCTGCTGATGGAGCAGTCGAACTCGCCGAACTTCGACTTCCGTCGCCCCAACGCCATCTTGGGCGTGGTGATCGTGACGGACGAGGCGGACTGCTCGCTCGACCCGGACTACGGCACGATCTTCGACCCGAA
>JALSIN010000164.1 GCA_026989935.1 Polyangiaceae bacterium | reverse complement strand
TCTCGAACCTCGTGGCACGGAGCTTGCTCGGCTCGGCTCGGCTCGGCTCGGCTCGGCTCGGCTTCGTAGACTGATCCTCGCGGGTGTTGTCATGGGTGGCGGGTGCGATGTCGAAGGGGAGGCCCCCCGGGGCGATCCGTTGGACGGTGGTGGGGTGGCGCGGGTGGCGGGGACCGCTCGGGACTGCGCCGGGAACGTGCTGGCGCCGTGTCCGCCGGGGCGCGTGGGGCCGGGTTGTGCGCTGGTCTGCGACCCGACCGTCGCGGCCTGCGATTTCTCGCTGTACTGTCACGGGGACGGCCGTCCGGCGGGCGTGCTCGGCCTGGGTGCGACCGTGCTGGAGCTGGCTCCGGACGAGGATCCGGCGGCGGCGCTGGCGGCCTGGGCGGCGGGCCACCCCGCGGCGGTGGGCCTTTCGGGCACGGTGGACGCCGGCGCGCTGGACCTGCGCACGATCGACAGCGGGTCCCAGGGGGCGCTGGTCGTGCACCGCATCGAGCAGCGCTACCGGGGGCACCGGATCCTGGGGCCGGAGGCGACGCTCACCCTGAGCGGCCCGGCGGGGCGCATGGTCTCGCTTCGGGGGACGGTGGTGGACCCGCGCCCGGACTACGACGGCCTCGCGGACACGGCCCCCGAGGGCGCCGCGCGGGCGGCGATCCAGGGGCACGCCGAACGCCAGACGGGGGTGCCGGCGGACCAGGTGCAGGTGCAGGACCTGCACCTGGCGGCCATGCCCGGGGCCGCGCGCATGGTGTGGGTGGGGCGCGCGGTCGTGGGGCTGCGGCCGCTGGGGCGCTACGCGGTGGCGGCGGCGGGGGACGGGACCGGGGGCGGGCTGCCGCTGGTGTGGTTCGACGACGAGGTCCACGCGGGCCTGGAGGACACGGCGCCGATCACCGTGCTGGGCGAGGACCCGGCGTCGGACCCGCTGGCGGACCCGGTGGAGACGGCCCCGGTCGGCACGCTGCTGACGGGCGCGCCCCTGCTCGGGTCCTTGGAGGACGAAAGCGGGGAACTCCAGCTCGGCGACCCGCGCCTGTTCGTGCACGATCTCGCGGGGGGCGACGACGTGACGAGCCTCGAACGTTTCACCTCCCCCGACGGGCAGTTCCTGGCGACCGAGGGCGTGGCGGCGGCCGCCCAGCGCGCCTACCAGGTGTTGCAGAGCTTCTACGACGTGGCCGACCGCAGCCTGCAAGAGCCCCAGGCGCCCGGCCCCCTGCGCTGGGACTCCCTGTTGGGAGCCGATTCCGCGTATCCGCCCGGGACCTTCCGGCCCCGGGTGGGGGTCTTGTTCAACGTCGTTTTTGGGCCGCCCCAGCCGGCGTTTGTGAACACGCTTGTTGTCAGCGATTCGGCTCCCGAGTACGTCCAGCACTGGCCCGAGGCGGACCCGACCGCGAAGAGCGAGACCCTGGGCGGGATCTACATACGCGGGGACGACCTCTCGACCCCGGTGCTGGCCCACGAGTTCGGGCACGTCGTGGACCTGTTCCTGGGCGGCGGCTTCACCGCGTCGCCGCCGTGCCCGCAGGACGGGTGCGTGGCCAAGTGCGTGGAGGACACCAGCGACGAGGCGGCCCCCCTGGCGGAGACCGTGGCCAACCTGCTGGAGGTCTCGCTGCTGGCCGAGGCCTTCGAGGCGGTGACGTCCGATGCCTGCTCGCTGCTGGCCGTGGCCAGCAGGAATCCCGCCAAGGCGCCGGTGCCGGGGGCGTGCATGGATCCCGATGGGGACCGCGCGGCCCTGCTCCTGCGCGACGCCGACTGCCCGATGGGCGTGGACGACGGCTGGTGCGACAAGCCCGAGGCGGCGGGGTTTTGGTACATGTGCTGCGACCCGGACCTGGATCCGGACTGTACGATCGACGCCCCCGACTGCGGGCCCACGTGCTGCGCTGACCCGGCCGGGCCGGACTGCGAGCCCGATCCCGCGTGTCCGAGCGGGGCCTCGCGGCCGGGGAAGCGGCGAGCCCTGCCCACGGGTGCATGTAACGCGAGTGCCGGCTACCGGGTCAACAGCGCCTTGCAGGCATGGTGGCAGCTCGTGTTCGGGCAGGTGTGCGACCCCTACACGTGTGCGCCCCTGGTGCTGCCGCCCGGGGTGGCGCCGGCGGACGCGGCCCACCGTGCCCTGTTCTACGCGTTGCGCCTGGGGGCGGCGAGCTACCGCCAGCTCTTCGACTACGTGGCGCTGTACTACGCGTGCAACTACGGGCCCTCGGCGTACGAGGGTGTGCGGTCGGTGCTGTGCCTGCACGAGATCATGGCCTGCGACGCGCCGATGCCGGTGACGTGTCAGACGTGCGGCAACGGGGTGGTCGAGGGGGACGAGCCGTGCGACGGGCTGGAGTTGACCGCGACGTGCGAGGACCTGGGGTACCTGGGGGGTGCGCTTGCGTGTACGGCGGACTGCACCTTCGACGAGAGCGGCTGCGAGGCGGGGACGACGGGCGGGGCGTCGGACGGCGGCGACGGCGGTTGCGGGTGCCGGGCCGGGGGTGGAGGTGGGCCGGTGGCCGGGGTGAGCTTCCTGCTGGCGGCCCTCGGGTGGCGGCGTCGGAGGCTGGGTGCGGCCGCCGTGGCGGCGTCGCTGGCGTGCCTGCTGCTGTCGGCTGTGGGATGCGGCCCGCGGGCGGAGACCGGCCAGGGGATGAGCGGCGGGGAGGACGCGGGCGGCGGTCCGGACGCGGGAAGCGGCGGTGATCCAGACCGCTGGGCGCCGTGGTACGGGGGGTGGCATGAATGGGATACGCATGACGATATTGGTGTGGTCCTCGGGGGGATGTCCTTCGGAGAAGGCCGCTTGGTAAGAAACGCCTGCTTTCAGGCGGGGGGGAGATTGTGGATGGAGGTGCAGAGATGCCAGCGGCTTCTTCCCAATGATCCCGAGCAAGGGCCCCTGTTTCAGTACTGGGAGGAGTACCGGTGGTGGATCGGGCCAGAGGGGTACCCTCGGTTAGAACTCGTGGCGGCGAGTGAGGACCCGCCGCGGGATGAAGCGTGGTTCTTTCCTTCGTGGGAGAATCTCGAACTGCGGCCAGGGCCCTCCGGCGAAGAGATGGCGTTTTGGCAGAACCCGTACGAGGACGGCGAGGCGCAGGCGGTCACGCCTCGTTATGAGCGCAAGAAACTGTGCATCATCAGTTGTCCGGGATGGGGCGAGCCGGTGGGCGAAGTCCCGATCGACGCTGGCCTCATCGACTATTGCGCCGAGACGCCCTACACCATCGTTCGCCCGTCGCAGATCCCCTGCGAGTGATCGTGCTGCGGTTCGCCACGCTGCGCCCGCGGCCGTTGGAGGTGGGCGGGGTGGCGCGGTACCTTTGGAGCCAGCCTCTTGGTGGTGTCCGGCGGTGGTGCCGTGGCGCGCGGTGGTGGCGGCATCCGTGTGCGTGTCCGTGTCCGTGTCCGTGGGCGCAGCCGTCCCCGTACGAGACAACGTCGGAGGTACCACCGAGCCCCGGCCGGCCGGTTGTGCGGAGCGCTGGGATAGTACCGCGCCGCGGGCCTCTTGGGCTTTCGCGCGGCGCCCCGCGGGCCGGTCCTCGGCCGTCGGGGGTGGGGGGAGAGG
>JALSIN010000163.1 GCA_026989935.1 Polyangiaceae bacterium | reverse complement strand
AACTCTCCCCGAAGTACCGTGTCAGGTGATCGTAGAAGGGCTCCCGCAGGGAGCGGTGGGTGTAGTAGGTGTAGCGTCGTCCCGTCTCGACGACGGTGAAGACCATCGCCTTGCGCGTGACCTTCTCCACTCGGACCTTGGTGCACAGCGGGATGAGACCATCTTGCTGGTAGTTGACCGCGTAGAGGCGGGCCCGCGCCTCGTCCGGGTGGAGGTTCTTGGTGGTCACCAGTTCGCGCCCGACCCAGGCGCGCGCGTCCGCGCCACCTGCCGCAACCATCTGCGGGGAGGCCGCGGCCGTCAGGATCGTGGCTGTGAAAAGGATGGAACGAGCGAGGAAGGTTCGACGATGCATGGTCTTCTCCGTGGCAGCTCGGGCGCTTCGACGATAGCAAACCGAGGGGTATTCAATTCGACACCCTGCGTGGCGTTCGGCACACCGCGACCCGTGCCCGCCGCGGCAGAGAAGCGAACGCGGCGGAGGGTTCGCCCCCGCCGCGCCGCTGGATTCGCCCGGGGTCGCTAGTTTTTCTCCTCGAACTCGGCATCGATGACGTCGTCTGCGCCCCCGGATTCCGAGGAAGCGCTCCCCCCACTCGACGCCTCGCCGCCCGACGGTCCCTGGGCGGACGCGCCGCCCTCGGCCTGGCCGTACATGGCCTGGCCGACCTTGCTCGACACCTCCGACAGGCGGTTCTTCGCCGCCGACACACGCGCGGCATCCTGCGACTCGACCGCCTCCTTGGCGTCGCGGATCGCCTGCTCCACCTCGCCCCGAAGCTCGGCGGGGATCTTGTCGCCGTGCTCTTCGAGGAGCTTCTCGGTCTGCAGGGCCATCGCTTCGAGGGCGTTTCGCTCCTCGATCTCCTGCTTGCGGCGGCGGTCCTCCTCCTCGTGCTTCTTGGCCTCCTCGACCATCCGTTCGATCTCCTCCTCGGAAAGACCCGAGTTGGCCGTGATCGTGATCTTCTGCTCCTTGCCCGTGGCCTTGTCCTTGGCCGACACGTGCACGATGCCGTTGGCGTCGATGTCGAAGGTGACCTCGATCTGCGGCACGCCGCGCGGGGCCGGCGGGATCCCCGTCAAGCTGAACTTGCCGAGGGTGCGGTTGTCCTTGGCCATGGCCCGCTCGCCCTGCAACACGTGCACCTCCACCGAGCTTTGATTGTCCGCCGCCGTCGTGAAGGTCTCGGACTTGCGCGTGGGGATCGTGGTGTTGCGCGGGATGAGGGTCGTCATCACGCCACCGAGGGTCTCGATGCCCAGGCTCAGGGGCGTCACGTCCACCAGAACGATGTCCTGCACGTCCCCGGAAAGCACCCCGGCTTGCACGGCGGCACCGAGGGCGACCACCTCGTCGGGGTTGACGGTCTTGTTCGGGTCCTTGCCGAAGAACTCCGTGACGACCTTCTGCACCAGGGGGATCCGTGTCGAACCGCCCACCAGGAGCACTTCGTCGATGTCGCCGACGCTCTTCTTGGCGTCGGCCAGCGCCTTCTTGCACGGCTCGAGGGTCCGCTTGACCAGATCGTCCACCATGGACTCGAACTTGGCCCGCGAAAGCGTCATCTGGAGGTGCTTGGGGCCGCTGGCGTCCGCCGTCAGGAACGGCAGATTGATCTCGGTCTCCATCTTGCTGGAAAGCTCGATCTTGGCCTTCTCGGCCGCGTCCTTGAGGCGCTGCCGCACGAGCTTGTCCTCGGAGACGTCGATGCCGCTCTCCTTGCGGAATTCGTCGATGAGCCACTGCATGATGCGGTTGTCGAAATCGTCACCGCCGAGGTGGGTATCGCCGTTCGTCGAGACCACCTCGACCACGTTCTCGGCAACCTCCAGGATCGAGATGTCGAAGGTGCCGCCGCCCAGGTCGAAGACGGCCACGAGTTCTTCCTTGCCCTTCTTGTTGAGCCCGTAGGCCAAGGCGGCGGCCGTGGGCTCGTTGACGATGCGCTTGACGTCGAGGCCCGCGATACGCCCGGCGTCCTTCGTGGCTTGCCGCTGGGAGTCGTTGAAGTAGGCCGGGACGGTGATCACCGCCTCCTTGACCGGCTCGCCCAGGTAGTCCTCGGCGGCCTTCTTGAGCTTCATCAGGACGTGAGCGCTGATCTGTTGCGGGGTGTAGCGCTTGCCGCGGATCTCGAACTCCACGCCGCCGTTGTCCGCCTTGACCACCTTGTATGGGACCCGGTCGAGTTCCTCGGAAGCCTCCTCGTAGCGCCGTCCGATGAACCGCTTGGCGCTGTAGATCGTGTTCTCCGCGTTCGTGATCGCCTGTCGGCGGGCAGCCTGACCCACCAGGATGTTGCCGTTGGCCTCGAATGCCACGACCGAGGGCGTCGTGCGGCCGCCCTCCTCGTTGGGGATGACCTTGGGCTCGTTGCCCTCCATCACGGCCACGACGGAGTTCGTCGTGCCAAGGTCGATGCCGATGATCTTTGCCATGGGAATTCGTTCCTTTCTTTCTTGCGCGGGTCGTTTCGTCGTCTGGGGAACCGTGCTTTCGGGCGCCTGCGCCGGCGACCGTCGCCGCGCGTCCTACGCACCCGGCACCCGCAAGCTAAGGCCCCCCGGCGGACTGTCAAGCCCGAGAGGGCGGGATCCCCCACGCGGCGCCTCGACGCGCCCGGCGTGGCGGTTGGCCCACGGGGAGCGGTTCAACCGGCCGGCGGGGGGAAGCACTCGAAGTCGATGTTCCCCTCGGCGTTGCCCCAGTCCAGGTTCACCGCGAGCGCCTCCACCCCCAGTGGCTTCATCACCCGATTGACGCTCACCAGGTCGGCGTCCTTCATGTAACCGAAAAACTCCGATACCACGTACAGGCCGCCCCCGTGGATGGTCACGTAGTCCACGAGCGTTTGCATCTCCAGGTCGCTCGGCGCCTCGCCTTGGTCCCACTGGCCCGATGCCTCCAGGTACACGACGATGTCGTAGTCGGCCGCCAGCGCCGCCGGGTTGCCCACGTACTGCGCCGGCAGGTGGAGCCCCCCCACCGTCTCGCCCTGCGGCGAAAAGTTCTTTGGGCCGTCGCTGGGGCCCCAGCCGAAGGTGAAGATCGCCGGAGGGGCGTTCGTCCCCGCCAGCCAGGGTACGACGGGGCAGTTCGTGACCTCGTTGAACGGCAAACTCGAGTCCGCCGAGGCGATGTAACGGCCGGCGCCGCTCGTGCCGAGGGCGTAGACCACCTGCCCCTGCAGGCTCGCCGTCCCGAACACCTCCGTACCGAGGACCGCCAGGGCACCGGACTGCTGCGAAGCGATCGTGATCGAACAGGCCAGGCAGTCGTCCGTCGGCGTGTCGGGGACGGCCCCCAGGTCGAACTTGGGGGCATCCCCGGTGCTTCCGCTCCCCGCCGAGCCAGTCATGCCCGCCGTCGTCCCGGCCGCGGTGCTCGCTCCAGCGGTGGTGCCCGTCTCGCCACCTCCCGACGACGAGGCGCCCCCGTGGGTGGCGTCGGAGGTCCAGCCCGATCCCCCCGTGGCCGAGGCCGCGGTCGTCTGTCCCGTCTGTGTGCTCGAACATGCGGCGGGGCTCGCAGCGCACAAAAGGGGCAAAAACGCGCCCGCCCGCATGGAGGAGATGAAAGCCATGGGCGCAAG
>JALSIN010000162.1 GCA_026989935.1 Polyangiaceae bacterium | reverse complement strand
TCTCGACGTGCCGCCGACCGTCGAGATCACCTACCCCATCGACGGGGACGTCCTGCCGCCCGGGACCGACTTTACGGTGACCACGGAGGTCTGGGACGATCGCGGCGTCACGGATGCGCAACTGTACGTCAACGGCGAGGCGTTCTACATGGACATCGAGGCGCCGTTCGAGTGGGAAGCGACGAACATCCCGGAGGGGACGTACGAGTTCGGCGTCGTGGTGCGCGACGGGGTGCACTGGGTGCCGAGCAAGCCCGTGACGATCCGGGTCGGGACCGTCGAGGGGACGACCTCCGGCGGCGGCTCGACGGGCGGAGGGTCGGGGACGGCGGGCGAGGCGACGGCCGGCGGCACCGGCGGCGGGACGGCGACGGGAGAGACGGACGGCGCGCCCGGGGCCGACGCAACGTCGGACGACGGCTGCAGTTGTTCGTCCGGCGCCGCGCCGGGGCCCGTCGGCCTCGCCGGTCTCGCCGGGCTACTTTGGATCGTCCGGCCCTCGCGCCGCCGGCGGCGGTAGGGGGTTTGGGGCTCGCGGGCACACGAGCGCGGCCGCGAGGCAGGATCGGGCCGTGAGGACACGGTCCACGTAGCGGTGCGCCCGTGGCCCCACACCGGCCCGGGCCGCTCGGACGGCCGCCGCCGGCCCGCGGTTGTAGGCCACCAGCGCGAGATCCGTCCGGCCGAAACGGTCGAGCAGGCGCCGCAACAGGTGCGCTCCGACCGCGGCGTTCGTCCGCGGGTCGAGCGGCCGGTAGCGCCGGCCGAGCGCACGGGCGACGGCCCGGCCGGTGCGCGGCATGATCTGCAGGAGGCCGCGTGCGCCCCGAGGCCCGCGGGCGCGTGGGTCGAACCGGCTCTCGACGAAGGCGACGGCCAGCAGGAGGGCCGGGTCCAGCGAGGCTTCGGCCGCGGCGTCGAGGAGGGGATCGGAGACTCGCACGAGCCGTGCGCGCTCGTGCGCGGAGAGGCAGGGCGCCCGGGCGGGATCGATCCGGCGAGCCACGTCACAGGGAGGGGCGCCGCCCGAGGGATGGGGGATCGTGTCGCCGTCGGCGCTCGGCGGGCGTTCGTGGGCGGTGGGCGCAGGGGCATCGGTGGCCTGCGATCGTGGCCGGTTCGGGGCGGTGGGAAGGCCCACGAGGGCGGCGAGGAGGAGGCGTCGAGCGAGCATCGCGGTGCCGGGTCGGGAGCACGGTATCCGGTCCGGAGCCGGGCGAAAACGGCGAAGAATGCGCAGTTGCCGTGCGCGCCCTCGCGCGCGACGATCGAGGGCGTGCCGGGGTGTGCCGAACGACCGTCGTCTCGCCGGGCCGGGGGGATGGGATCGTGGGCGCAGGCGATCGTGGCCGGGCTGCTCGCGGCGATGACCGGGTGCCCGGACGAGCCGGCGCCGGGGGCCGCGACGGCGGAGGCGCCCTCGGCACCCGCGGCAGAGACCTCGCCGGCCGTGCCGTTACCCGCCGCGGGAAAGGGCGCGGTGGAGGTCCTCGCGCCCGGGGACGGGGCCGCCGTGTCGTGGCCGTCGGGGGAGGGGGCCAAGCGCACCCTCGTGACGACGGTGAACCTGCCGGCGCCGGGCGACGGACCGGCCGAGGAGGCCGCGCCCGCGATTCCGGTCCGGCTGGTCCTGGCGGCCGAGCGCTCGGACGCGGGCGCCTGGGTCTTTTCCGTGCGCACGGTGGAGGCGCTCGCCCCGGTGGAGGCCGGGGCGCGGCGCCGGGTGCAGCGCCGGCTCGACCGGGTCGCGAGCCTTGCGGGGCGATACGACCCCTCCGCCCGCGCGGTCACCTTCTTCGAGGCCCCGGCCGGAGAGGCGCTGGCGCCGGTGCGGACCGCCGTCGAGCGGGTGATGCCGCTTTCGGATCCGCCCCTGCCCGACGGCGGACTGCGGATCGGGACGCGCTACCGGACGGCGCTGCACGACCAGGAGGCATCCTTCGAGGTCGTGCACGGCGACGGGGGCCGTCCGGCGGTGCGTGTGGTGATCCGCGGTGCCGTGGGATCCCCCCTGGCCGCCCTCGTCGCACCGCAGGCGCCGCACGGGACCGCCTCCGACCGCCTGGCCTACGACGGCGATCCGGTGGCGGGCGCCGTGCTGTTCGCCAGGACGTTGCCCGGGGCGGTGGTTCACGTCGGGCGCCGCAAGATGCCCGTCTCGGAGGATGGCCGCTTCCTCGTCGGGCTGGGCCGGACCCCGCGGATCCCGACCCTCGTGCGGGTCGTCTACCCGGACAGAACCATGCTCGTTCACGCGCTCGCGCCGCGGCGGCGCACGTTCGAGGACGAGCGCATCGACGGCTTGCCGCCCGACGTGGTGGACCCACCCCGCAGCGTGCGCAAGCGCCTGGCCGAGATCCGCAAGGTCATCGACGCGGTGCGCCGCAAGGGCTCTCCCGTCCCGCGGTTCGAACGGCCGTTCATCTGGCCCACGAAGGGGCGGGTGACGTCCACCTATGGCCGCAAGCGGATCCTCAACGGCGAGGAGAAGGGGATCCACTGGGGGGTGGACATCGGCGCGCCGGTGGGCCGCAGCGTCGTGGCCCCGGCCGACGGGACGGTCGTGTTCGTCCACCGCAACGTGCCCCTCGCCGGAAAGGTCGTCATCGTGGACCACGGGCTCGGGCTCACGAGCTCGTTCTTGCACCTGTCTCGGATCCACGTACGGGAGGGGCAGGTGGTGTCCCGGGGTGAGCGGATCGGGCGAGTGGGGCGGACCGGCCGCGCCACCGGCCCCCACCTCGACTGGCGCATGAACGTCCTCGACGTGCGCGTCGATCCCATGTTGCTCGTCGAGGGGACGCCGGACGAGCGGTGAGCTTCGTCGCCGGGCCGCGCGGCGGCCCGCTCAGCCGCAGGTCGCGCCCGTAAGCCCGCTCATGTCCGCCATCGGCGGCATGCACGTCTCGTTCGCTCCGCAGCCCATGTTCGTGTCGGGGTCGCACGCGCCGCACACGCCGATCTCCAAAAAGCCCATGATGTCGGCGGCGGCGCAGTAGCCCGACATGCACGCCTGGTCGCCGCTGCCGTTTTGGTCGCACCCCTGGTCGTTCGGGACCGAGCCCGGATCGACGCAGGTCTTGTACCCGCCGACGTTCATCGTGTCGAAGGTGGGGGAGCACAGCTTCCCGCCGTCGCAGTCGCCGTCGGCGGCGCACTCGGAACAGAAGTTGGCCGGGAAGAAGCCCATCGTGTCGAGGAGTTCGGCGCACAACAGGCCGTCCTGGCAGCCGCCCTGCTGGCCGGGGGTGTCGCACATGGCGCCCAGACCGCCGTCGGAGCAGACCGCGTAGCCGAGGTTCGCGTCGAGGGTGCACGTGCCCATGGCGCAGTCCGCGTCGGACAGGCAGTCGGAGCACACGCCCCCGAGCATCGGGATCGTGTAACACTTGCCGGACTCGCACTCCTCGTTCGAGGCGCAGGTCGAGCCGTTGGGCTGGGGCGGCATCGGCCCGGTGGTGTTGCCCGTGTCGGTGTTGATGAAGCTCTGACCAGTGCTCGATCCGGCGGACGCCCCGGCCGTGGAGCCCGCGGACCCGGCGGTGCTCCCCCCCGAGGCGCCCGCCGTCCCGGTGGCGCCCGCCGTCGCGTCGCCGGTCGTCGT
>JALSIN010000161.1 GCA_026989935.1 Polyangiaceae bacterium | reverse complement strand
CCCGAGGCGCCCCCGATCCCCCACAAGGAGTCCGCGTGACCCGGCCCCGCATCCTACTGGTTGACGACGAACCGAACCTGCGCAAGGTCCTCGGGGCCCTGCTCGAACAAGACGGGTTCGAGGTGCACGCCGAGGAGGCCGCCGAGCCCGCGCTCGCCCGGGTCCGGGCCTCTCCCTCGGACACCTTCGACGCGGTGATCACGGATCTTCGGATGCCGGGGATGGACGGGATCGCCCTGTTGCGGGCGCTGCTTTCGTACGACCCGCACCTGCCCGTCATCGTCCTGACGGCCCACGGGACCGTGGACAGTGCGGTCGAGGCGGTCAAGCTCGGCGCCTTCGACTACCTCGAAAAGCCGTTCGATCGCGCGCACATCCGCGCGGTGCTGGAGCGGGCCGTCGCGACGCGGGTGCGCAGCGGCCCGTCCATGGGGGCGCCGGCCGCCGAGACGGACGACCCGTCCGTCGCGGTGGGGATGGTCGGCGACTCGCCGGCCATGCAGGCCGTGCGCGAGGTCATCCGTACGGCCGCCAAGAGCCCCTCGACCGTGCTCATCACCGGAGAGAGCGGGACGGGCAAGGAGCTGGTGGCGCGCGCGTTGCACCTGGGATCGGACCGGGCCGACGGCCCCTTCATCCGCCTCAACTGCGCCGCGATCCCGCCCGGCCTAGTGGAAAGCGAGCTGTTCGGCCACGAAAAGGGGGCGTTTACCGGCGCCGTGTCGAGCCGCCCCGGCCGTTTCGAGCTGGCCGACGGGGGTACGCTCTTTCTCGACGAGATCAGCGAGATCCCGCTTTCGATCCAGGTCAAGCTGCTGCGTGCGATCCAGGAGTCGGAGTTCGAGCGCGTCGGCGGGGTCAAGACGATCCGGGCGGACCTGCGGATCATCGCCGCCACGAACCGGGATCTGGTGGAGGTCATCGCCGAAAAGCGTTTCCGCGAGGACCTGTACTATCGCCTCAACGTGGTGCCGATCCGGCTGCCTGCGCTGCGCGAGCGCATCGAGGACCTGCCGGCGCTGCTCGCCCACTTCGTCGAGCGCTGCAACGCCCGCCTGGGCAAGCGCGTGCGCGGCTTCGACGACGACGCCCTGGCCCGGCTTTCGGCCTACCCGTGGCCGGGCAACATCCGGGAGCTCGAGAACCTGGTGGAGCGGATGGTGCTGTTCGCCTCGTCGGACGTGATCCTCGCCGCCGAGCTGCCCGAGGCGTTCCAGGCCGATCCGAGCCGCACGGCCGGAGCGGGGCCGGTCTCCGGCGCAGGACATCTGCCCCAGGTCCGCGTGCCGCTTTCGAGCCTTGGCATGGACCTGAAAGAGGCCGTGCGGTTGGGCTCACGCATGGTCGAGGAGGTGCTCATCCGGGAGGCGCTGCAACAGACCGGTGGGAACGTCACGCGCTCGGCGAGGCTCCTGGGGATCAGCCGGCGAAGTCTCCAGTCCAAGATGAAGGAGCTGGGCCTTCGCGACGAGCCGCCCCGGGCCGACTGACCCGTCAGCCCTTCGGCCCCGCGCCCCGACCGGGCGACGGGGGCCGAAGGGCCGTGGCGCTCCCGGCCCGCCCCCGGGGGGCCTGTACACCCGCACACCCCGGCCGGTGGCGTCCCCGACCCCTTGTTGACGAGCCCCGCCCGGCGCTGGTAGCGTACCCCCACCTCCCGAGGTGCACTGCATGCGCAAGCTTCTTGGCTCGACCCTGGCCTTGGGCCTCCTTCTCGGCATGGCGCAGCCGGCCCAGGCGGGTGAGGTGACCCGAGTGGCCACGGCGTTCGAGGAGGAGAACCGCTTCGACTTCTATTTCGGCGTCGCGTACGACTACAACTTCAAGCGCGCGGCGATCCTGCGTGAGTGGAACACGGGCGGCCCGCAGGACCAGGAGAACCGCCTGGTCAAGGACCTCGTCTTTCAGCAGCAGCGCCACATCGTCACGCCGAGCCTCGAGTTCGGCTTCTGGCACGACTTTTCCGTCTACGCAGCGCTGCCCATCGTGGCCTACGACCAGTCCTTGTACGCCTTCGACCAGCGCGCCGACAACTGCGTGTTCGGCGACGACGGCGCCTTCCCGGACACCAACTGCGTCAACAAGGACAACAGCACCACGATCCGCGACGGGATCTTGCCGCGCAACGGCTTCGACGCCACGGATACGGGGGATCCCTTCGGGCAATTCACGGGTCCGGACACCGAGCGGATCTTCGCGGGCCCCGTGCGCCGCGGCCTCGACCAGCTCCACGTGGGCCTGAAGTTCGGGGTGATGTCCCAGCGACGCTTCTCCCACCTGCCCAACTGGGTCATCGGGCTGGAGGGGCGCTTCGCCGTGGGGCGGGCCATGACCTTCACGCGCGAGATCGAGACGGGCGCGCCGGCGGGCAACAAGCGGGTCGGGCGCAGGATCCACGAGCTTGGGATCTGGACGGCGCTCAGTCGCCGGTACCGCTTCCTGGAGCCGTTCTTCACCGCCTACTGGCGCCAGGCCCTGCGCGCGTCTGGCAGCCAGTTCCAGAAGATCTCCGATGGCAGCCAGGACCTGGTCAACCCCCAGTCCACGGCGGGCGTGACCGTGGGCGCCGAGATCGTGCCCTGGGAGCGCAAGGCCAAGAACCAGAAGGTCTCGATCTTGGTACAGGGCCTGGCGGCGCTGCACTACGGCGGCCGTGGCTACAGCGAGATGTGGCAGATCTTCGCCGACAGCCCGGCCCTCGTGGGCAAGGCGAACCCCGCCGGCCCCGGCCGCTGTGATCCGGCGGCCGCGGTCGCCGCCGCCCAGGCGAACCCGGGGGACACGGACGCCTACCTGCAGGCGGCGAGCCAGGGCGGCGCGGCCTGCGTGCGCTTCTCCGGCATCACGGACCTGCAAGACTACGCCACGTTCGGCCTGAACCTGGCGCTCAACGTGCACATGGGCAAGTACGCCCGCATGATGCTCGGCACGCGCCTGCGGACGGACACGCGGCACTTCATCACGTTCACCGATCGCGGCGACGACAAGAACGGCAACGACCAGGTCGATCCGGACACCGACGAGGTCAACCCGCTGCGGCGCGACATCATCGACAACGTGGGCCGGCGCTACGTGGTCGCGGACGTCCTGGACGTCTATCCGTACCTGAACTTCCTGCTGACGTTCTAGGTACGCGACCGGCCCACCCCCCGCCGGTCACCGCTCGGTACCAGGCGCGGATCGAGCGCACGGCGCTGGGTGCGGAAAATCCGCCGGCTGTCGCGGATCTCGCCGGCCGTCTACGTTGGCAGGGACGGGCGTGCTAGGTTTCCCGTCCCTGTCATGCCGCTCGAACGAGACGAAGAAAAACACGAACCCAAGATCTTCATGCACCGCAAGAAACGCGAGTGGGGACGCGGAACCCTCTTGCGGGAAGCGGACAACAAGCGCGAGATCTTGTGGGAAGACGACCGGGTCCGGAACATCCACGCTTCGCATTGGGACTTCCTGGAGGAGGTGGTCTTGGAGGAGGAGGAGAAGCAGCGGCTCGACTCGTCGTTGCGTGAGAAGCAGGCGGCGCAGGAGGCGGCGGCCGGGCGGGCGGCGCGCAAGTCGAAGCGCAAGGCGGGTGGCCGGAAGGCGCCGGTGTCCTGGCCGATCCAGT
>JALSIN010000160.1 GCA_026989935.1 Polyangiaceae bacterium | reverse complement strand
CCCCGAACGTCCCGTTCAACCTGACCTTGAACGAAGGGGACGTCGCCAACATCGCGGTTGCCCAGCTCGGTCTTTCGATCTCGGGCCTCAAGGCCAACAGCAGCGCCCCCATCGCGGTGTTCTCCGGCCACGAGTGCGCCCTGATCCCGAACCCCACCTGTTGCTGCGACCACACGGAGGAGCAGCTCGCCGGCGTCCGCCTGTGGGGCACGAACTTCATCGCCTCCCGGCTGCCCATGCGCAACCCGGGCAATCCCGAGGCCGTGTTCTGGCAGATCCAGGCGTCGGAGGACGGCACCCAGGTCACCCTCACGGCCGACCCGAACGTCACGGGCCTGCCGCCCAACCCGATCAACCTCAACGCCGGCCAGGTGGTGGAGTTCAACGCCGCCGGGCCGCCAGGCGCCCCCGGAGACTTCGCCGTGGCCTCGAACAAGCCGATCAACGTCGTCGGCTACATGATTGGATCCCAGGCCTGCTGCGGCAGCACGGGGGACCCGGCCATGGTCCAGATGAGCCCGGTCGAGCAATACCTTCCGCGCTACGTGGTCCTCGTACCCGGCACCTGGATCAACGACTTCTTCGTGATCACCCGCCCCGAGGGCGCGGCGATCACCATCGACGGGGCCCTGGTCAACGACGGGGACTTCCTGCCGGTGCCCGGTACGGGCTACGAGGTGGCACGGATCCCCGTGCCGGACGGGGTCCACGTGCTCGACGGCGGGGATACGCCGTTTTCGGTGGTGGTCGTGGGATACGACGACTACGACAGCTACGCCTACCTGGGCGGAACGGGGACGGGGATCATCAACCCGAATCCGCCGGGCTGACGGGGGCCTTGCCCTCGCCGGCCTCGGGACTGGCCGGGGCCTCGGTCGCGGCCGGTGCAGGCGCGTGCTCGGCCAGGTATCGCTTCGCCTCCGCGTCGGTGGGATCCACCTTGCGAAGCCGCTCGTAGAGGCGCAGGGCGCGCTGCGTCCTCCCCATCTTGGCGGCCAGGCGGGCCGCCCCTGCCAGCGCCGTACGGTGCCGCGGCGAGCGCTTCAAGGCCCGATCGTAGTAGCCCTCGGCCACCTGGTTGCGCCCCAGGCGCACGTTGCCCTTGGCCAGGCACACCAGCACGTCGAGATCCCCGGGGCGGCGGTCGAAGGCCTTGAGCAGGAGCTTGACGCCCTTTTGGGCGCTGCCGCCCTCGACCTCGTTGCAGCCCCGGTCGATGAGTCGATCCGTGCTGAGCCCACCCCCGCCCTTGGGGCCGTCGCGCTTCGCAGGGCCCTCGCCGGTCGCCTGCGGTGGCGCCGCGGCGTCCTTCTTCTTTGCCGGTGGCGCGTCGGCCGCCCCGCCCTGCTCCGGACCGCCCTCGGGGGCCGGCGCCGCGGACGGTTCGGCCGGTGCGGGCGCCCCCACGCGATCCGGCACGAGCAACGGATGGGACGGGGAAAGGGCGCGTGCCTTCTCAAGGGTCGTGCGCGCCCCCGCCTCGTCCCCTCCGCGCGCGAGCGCGAGCGCCAACAACAGGCGCGAGAACAGGTCCGACCCGTGCTCGGACAGGGTCGCCACCACCCCCGGGGGCACCGGCGCCTTCGGGTCGCGCCACAGCGGGGCCGCCTTCGCCCACACCGCCACCGGTTCGGCCTCCCCCCCGGGCAGCAGCGGCACCACCTCGTCGGCCGATCGGCCCGCCGAAAGACGCACGAGCGCGCGGGTCCGTCGCAGGGCCTCGCGGTCCGGCACGTGTTCGACGGCCACACGCCCGAGAACCTCCCGGGCCTGCGCAGCCAGGGTCCGCCCTTCGGCCGCCAAGCCCTCGTCGCCGTACAGGGTGGCGCCCACCTGCGCCACCAGGGCCCGCATGGCCAGGAGGCGCGCCTGGGCCACCCCGATGGCGGCCGTCTGGGCCGGCGTGAGGCCGCCCTCGTCCAGGCGGGCCTGCAGTGCTGCCTCGGTACGCCCGACCACGGACGGGTCGAGCGTGCGCAGGGCCTCGTCCACCTTGGCAAGCTCGGGAATGGTCGCCGACGGATCGGAACTCGGGCCGCGAACCATCGCCGCGAGACGATCCGCGCCCCCGAGGACCGCCCGACGAACACCTGGTACCCCCAGTACGATCCCGACCGCGGCGACGGCCCCCAGCGCACCCCACAAAAGTCCGCTGCGCCCGCGCCCCCGGCCCCGCGCAATGTCGAGGTCCATCGAGTCGCCCGGCAGGGAACCGGCCTGCCAGGAGGCCGACGGAGACGAGGCGTCCGGGCCCTCCGAGAGATCCACCTGCTGGGAATCCGACAGGCCCATCTCGCGGATCAACGCGCTCGGACGGCGGGGCTCGAAGGGACGCGCAGATTGCGGGGCCGGTGGTTCAGGGGGCGGGGGCGGCTTGGGGGCAGGCACCGCTGGCCGAACCGGCCCCGGCGGCATCGGCACCTCGAGCACTTCCGGTCGCGGTTCGATCGCCGGCTGGGTCGGGGCGTGAACGTCCGGCTCTTCCACCGGGACGGGCGTGGGCGCCGCCGGTGGGCTCGCGATCGGCACCGGGCCGCTGCCCGGGGCGGCATACCGCGACACGGCATCGAGCATCGAGGCCGTCTCCTGCCGCGCCCCGGATGCCTCGCTCCCGAAGGCGGGCGGTGGCCCGACGTCCGCGGCTGCGCGCTCCGTCGGCGCCACCGGTTCGATGAGGGCCGGCGCGCCTCCAAACACCGGCGCAAGCTCCGGCATGTCGCCCACCCGCGTCCAGTGCCGACCCGTGCGCGAGATCTGGTCGTCCGGGTGCAGGCGCCCCTCGCGCGCCCACTGCTCCAGGGTGCCCAGGTCCGGAGCCGTGAAGAGGAGATCTTCGATGGTCCGCACCTGCCAAAGAGCCCCCTCCGCGTTCCCTTGCTCGACGAAGAACACGTGGTCGCAGACCGAGCAGCGCAGCGAGAGCCCTTCCGGTCCGACTTGCTCGTCGGCCAGTGAAAACTCGGCGTTGCAGATTTCGCAGTGAACGAGCACTGATATTCGGGCCGCGATTTTACCACGGGCGGCCTGCCGCGTCGTCTCGTCGTCGGATCAACCCAACGAGCGGGAGGCCAGCCCGCCGACGAGCGCGAGGGTGATCGCAACCCCGAGGACCGCCCCGAACAGGCGCATCGGAAGGCCCGGGGCGTGCACGGGTTCGATCCCACTTTGCGCCCCGCAGGTCGGGCACCGGGGCAGGTCTTCGTCCGAGGTGAACTCGGTGTGGCAGCGAGCGCAGCGATACTGCACGGTACGACCTACGTAGGCCGCCGGGGCGCCGCCGTCAAGGGGCTCGCGAGAGCGCGAAGTCGCGCGGCCCGGTACGGGCATCGATCCCGGGGCACGGGCCGACGCCGCTCGTCAGTCCTGGATCGCCGAGACCTTGTTGTCGTCCCCGAACAAGACGATGAAGGTGTCGAAGCGGTTGCGCCAGTACTTCCAGCGCGGGCTCTTGGGGCTCGGGGTCTCATGGGCCGGCGGCAGGCCGATGGCGATGGCAACGCCCTTTTTCGTCATGCCGACGAGGGCCTGTCCCATCTTGATCCCCTCGCGGTCCTTCGCGGAGAATTCGGACACGTCCGGGCAACTCTCCCCGAAGTACCGTGTCAGGT
>JALSIN010000159.1 GCA_026989935.1 Polyangiaceae bacterium | reverse complement strand
CCCGTGCCCTCCGGCAGTTCGAGCAGGAGCTGGCTCGCGAAGCGGCCCTGCTCGTCGGCCTCGGAGCGCCCGGTCTTCTGCACCGACGCTCCGGGAAAGATCCCCGGGCGGAACCAGGGTGGGTCCCGCAGCGCGGCGCCCGGCACGGCCGGCACCGTCTTCGGTGGCTCGGCGGGCCTTGCATCCTTCGGTGGCTCGGCGGCCTTCGCCGGCGAAGGTGCCTTCTCCGCGGCGGTCTTCGGCGACGAATCGGGGGCGGCCTTCGAGCAGGCGGCGGTGAGGAGGAGGACCCAGACGAAACGGACGGACCGCTGCATGGGCCGACCCTACTACGGTTCCCCGGCCTCGGCGACGCCCGCCTCGGGAAGGTCCCGGACGCAGCGCACCCAAAGCGGCGTGGTCTCGGGCAGATCCAGGTCCCGCCACGGGGCGTCGGCGGCGGGCGTCGGGGAGGCCCCGGGCGCCTCCTGACCGATGGCGCCGTCGGCCGCCCAAAACGGCCCCGGCCCGCGGAAGATCTCGGAGATCCGGCGCACCTCGTCGCGCGTGGGCAGGCGAAAGCCCGTCACGATCCGGTCTCGCGCGGGATCCGGCACGGCCAGGGCCGCGCAAAACGCCCGCGCCTCGCGGGCGTCGGCCGACTCGGCGATCCCACCGAAGACCTCCAGGTCCCCCTGGGTCCGCAGGCTGGGCACGGGCGCGGGCCCCTCGGGCACCTCGAGGACCACCTCCTGCGGTGCCGGGTCCGCGGCGCACCGGAACCCGATCATCGGGTCGGCGGCTCGCATCGGCCAGCCTTCGAGCTCCTGCGGCGGCGCGTGCGGTGCAACGACCGCGCGTGCGGCGTAGTTCTCCCCGGCAAACGTCCCCTTGATCACGAAGCGGGCCCGGGTCGCCGGGGTCGCGGTGCAGCCGGCCGCAGGTGGGTCGCCGCAGGCCACCCGGCGCTCGAACGCCGCCCGCGCCCGGGCCACAGGTCCGTCGGCGCGCCGGAACGGGCGGCGCAGGAAGCGGCGCAGGCGGGCGTCCGGATCCTCGTAGGCATCGGCCGTCCACTCCCACCCGTTCGAACCGAGGCCGAGGATCCCGAAGTAGCTGGTGTCCACGCGAAACGCCCCGACGGGGACCAGGCGCTGCGGCAGCTCGTCGAGAAACTTTCGTCCCCAGGGAAACGGTCGCGCGTCCACGCCCCGTGCCGCCGCCTCGTACTCCACGGCGGTGGGCAGCCGGCCGCCCACATGGGCGCAAAACGCCTCGGCCTGGGCGTGGGTCACGCAGGTCTGCGGCAGCCGGCGCGCAACCTCCATGGAATAGTCTTTCGTCGGATCCTTCGATCCCTTGGGACAACGCGCCGGGGTGCACGCGCCCTGCTCGACACAGGCGGCGTAGGCCCCCCGCGTGACCTCGTGCAGGTCGATCCAGAACGCCTCGGTCGAAACGGCCTGCGGCGGCTGCCCCGGCCAGCGCACGGCGGGGGCCTCGATCCCGGGCGCGGCGTCGAACGACCGCGGCGGCATCCCCACCACGTAGGTGCCGCGGGGGATCTGGACCTGCTGGGCGTGCGGGCGGTCGCGGGTGCGCAGGCGCACGCACGTGCCCTCCGGGGTGCGTCCGGTGCCGCGGCCGCACTCGGCCGGGTCCGCCGCAGCGCCGGGCTCGGCCCGCGGTGCCGCACCGCGCTCACCGTCGTCGCGCACGACCGGCGGCGGCGGAGCCGGCTCGTCGAGTGCGGCGTAACGGTCCGACGTAGGCTGGCATGCGAGCAGGGCCAGGGCGACGGCGCCGCTGCCCCGAAGGGAGACGTACGCGCGTCCGCGCGCAGGGGGTGCGGGTGCGGGTGGCATCACCGCCGATGGTACGCGGCCCCCGGCCGCGCCGCTTTCCCGGACGTGGCCCGCGTTCGACGGCCCCTCTGCTTGGATCGGATTGCGAGCGTATCGCGGCTTACACGAGAAAATCCGATCGTCAGCATGGCAAAGTGTAACGAAGCAGGGGTCGGCCCGTTGTGCCCTGGGAATCCGGGCGCGGTGGTGACGGTTACGAGCGCCGCCCGCCCTTCCCGTCCGCCTCGATTCCCCATCCAAGGAGCCACCATGAGCCTACGCGCCAACATCGAGCACCTCGCCCACGCCCCCGGCATCGAAGCCGCCTACGTGGAGACGAAGAGCGACCCGCCCCTGTTTCGCGGGGCCGAGCGCTGGCGGGCCGTCCTCACCGCCGCGGTCGAACTTCAGCGTCTGACGAACGAGCCCATCGTGCGCCTGTTGACCGGCGGCCGGACCGTCATGATCCAGGCGGAAGGACGGGAGATCGCAGCCGTCGTGCTGCCGACCGGCCACCCGGCGGCGAAGTCCGTTCGCCGCATGATCCGCCGCCTCGCCCGCCGGGTCCGCAAGCCCCTGGGCACGCCCGCGCCCGCCTTTGCGCCGCCACCCGCCAGCTCGCCACACCGCGCCGCCCCGACCCCGCCGGCGGTGCCGCGCCCCGTCTTCTGACGCGCGCGCTACTGCCCGCCGGAGAAGTCGTAGAAGGCGGCCTCCACCACGTCGGGCAGGGCCCGCCGGGGCAGGAGGATCGTGCGGGCGGCCCACAGGTCGTCGAACACACGGTAGCGCAGGGCGGTCTCGTCGAGGTAGGCCACGCCGGCCGAGCCGCCCGTCCCCGTGCGCCGCCCGATGATGCGCTCGACCATCCGGGCGTGGCGCTGCCGGAACACCACGCAGGCCTGCTCGAGCGCCACGAGGCCGTCCACCAGCTCGCGCGGCCAGGCCAGCAGCGGCAGCTCGCGGTAGCTTTCGAGGAACACCACGGCGGCTCGCACCCGCGCCGTGAACGCGCGCTCGTCCTCGGCCACGTCGAGCGCGCGCAGGAAGCGGGCCGCCCCCTGGTACTCGTCCTCGTAGCGCCGGGCCAGGCGGTCGGCGTCCTCGGGGGTGCGGGCATCCACCTTCGCCTGCGCCGACAGCTCGTCCACGTGGCGGCGGTAGGCTTCCAGGTAGCCGTCCACGAAGCTCGCCAGTCGTGCCGGCGCCTCCGCGTGGTCGTGCGGGACCCCGCCGATGGGGGTGCGGGCGAGCCAGGCGCGCACGGCGGCCTTGAGCGTCGGCCGGTCCTCCATGCGGGCGCGGACCCGCTCGTAGGCCGGCGAGGGCGTGCCGTCGGGGTTCTCGAGCGCTTCGAGGAAGCTGCGCTGGTTGCCCAGGGGGATCCGGTCCTCGGCGGCGAGCCCCAGCAGGATCTCGATCTCCCGCATCTGCGCCGACTGGAACCCGCTGGCGGGCGAGAGCTTGTCGCGAAACGCCAGGTAGTCGCGCGTGGACAGGGTCTCCATCACCTCGAAGTGGTCCGCCGCCTTGCGAAACAGGAGCTCCGCCCGCCGCACGCGCCGGACCGCGTCGGAAAGCCGCGTCTCGGGCACGAACGGGGCGGCCAGCAGCGTGCGCACGGCCGCAAGCTCCCGCAGGATCAACTTGAACCAAAGCTCGTCCACCTGGTGGACGACGATGAAAAGCACCTCCTCGTTCGACAGGGCGGCGGGGTCGTCGTCGATCCCCCGCTGCAGGTCGAGCAGGTCCTCCACCCGGATGTAGTCCCAGTAGGTCGTCGGCGGGCGCTTGGGCATCGGCGGGAGGCTCGCACGCGCGGGGGGGGGGGCC
>JALSIN010000158.1 GCA_026989935.1 Polyangiaceae bacterium | reverse complement strand
GCACCGAGGGGGGGGCGCCATGGTAGCCTCGCGGCCATGCCGATTGCCGTCGTATCCACCGTCGTGCGCACCGTGCAGGGGGCTTGCCCCTCTCCGTGGGCAGTGGCCGCCGTCGTTCTATCGTGCGCATGCAGCGGCGGAGGGGGTTCGAGCGGCGCGAGCACCATGACGACGGGCACGACGGCGGGCACGACGGCGAGCACGGGGCAGGCCACGACCGCCGCGTCCGCAACGGCGTCGTCGAGCACGAGCGCCGGGGTGACCACCACCGGGACCACGACCGGCGGGGCCACGACCGGAACCACGACCGGAACGACCGGGGGCGGCGATGCGTGCCAGAACGCGCCGGGGCAGCTCCTCTTGCCGTCGATGCCCTGGAACACCCCCGTCGAGGGCGCGTCCACGGCGCCCGACTCCGACGCGATCATCGCCTACCTGGCGGCCAACGTCTCGGGGTCGGCGCGCTTCCAGATCGACTTCTCGTTGACGGTGCTCGAAGCGGACGACCAGACGCCGTTCGTTCCGTTCACGCCGACGTCGGACCACTTCAGCCCGGACTGCGACACCGCTCCGATCCCCGTCCCGGAAGGCGGCCATCTCGAGGGGGAGGCGGGCTACGTGTGCGAGGGAGACGGCGACTGTCACCTGCTCGTCGTGGATCGGATCGGCTGCCGGCTCTACGAGCAGTGGCGGGCGAACATCCCGGCGCTCGACATGGCCGCCGGCGGGTGCCTCGCGGTCTGGGATCTCACCGCGGCGTACGACGAGACCCTGCGGGGGGACGATTGTACGAGCGCGGACGCGGCCGGCCTGCCCATCGCCCCGCTGCTGGCCACGGCGGACGAGGTCGCGGCGGGGGAGATCCGGCACGCGCTGCGGTTCATCGTGCCCAACGCCCACATCCGCGCCGACCGCTACGTGCGCCCGGCGACGCACTCGACGCCGGCCACGTCCGGGCCGCCCGATGCGCCGCCCTACGGCGCGCGCCTGCGCCTGCGGGCCGACGTGGACCTGTCGTCGCTCTCGCCGGCGGCGCAGGTGGTGGCGCAGGCGATGCAACGGTACGGGATCATCCTCGCGGACGCCGGCAACATCACCTTTACGTTCGCGTCGGACGACTTCGCCGGCACCACCTGGGACGCGGTCGGCCTGGGGCCACACGACCTCAAGGCGCTGTCGTGGGAGGACTTCGAGGTGATCGACACGGGCGATCCGATCACGTGGAGCGACGGCGAGTGCACCCGCCGCCCGCTCACGCGCTGACCGGACCTCATCCCGGGCCGCAGAAGGGGAACACCGCGTTCTCGCGCGGGTAGTAGACCATCGTGTTCCAGCACATCTCGTCCGAGGTGCCCTCGCCGCCGTAGGTGGGCTCGGTGCGGTTCGTCGAGTCGTAGAAGCAGCGGGTGACGATCTCGTCGCCGGGTTGCACCGTCAGCGAGACCTCCTTGTAGTTCTGGTACTCGAAGCTGTACGGGTCGTCCTGGTTGAAGGTCTGGACGAGCTGGCCCCCCACCCAGTGCTCGGCGAACAGGGCCTTGCCGATCTCGTGGGCGTGCAGTGCGCTGCCGATGATGTTGATGGGGCCGGTGAAGATCGCCTGCGTCATCTGGGCGTCGCAGCGCACCTCGTGCTCGAAGGAGGCCTCGCCCGGCGGGATCTGGAAGCCGTTGACCTGCGCCACCACGAGCGTGCCGGCGTTGTTGGCGCGCAGGTTCTTCGTCCAGTGCACGTCGAGACCGCTCGAGTCGAACTGCCCGGCGGTGCCCAGCGGGTTGTTGTAGTGCACCTGGACGCGGAACGTCACGCTCGGGCCCTTGTCGCCCACCAGCAGCCCCACGTCGTCGGGGTAGGTGAAGTCCTCGATGCCCGGGGCCCACGCCCAGGCGAGGTCGCCGGTCAGGTCGTAACACGAGTAGCCCTGGTTCCCCGAGGGCTGGTCGAGGAGGGTCACCACGAAGTGGTGGACGTAGGGGGCGTTGTCGAGCACCGGGGTGAAGCCGGTGATGTGGGTGAGTTCGTCCACGGGCACCGTGAACTCGAAGCAGACGTAGTCGGTTTCCTGCGTCGAGAGCGCGTGGTTGTCGATGCGAAGCTCCCAGGTGCCGTCGGTGGCGCCGGCCGTACCCGCCGTGCCCGCCGTACCCGCGGTGGTCCCCGTGCTGCCCGTGGTGGTGTCCGTGCTCCCGGCAGTTCCCGTGCTGCTGCCGGCCGTGCCCGCCGTGGACCCAGGACCGGTATCGCCGGTGGTGGTGGTGGTGCTGCTGCTGCTGCTGGTCCCGCCGTCGTCCGAGCTGCATGCGGGGGCGGTCAGGAAAAGAAGGCAGGTCGAGAAAAGGGCCAAGTTTCGCATGGCGCGAAGTATGGGGGGCGGCACCCCGGTTCGCAACGCGGGCCCGAAGCGCGGATCCGCGCTCCGGGGGGACCATGCGTGCGTGGGGGTGGGCCCGGTGGGGCTTGGGCGATCCGCCTCGGATCGCGGCAAGGTGCCAGGGTCCACGTCGTGGCGACGCCCCGTTCGACCATGCACTGCGGTTCGGTCGATCCCGGCCGGGTCTTCCAGGCGGTCGTGGGCGCGGGCCCGTTGCGAACGGAGCTTACGGCCGTCGTCCGCCCGTGCGGGTTCCAGATCGAGGTGGTCCGACCGCCGGGGCTCCTTTCGGAGGCGGGCCCGAGCTTCGAGCGGTACTGGGTGCACGCCGGACACGGCGGGCTGCGGTCGCGCGCCGGTCGCTTCGGCAGCGGCTGGACGATGGTGGGCGGCTGTCCGCCCTCGTGGGGGCATCCGCTCGACCCGCTGGTGCGGATCCAGGCGGCGTTCTTGCGCCGCGCCCGGAACCTCGGCCGGACGCCGAGGTGCGCCCGTGCGACGCGGTCGGCCGGTCGCGTCGGCCCCGCGCCCGAGGTCCAGCGGGCCCTTGCGGACCTGCGGTCGTTCCTGGGCGCCGTGGCGACGACCTTCTTGCGCAGCCTGGACCCGGGGCGCGTCCGCCTGGCCCGCAAGGTGGCGCCGCCCATGCGCTGGTGGCTGTACGACGTGGCCTCGTGTGCCGCCCGCGACGGGGCGCGCCTCGAACCCCTCGCCCAGGCCGTCGAGTGTATCCCCGGGGTGCTCGCGTTCGCGTTCGCCCTCGACGACCCGTCCATCGAGGACCACGCGCGCGTGTCCGACGTGCTGGAGAAGGTGGCCCAGGGGGTCGGGACGGCGCGCGACCATGCCCGGGTGCTCGCCGACGTGTGGTGGAGATGGATCGATCGCGCAGGTGGGTCGGACCTGGACGGTCCAACGAGCCGGGAGCGTCTCCGGGAACGTCTTCGTTGGCGAGTCAGGCGCGGGCACCGGGGCGGCGTGTCGGCCCCGGTCGGGTTCCCGCCGGAGGAGGCGAAGGCGCGCCAGCGCCGGTTCGTGATGCGGTCGAGTCGGCTGGTGGATCCGCGCCTGCTGCTCGTGCCGGCGCCGCCGGTCTGGGCGCCCGAGGACCTGCCGGCCGGGCCGCGGGCCGTCGCGCGTTACTTCGCGGTCGTCCAGCAGACCCGGCTGCACCCCAGCCACCGCGAGGTGGCGTGGCTGTTCGGTCGTCCGCCCGGCCAGTGGGATCCGGCCGTCTCGGCGGTGATCTCGGCCCACGCGCTCGCCCTGTGGCACGCGGACCCGACCGTGCGGGCGATTCGAGTCGGCGCCATCGAGCTGGCGATGGGCGTGACGGGGCGCCGGTTCGGGCGCAAGTCGGACCCGGCGAAGATCCTGGCGGCCACCCGCGACTTCGCACGGCTGCTGTCCTCCTCGGAGCTGCCCGTCACGCCGATCCAGGATCTCGTGTTCGAGGTTCCGGGTCATCTGCGGTTCGAGGCGCCGGGAGTTTCGGTGCGACCGATCGGCAGCGCCGTGGAACTGGTGGCCGAGGCCGCGCGGATGCGAAACTGCATCGGGCGGTACGCGCGCGACGTCGCCTGCGGGCGCCGCGTGGTCTGTGTCGCCGTCGTCGAGGGCAAGCGCTACCACGTGTCCGTCCGCCGGCGTTCGCTCTCGGGCTTCGTGCTCGAGGCGATCCGAGGCTTTGCGAACGCGCGGGTGCCCCCGGCGGTGTTCGAGCGGCTGGGGCCGTGGCTTTCGGCCGCGCAGATCGCGGTGCGCAGCCGCCGAACCCTGCGGGGCGGGGCACGCGTGCCCCTCGTGGACGGCCTGGACGTGCCCGGCGGGCTGCGGCGGGCCCGGATCCGCCGCCACGCCGCCCGGGCCCAGATCGCGTCGGACGCCGCAGCCGAGGTCCGGCCCCGCCGCGGCGTCGCGGCACGGGTCTCGCCGCCGGTGCGGCCGGCGCCGGACGAACCGCCCGATCAGTCGGCGTCGTCCGGCGGCGCGTAGTCGTCGAGGCCGAGGGTCCTGCAGGTGGGCGAGGTCGGTACGGTGCGGTGGTCCGGCGCGGTGCCCAGCACCCGGTCCCCCGTGATCATCGACACGCCGAACCAGTAGTGCTCGTTCTTGAAGTGGTGCAGGCGGTGGTGCCGGTACAGCCGCCGCAAGAAGCGGCTGCGGGGGCGGTAGCGCGAGTGCACGAGGTAGTGGATCCACTCGTACCAGAGTCCCAGCGCCGCCATGACCGCAAGGGCCGTGGTGCGCAGCGGCCACGTCGGCAGCAGCATGGTCACCGCCGCAACCTCGACCACGACCGCGGGCAACAGCCCCGGCCCGATGGGGATGAACTGCCAGCGCGGGTCGTTCGGCAGGCGGTGGTGCGCCCGGTGGTAGCGCGCCAGCGCGAGGTCGAAGCGGCGGCCGAAGATCCGCCGGGGACGCGCGTGGAGGATGAACACGTGGATGAGCCACTCGGTGAACGGATGGACCGCCAGCAGGGCCGCTGCGATGGCGAGGTCGGCCGGTTCCGGTGGGCCGAGCCGTGCCCGCAGACCGCCGAACAGGGCAACGATCCCGAGCAGGAGCCGGGGGGAGGGGTGCCGGAAGAAGGTCCGGACGACGGCGCGCAGGGGCACGGGGCGCCCGCGTGGTTCGCAGGTCGTCATGGGGTGTCCTCCCGTTCGGCGCAGAGGTCTGCGATCCCGTGCAGGAGGCGGTCGAAGCCCGCCTTGCTGCGCGCGAGGATCCGCGCGGCCGCGCGGCGGGCGGCGTCGGCCTCGCCCCGCTCGACCGCGCGACCGAGGGCCCGGTGCCCCTCGGCGTCGCGCAGCTCGGGCGCCATGGCGGTCAGGAGCGTGCGGGCGATGGGCTCGTAGGCGGCGCGCAGGGCGTTGAACGACAGCTCGAAGGCCACGTTGTCCGTGGCGCGTACGAGGGCGTCCCACAGGGCGAGGGAGCGGTCCTGCAGCGCGGGCAGGGGGGCGTCTTCGGCCATGCGCGCGGCCAGGTCCGCGACCATGCTCCGGGCGCCGTCGCCGGCGCGTGTGGCGGCGCGGGCGGCGATCTCCGGGCCGAGTACGTTGCGCATCTCGAGGACGCCGCGGGCGACCTTCGTGTCCACGCGGCCGCCGCGGAACAAAAGCCGCGGCAACAGCTCCGGCCCCGCGCTCGTACGAAAGTCGCGGACCTGCGAGCCCCCGCCGTGGCGCGTCGTCACCAGGCCGGCCTGCTCCAGGCGGCGGATCGCCTCGCGCACGGCTCCCCGGTTGACCCCGAGCAGCTCGGCGAGCTTGCGTTCGCTCGGGAGCAACGCCCCGGGGGCCATCGTCCCCGAGACGATGCGGTCGGCGAGCTGGTCGAAGACCTGGCCGGGCAGGGAGGTGCGGCGGACGGGCTCGAAAGCATCCATGGGGGGACTCTGGCACGAAGTGGTCTTGTGGTCAAGTGGTCAGACCATAAGACCGACAGGTCATCGTGCGCGTATCACGCTCCCGACGAGCCCGCACGGGGCGGCTCGGTGGCGGCCCGCTTGTTCAGGCCCCTCCGGGGGCCCTACAATCCCGCGAACACAGGTCTCGAAGGAACAGATGGCGCAACAACACGGTTTTTCGACGTTTTTTCATCGGCTCGTGGGGTCCGCGGTGGTCGCTGTGGCGGTGGGGATGCCGGCAGGATGTTTTCAGGATGACGACGCCGGGATGGGCGGTTCGGGTACGGGCACCGGGACCGGTACGGCGACGACGGGTTCGAGCACTTCGATGACCGGCCCCGGGACATCCACTTCGGGCACGACGATGGGCTCGACCGCGGGCACCACGATGGGCCCCGTCGAGCCGCCTCCGGCGCCGATGCCGATGGTGACGGTCGCGCCGGTCAAGCGCTTCCGCTTCCAGTGGCCGCCCGTGCCCGGTGCCGCCGGGCTGCGCTTGCTCGAGGACCCCGATGGGCAAAGCGGCTTTACGGAGATCGAGCAATTGCCCGGGGATACGACGGACTTCGATCTGGAGGTGTACTTGCCCCGGCGCCTGGGGGCGACCTACGCCGTCGAGGCCTGCAACCCGGCCGGGTGCACGCCTTCGGACCCTCTGCCCATCGGCGGCAAGCTCGTGCCCGCGATCGGGTACGTCAAGGCGGAGAACACCGATGGCGGGGACGAGTTCGGCTGGAACGTCGCGCTGTCGGCCGACGGGCAGACCCTCGCCGTCGCGGCGATCCGCGAGGACAGCGGCAACGGTCCGAACGACAACGGCTTGCAGGACGCGGGCGCCGTGTACGTGTACGTGCACACCGACACGGGGACCTGGGCCGCGCAGGCATACCTCAAGGCGCCGTCCACCGCGGCCGGGAGCCTGTTCGGGTATGCGCTGGAGCTTTCGGCGGACGGCAACGTGCTGGCGGTGGGCGACCCCGACGAGGCGTCGGTCAACGGCGGGGAGGGGGCGGTCCACGTGTTCGTGCGTACGGGCGACACGTGGAACGCGGCGGACACGCTCACGGCCCCCAATGCCGGTACCGGCGACAGGTTCGGCCGGTCGGTCGGGATCTCGGGGTCGGGGGACCGGATCGTCGTCGGCGCACCCTCCGAGGACAGCGCCGCCACGGGGGTCAACGGAAACGGCGCCGACAACACGGTGCCGGACGCGGGGGCGGCGTACGTGTTCGAGCGCCAGGGAGCGACCTGGGGACCGGTGGCCTATCTCAAGGCCTCGAACACCGGGGGATCGGACCTGTTCGGGGGTCGTGTGGCGATCTCCGGGGACGGGAAGACGGTCGCCGTGGGGGCTCACCGCGAAGACAGCGACGCGTCGGGCATCGACGGCGACGACACGAACGACAACCTGCCCCAATCGGGCGCCGTCTACGTGTTCGAAGACGACGGAGGCTGGGCCCAGGCGGCCTACGTCAAGGCGCCGAATCCCGGCCAGGGCGATCAGTTCGGTCGGGCCGTCACGCTGTCCCTGGACGGGACGACCCTCGTCGTGGGCGCGCCGCAGGAGGACAGCGACAGCACCGGGATCGACGGCGACGGGGGCAACGACGATGCGAGCGACGCCGGGGCGGTGTACGTCTACGTGCGCCAGAACGGGTCGTGGGCGTTCCAGACCTTTATCAAGGCGCTGAACACCGGCACCGGGGACCGCTTCGGCGCCTCCGTGGCGCTGGCCGGGGGCGGCGGGCAACTCGTCGTCGGCGCCCCGGGAGAGGACGGTGGTGTGGCCGGCGTGGGGGCTGACGCAAGCGACGAGTCGGCCCAGAACGCGGGCGCCGTCTACCTGTACGATCGGATCGGCCAGACGTGGATGCCGCTTCGCTACGTCAAGGCGCCAAACCCCGGGCCGGACGACGAGTTCGGGATCGACGTGGCGCTTTCTGGAGACGGGGCGACCCTCGCCGTGGGTGCGTGGCACGAAGACGGAAGTGCCACGGGGATCGGCGGCAGCGACAACGACGCCAAACCGGACGCGGGCGCGGCCTACCTGTACTGAGAGGGGATTTTCTCGACCGGGTGACCCGTGCGGCGCGGGGTCTTCCGGCGGCGTCTTGGGCGTATGCCGCCGCGGCCGCCTCGGTGGGCACGGTCAAGCTGGCAGGCGGCACTGCCCGACGTGCGTCTGGCCCGGCGGCCCGTTGCCCGGCGCGAACAACGGGACACAGGTGGCGCCCGGTGTGGCGAACACGGCGTCGCAGGCGGCGTCGGCATCCGGCGCGGTGGTGTCGCAAAAGGGCACGCAGCAGCCCGCTGGATCGGTGCAGCCCGGGACGAGGCCCTTCGAGACGCAAGAAAGCCCCGGGGCGCAGGTACCGCCGGCGTCGCACGGGTCCCCCGGCTCGGTCGCCGTGTCGGACGCCGGTGCACACACGAAGCCATACCGGAGGTCGAGAAGTCGGCACGCATCCCCGTAGGCGCATCCCTGGAGGAAGGGGTCACACGAGGCGGTGCAGACGGTCACGACGCTGTCGAAGAGGACCAGACAGGCACGCCCCTCGGGGCACGGCATCTCCGGGTCCACGCTACAAAACGGGACACAGACGCCCTGGAGCGTCTGTGGATCGATGTGCCAGCACATGCTCGTCCGATCGCAGTTGTCGAACCCGGAGGCCACATACCCCTCGACCGTGCAGGGCGCCCCTGCGGGTCGCGCGGATGGATCCAACGGCACGCACTGGGTGGCGTTCCACCGATCGGTCCCGTCGTTGGCCCACGGCGTGCATTTTGTGCCCTCCCAGCAGTTCTGCAGCGCCGTCGAACACGGGGAGCATCGTTCCCAGGGCGTCGATTGGGCGCATATGCCACCGTCCGGCGGAACGACAAATCCGGCCGACGTGTCGGAACTTCCGATGCCACCCGAGCCGGACGTCCCGCCCATGCTGCCTCCGGCCTCGGATTCGACCGCCCGGGGCGCAGCCCCGCAACCCACCGAGGCGAGCAGCACGACCGCACCGGCCCACGGCGTCCAAGAACGCGAGCGTCCCACGTTGCCGTACCGTAGCATGGACGCGCTGCGCAGCCCAGGGTTCGGTGCGCTGCATGCGCAGTTTCGGTGCGCCTTTTGGGGGGGCGGCGTCGCGGCGCGGGCGCGTCCGGCGACCGGGACGGCCTCTTGCGGGGCCGTGCCCACGGATGGATGCGATGCCCGGCCGACCCGGGCGCCGGCGGCCCTACGGGGTGGCCGGCGGGGTCGTGATCTCGACCCATCGCCCGCCCAGGTAGCGCTCGTGCGGCAGGAAGCGGGCCTTGTAGCGCATGGTGTCGCACGGCTCGATGTAAAGGCCCAGGTAGAGGTACGAAAGCCCCCACCGCCGACACAGATCGAGCTGCTTGAGGATCGAGTACGTCCCGGGGCTCAGGTGCGCAAGGTCCGGATCGAAGTAACAGTACACGGCCGACAAGCTGCGCGCGCCTCGATCGACGATGGCCACCGCGGCCAGGCGGTCCTCGTGGAAGTAGCGGATCTCGAAGCTGTCGCAACAGGATTCGCCGAGGAACGGGCGGTAGCCGTCCGCGTCGAGGTCCGGCTCGCCGGCGGTCAGACCGCGCCCGTGCTTGTGCCGGTTGTAGAGGGTCACCTTCTCCGGGGTCGTCTCGAGCGGACCGAACTCGGTGCGAAAGGCCCGCTCCCCGCGGCGGAACACCCGGCGATGCGTCCGCGACCACCGCACGCGCCGCACGTCGAGGCGAATCGGCTCGCACGCGGCGCACGCCGGGCAGGCGGTGCGGTAGAGCAACAGCCCCTGGCGCCGGTCCCCGCGCTCGAGCCGTACGTCGAGCTCCGCGGGCCGAAGCGGCCGCAGGGGCAGGCGCAACGGCAGGCGGGCGGTCTCGTTCGGCAGGTACGGACATGGGCCCGGTTCGTCGTACACGACGAGCTCCGGCGGACGGGTGGCGAGGACCCGGCTTCGTGTCGAGGGAGCAGACACCGCCCTCAAGGGTAGCAGGGGGCGGACCGGGGGCCGCGGCCACGAGCCGAAAGGCGCGGCGGCGGCGCGCAGGCGACGGGGGCCGGGGCCTCCGGAGGGCCCCGCCCCCGCGCGCAGCGGTCGGCGGCCCGGACGTGCGTGCACCGGTGCAGGCTCGCGGCGGCGTGCGCCGGCCGCAGACCCCGAGCCGCCGTCCCGACTACTGCGGGATGATGCTGAGGTCCAGGCCGCCCGGGTACCAGTAGCTGCCGTAGCTTTGCACCCCGTAGACGGAGATTCCGACCCCCTGGTCCGCCGTGACGGTGTGGTTGCCGTTGCCACCGTTCGACAACTGGACGTGGGCCCACGACCAGCCCGTCCCCCCGATGGGTTTGAAGCTCGCGGCCGGAACGGCGTTGCCGTCCACCGTCACGCTCGCGCCGTCGGGGGCGATGACGTCGACGAAGTTGGCCACCCAGTTCGTGGCGGCGTGGAACAGGTAGTCCTGCCGGAACTGCTCGGCGGGCACGGCCTGCACCATGGCGGGGTCGGACAGGCCGTAGCCGGCGTCCTGGCCCACCATGAATTGCAGCACCAGGATTTTCTTGTCGGCGGTGACCTTGAACGGCGTGGTGCCGATGGGCGACTCGGCGAAGTCGCCCGCGTTGGCGATCGTCCCCGGAAGCCCGCCCTGGGGCGGATCGTACGAAAGCGTCGTGTTGGGCTCGGTCGCGACGATGCGCACGATCTCGCCCTTTTCCGCGTTGGGGTTGGAGGGGTGGACCGGCGGGGCGACGAAGTACTCCTTCGCCAGCGCGTCCACCGGGATCACGGCCTCCTCGAGGTGGTCGCAGTACCCCACGTTCGACGGGATGAAGGTGCACTTGTGTCCGCTGATCACCTGAATGGGCTTGTCGGCCGAAACGCGCGTGCCCGTCACGTCGCCGCCGTTCGTGATCACCTGGAGGACGTCCCCCTGGTCGAGCGTCACCTGGCCCGTGCCGTTGGCCGCCACGCCGCCGCCGGCCTTGATGTTGTTGCCGGTGGCCGACGGAGCGAGGTTCACCGTGGTGCCGTCCTCGCTGGCGACGACGGCGTAGAACCCCGGGTAGTTCCACGAACCGTAGACCCAGTGATAGAACGACGCGACGACGTAGTCGGAACCCCAGGCGTTGACCGGCAGGAGCAGCGACGCGTCGTTCGAGTACGCGGCGGCCAGGGGGTTGTACTGGTAGACGGTGACCGGCTGGGTCGAACGCAGCCGGTAGGCGCCGTCGGCGACGAGCGTGGACGGGCCGTATCCCTTGCACAGCGCGTTGACCCATGGAAGGGTTCGCACCACCACGCTGCCAGCCGGCACCTGGAACGAGTCCACCGTGTTGGCCCCCTGCGTGACCGTGATGTCGGCCGGCATGCCCGACGTGTTGGCGACGGCGACCGCGAAGACGTGTGCGCCCGAACTGTGGGAGTCGTCTTGCTGCGTGACCGTGGGGTAGTAGTCGCAGCCGATGTACGACAGGCCGAGGGCGTTCTTGCTGCACGCCCCCGTGCAGGCGCCGAACTGCGGGTCGCACGTCTGTCCCTGGAGGGGGTCGCAGGTGTCCGTGGGCACGAACATGTCCCCGTTCGGGTCGCAGGTCTCGACGGTGTCGCCGTTGCACTGAGAGGAACCCGGGACACAAAACTTGCAGCCGATGCCGTCCACGCACACGTCGGGGCAGGGCTCTTCGGACTCGAACCCGCCCATCCCGTCGCAGACCTTGGCCGTGTCGCCCTCGCAGACGATCTCACCTTGCGGGCAGACGGCGCCGGTGGTGCCGCCCGTGGAGCCGGTGCCCGAGGTGGTGGACCCGCCCGAGGTGCTCGACCCGCCAGCGGTCGCGGTGATGGACCCACCCGAGGTGCTCGACCCGGCCGAGTCGGAGCCCTGGGAGGTGCCGGTCGTCCCGCCGCTTTCGGTGTCGGCAGACGTGGTCGCCGTGGCGGTGCCCAGGCTCGTGGCGCTGGAATCCGTACCCGACGCCGAACCCCGGCCGCTGCCGCCGTCGCCGCAACCGGCGCCGGCCAGGACGAAGGCAAAGAATAGAGGTGTTCGAGGATCCTTCCGCATGGACCACATGGTAGCACCGCGTGGGGACGGCGCACAAGCGGCGCGCATGGGAGCCGTACACCCTGGTCCGAGGCGAGAACGGGCCTGCACCCCGTGCGTGTGCCGAACGCCGTCCGGGCTGCGGCTTGTGTTCAGTACAGGAAGGGGATCATGCGAAATCGCGCCCGCCTCGTGTAGGCGTCCCACAGCTCGCCGTACTTTTCACGGCACCGTTTCTCGTCGCGGAAGGCCCGGTGCGGCAGCAGCACGCACAGCCAAAGGGGCACGAGGTAGGGCACGATGGAGGTGAACCCGGCGCACAGTGAGAACGAGAAATAGACCAGGATCTCCCCCGTGTAGTTGATCTTGCGGCCGATCCCCCAAAAGCCCGAAACGAGCAGCCGGCCGCCGATCGTCTCGGGCGGCCGCCCCCAGATCTTGGCCGACGGGTCGCGCTTGAAGCGGTCCTTTTGCGCGTTCGCGCCGCGGAAGATCCAAAGGCCCAGCAGGTGCAGGCCCGAAAGCGCCACGATGGCCCCCACGGGGAACGGGGTGGGGTCGGCCGCGATCCAAAAGCCGGGCAGGCAGTAGAAGAACGGCACGAGCACCAGGTCGCCCCACACCAGCATGAACCCGAAGTGCTCGGCGATGACGTCCCACATGGACAGCACACCGCGCTCGAAGTAGTAGTGGGTCGTCATGTAGAGCCACCAGAAGGCCTGGTAGGCCACCATCTGCGGGGTCAGCGTGCCGAGCGTCTCGAACTGGTGGTAGGCCAGCGACCCGTTGAGCAGCGAAAGCCCGATGAGCGACGGGTGGTAGGCCCAGGTCTTGAGGTCCACGCCGGCCCACGTGGGGTTGAGTTCCGCGCCGTACCAGAAGTCCTGGAGCAGGCCGCGCCGCTGGGCGGGCGGGATCTTGCGCCGGCCCTCGCGCAGCAGGCGGATCGACCAGGCGAACGACACCACGTTGGCCACGATGAGGTACGACCACAGCTCGCGTACGAGGACCGACAAAGATGCGCCGAACACGAGTGTGCTGGCGATCACAGCCATGTGGGTGGCCACCCACAGGCTCATGCCGTTCATGCGGTACGTGCGCCGGCTGCCGTCGGCGAGCCGCGCTCCCTGCACCATCGGGCCCGGGAGCACCTTTGCCCCCAGAAACAGGGCGAACAGGAAGGCGCCGGTGGTCCAGGCCGCGTGTGCCAGCGACGCGAGGGTGACGGGGCCGGGGGTCACGGGGGCGACGTGCACGGCCGCAGAGTATGCCGGCTCGGCCGGCCCGCGTCGATGGACAGCGTCTTCCCGGCTGCGCTAGCGTCCGGGCGTTCCGGGGCGCATGCCCGCCGCGCACCCGACGAGGAGGTCTTCGATGCCTGCCACCGCCACCGCCACCCACGCCACCGATTCGTCCGCGAACCTGCCGCCCATGCTCGACGGCGGCGTGCCGCTGCTGGGGCACGCCCTGGAGATGCGCAAGAACCCCGTGGAGCTGTTCCAGCGAGGCTACGATCGGCACGGGTCGGTCTACCAGCTCAAGCTGCCCCGCTCGCCGCGGACCGTGGCCATGATCGGCCCCAAGGCGCACGAGAAGTTCTTCCGCCGGCGCGACGACGAGGTCAGCATGCGTGAGGTGTACGCCCTCATGACGCCGATCTTCGGCAAGGGCATCGCCTACGACGCCCCGCCGGAGGTGATGCGCGAGCAACTCGGCTTCTTCCACGAGGCCCTGCGTGAGCGCAGGATGCGGACGTACGCCCAGGGGTTCGTCGAAGAGGCCGAGCGCTACTTCGACGCCATCGGCGACGAGGCCGTCGTGGACCTGTACGAGGTCGGCAACGAGCTGACGATCTACACGTCGAGCCGGTCGCTGCTGGGCAAGGATTTTCGAGACCGCCTGTCGGGGGAGTTTGCCCGCGTCTACTACGAGATGGAGGCCGGCCTCAACGTCATCGCCTTCATCGCCCCGCACCTTCCGCTGCCGTCGTTTCGGCGGCGCGACCGGGCGCGCGAGCGGCTCTACGCCATGATCAAGCAGATCACCGACCAGCGCCGGCGGGAGAACACGACCGGCGAGGACTTCCTGCAGACGTTGATGGACGCCAAGTACAAGGACGGGCGACCGCTGTCCGACGATGAGATCACGGGGCTTCTGCTCGCGATCATGTTCGCCGGCCACCACACCAGCGGCGTGACGTTCGCGTGGACGGGGATCCTGTTGCACCAGAACCCGCAGTACATCGAGCCGTTGCTCGACGAGCAGCGCGCGATCCTCGGCGGCCGCAACGAGATCACCCTCGAAGATCTCCACGCCATGCACAAGCTCGAGTGCTGCGTCAAGGAGACCCTGCGGCTCTACCCCCCGATCATCATGCTCGCGCGCAAGCTGCTGGTGGACATCGAGTGCGAGGGCTACCGGATCCCGGCGGACACCACGATCATGGCCTCGCCGGCCGTCGCCCACCGGATCCCCGAGGTCTTCCCGAACCCCAACCGCTTCGAGCCCGAGCGTTTCGGGCCCGAGCGCGCCGAGGACAAGAAGCACCCGATGGCCTGGATCGCCTTCGGGGCCGGGCGGCACCGGTGCATGGGCATCGTGTTCGCCCAGCTCCAGCTTCGCGCCATCTGGAGCCACATCCTGCGCAACTTCGAGGTGGAGCTGCTCGAGCCCACCTACGAGCCCGACTACACCCGGTTGCTCGTCGGGCCGCGCAAGCCCTGCCGCGCGCGGCTGGTGCGCAAGAAGACGAAGACGACGGTGGCCGTCGGGTAGGGCTCGCCCCACTCTCTCGAACGCACCACGGCCCGCCGCCGGTCTCCTCCTCGTGGGGCGTGCGCAGGTGGGGGCCGCAAGGTCCCCTTCGTAGGGCCCGAAGCGGCGCCGTCCGCGCGCCTCGGCGCCCCGTGGCTCGGCCGTCGTGCACTTCGCTTCCCCCTTCGCGCCGAAGGCCCGGCTTGGTACGATCCCATGCCATGCTGGCCGTCCGTATCGCTCCTACGCAACGAGGCTTTCGCCTGTTTCGCGCCGGTGTTTGCGCGCTCGCCTTCGGTCTCGGTGCGGCCGCCTGCGGGGACGACGGGGGCGGCGGGGGCGTCGGCACGGACGGAACCGGGACGGAGACGGCCGGGACGACCGCGGGCACGGCGGCCACCGGCCCCGGGACCGGGCCGACCTCCCAGGGGACGGCGGGGATGTCGTCGGGGACGACGGCCGGCGGGACGGCCACGGCGGGCGGTACGACGACCGGGCAGGGCTCCACCACGGGGCCTGGGACCACCGGCGGCGGGATGGGCGAGCCCCTGCCCGACGCGCCGCCGGGCGAGTGGCTGTGGGTGGACATCGAGGGGGCGAAGTGCCGAAGCGGCTCGCAGGCGGGACTGACCGTGCGCTACTCCGATTCGAGCTCGAATGTGCTCATCTTCTTCTCGGGAGGTGGGGCCTGTTACAACCTCACCACGTGCCTTGCGAACCCGGACTCCATCGATCCGGGGGAAAAGGACGGCAAGAACGGCGGTGTCTTCAACACGACCGAACTCGCCAACCCCTTCGCGGACTGGAACCACGTCTACATCCCCTACTGCACCGGCGACGTGTTCGCGGGCAACAACCCCGCTGGGGACGTGCCCGGCGGCCCCCAGGGGCAGATGTTCGTCGGGTTCGTCAACACGGCGCTGATGCTCGACCGCATCCACGCCACCTTCCCGGACGCCGGCGTGGTCGTCATGACCGGCAGCTCGGCCGGTGGGTTCGGGGCGGCGTACAACTTCTACCAGGCGGCGGATCGATGGGCGGCCGACGGGGCGCAGATGGTCCTCATCGACGACTCGGGCCCGCCCATGGCCGACCCCTACATGAAGCCGTGCCTGCAGCAGCAGAGGCGCGACCTGTGGAACCTCGACGATACGCTGCCGGCCGACTGCGACGAGTGCTTCCATGCCGACGGCGGCGGGCTGTCGAACCTGGTCACCTACTTCTCCACGAAGTACCCGGACGCCTACCTCAGCCTGGTCTCGTCCCTGCAGGACGCGACGATCCGGGGCTTTTTCGGGTATGGGGCGAACGACTGCAACGCCATCGTCCCGAACATGAGCGGTTCCGAGTACGAGATGGGGCTGTACGACCTGCGGGACAACTGGATGATGCCTGGTGGCAACTGGGCCACGTACTACATCTCCGGTAGCACCCACACCTGGGTCGGCAGCGACAGCCGCTTCTTCGGCACGACGGTCTCCGGGACGGTCCTCGCAGACTGGGCGGCCGACGTCGTGGCGGGGAACCTCGCCCATGTGGCGCCATGAGGAGCCGATGGTGTAAAAGCGCAGCATGACGGACCCCTCGACGCTTCGGCCCGCGGGCCGGTTCTTCGGTGCGCTGGCGGCGGTCGCTGTCACCCTGGGCGCCGCGGACGCCTCGGCCGGTGGCCTGGAGTTCCCGGATCTCGGGACGGTGGCCATCGGCCGCGGCACCGCGTTCGTGGCGAAGGCGGACACCCCGCTGGCGTTCCACTACAACCCGGCCGGGCTGTCCAAGCAGCGCCGAGGCAGCATCCTGCTCAGCGCGAACCTCGTGCAGCTGTCCGTGTCCTACACGCGCAGCGGCAGCGACCGCTGCCTCATCTTGGACGACATGGGCAACTGCGCCGGCGGGTTCGACCCGGCGCTCGACTACTCGATGACCCGCGGTGTGGACGCCGACGGCAATCCCTTCTTCGATCCGTCGGCCACGGCCCCCTACGAGCAGGTGTCGTTCTCCGGCATCGGGCCGGCGCCGGTCTTCGTCGCCAACTGGACGGGGATCGGCAAGGCCAAGGGCCTGTCCCTGTCCTTCGGGTTGTTGCCGCCGTCGTCCTTCGGCACGCCCAAGTACCCAAACGACGGCCCGCAGCGCTACATGCTGCGGCAGGCGCACATTTTGGCCCTGTTTCCAGGGGTCGGCATCGCCTACAACGTCAACCGATACTTCCAGATCGGGGCGGTGTTCCTCAGCGGAATGACCTTCGTCGAGGTGGAGCAGGCGGCGCGCCTTTCGGTCAACCCCAACAACGGGCTGACCCGCAACGAGGACCTGGGCGGCGACGCCGTCTTCAAGCTGAAGACGAAGGACCTGTTCATCCCCTCCGGCATCATCGGAGTCCTGTCGAACCCGGCGGACTTCCTGGAGATCGGCGCCTCCGTGCGCCTGCCTGCGAAGATCCGCGCCCGCGGCAAGGTGGAGCTTACCGCGCCCGTCTCCGAGGAGCAGGACGCCGAGATCGCCGGCGACGACACGGTGGAACTGCGCCAGCATTTTCCCTGGGTCGTACGCGCCGGCGTGCGCTACATCCATCGGTTCTTCGACATCGAGGCCGACTTCGTCTACGAGAACTGGAGCTCGCTTAAGGCCTTCGAGGTGGACTTCGTCACGTGCTCGAGCGGCAAGGGGGGCGGGCTGTCGGCGAAGGAAGGCGAGCCGTGCACCCAGGTCATGACGGCGGGGGGGCCGGTGCCGCTCGACGACGCCAAGATCCCCAAGAACTACCGCGACACCTACTCCGTGCGGCTCGGCAGCGACTTCGCCCTGTGGCCGGGGCACCTGACGGGTCGCGTCGGCGTCTTCTACCAGACCTCCACGTTCCCGAAGAACTACGACACGATGAACCTCGATTTCCCGTTCGGCGGGGAGCAGGTGGGCGTGGGCGGCGGCCTGACCTGGCGCGTCAACCAGTACTTCGACCTGACCGCCGGCTACCAGCACGTCTTCCAGCGCACGGTGAAGGTCACCCAGGGGATCGTGCAACAGGCGACGAACCTGGTGGACGGGCCCGACGGCGAGCCGATCTCCCCGGGCAACACCGTCAACAACGGCACCTACGAGGTGGCCTTGAACCTGTTCGGCATGTCCTTCCTCGGACGATTCTGAGAAAGCCGCGGAACCGTGACCACCATGCACGCATCGCAGTTCGTCCCCCTGGTTTTGCTCCTCGCCTCGGCCTGCAGCCCGGCCGGCGGCGGCACGCCCACGACGGGCGCGCCGACCTCGGGCACCACCGAAGCGGCGTCCACCACGGGGTCGAGCACGGGTGCCACGGGATCGACCGGCCCGGCCATGACCGACACCGGTACCGCGGGGACGGACGGCAGCGGCGGCACCACCGGCGGCCTATCGTGCATGCCTGTGGAGGGGGCCTGCCGCGAGCACGAGGACTGCCCGTCGGGGTACTGTGAGAGCTTCAGCTCGGCCCCGCCCGATCCGGACGCGACGTGTGAGCCCGCGCAGCCCGAGGGGACGATCCGGTTGACCGGGACGGTACGGGACTTCGTCACGAGGGCGCCGGTGGCCGCGTCGATGCGGATCGCCGGAGCCCTCGACGCGGCGGCGAACCCCCAGACGACCCCGGGGATCGCCATGCTGGACGCGGACGCCGCGGGACGGTTCGAGCTGGTGACGGACCAGGCGGACGGCCAGGCCATCGGCCTCGTGGCGCTGTCACAGGCAGCGGGCTACGAGCTGACCGTCACGGGCCTGGTGGAGGCGGACATCGCCAACGGCAGCTACCCGCCGGGCGCGACGAACCACGACGTGTGGGTCGTCCCCACGACCTTCGTGGACGAACTCAACACGAAGCTGTTGGCCGATCCGGAAGTGGCGCCGTTCCTGCCGCTCGGGGAGGTCGGCGGAGTCGTCGGGCGGGTGCGCGAACCGGACTGCGGCGACGGCGTGGCGGGGGTCGAGATCGTCTCCCGCGCCGGCGCGCAGAGCACCGCCGTGATCCGGTATCTTGCCGACGACGGCACGTTCACGGATACCGCCACGGGTCCCTCGGGCCTGTTCATCATCGTTGCGCCGGCGCTCGCGGAGAAGTTCGACGCCATGCAAGGGGGCGCGATCGTCGGCGAGCGCGAGGCCACGGTGGGGTCGGCGCCCGGGGGCGTGTTCGCGGTCACCGTCATCCTTGCGAAGTAGGACGATGGCGCCGCGCGGGCCGGGCGGGACGCCCCTTCGGTACGAGGTGTTGGCCCTACGAACGCCCACGCTGCCGCCGGCCACCACCACGAACACGATGGTGATGTGGGGCGAGGCGGTCGCGGTGGTCGAGCCCGCCACGCCGCACCCCGAGGAGCAGCGCCGCCTGCTGGACGTGCTCGATCGCCTGGCCGCCGAGGGGCGCGCGGTCGCGGCGATCCTCTTGACCCACCACCACGCCGACCACGTGGGGTTCGCGCGGCGGCTTCGGGACCGGACGGGGGCGCCGATCGCATCCCACCGCGCCACGGCCGAGCGCCTGCCGTTTGCGGTGGATCGGATGCTGGACGACGGGGCCGTGCTCGACCTGGGCGGCGGAGCCGCGCTCGTCGCCGTGCACACGCCCGGGCACGCGCCGGGACACCTTTTGTTCCACGACCCGGCGGGCCGGGTCGGCTACGCGGGGGACCTCGTGGCGGGGGAGGGCACGATCCTCATCGACCCCGACGACGGCGGGGACATGGCGGCCTACCTGGCGTCGCTCGAGCGGGCGCGTGCCCTGGATCTGTCGCGGCTCGTACCCGCCCACGGCCCGGCGCTCACGGCGCCGCGGGTCGTCTTCGACCACTACCGGGACCACCGCGCCATGCGCGAGGCCCGGGTCCTGGAGGCGCTCGGTAAGCACCCCCGAGGGCCTTCCGACCTCGTGCCCCAGGTCTACGACGACGTGCCGAAGGCCCTCTATCCGCTCGCGGAAAAGAGCCTGCGCGCCCACCTCGACAAGCTCGTGGCCGAAGGGCGCGTCGAGGACCGAAACGGGCGTTACCGGTTTGCCCGCTGATCCGGCAGGTCCGGCGCCTCGTCCCGCAGGACGTGCTTTTGTACCTTGCCCATCGCGTTGCGTGGCAGGGCGTCGAGAAACCACACGAGGCGCGGCTTCTTGTAGTCGGCCAGGTGGCGGCGGCAGTGCGCCCGTAGTTCGTCGGCGAGGCCGGGGGACGCACGCCCGCCGGCGGGCACCACGGCCGCGGCCACCGCCTCCCCGAACGTCGCGTCCGGCACACCGAGCACCGCCACCTCCGCGACCGCCGGGTGCATGCGCAGGACCTCCTCGATCTCCCGGGCGGCGATCTTGAAGCCGCCGCTCTTGATGATGTCCGCGCTGCACCGCCCCACGATGCGGAAGGTCCCGTCGGCCGTCTGCTGCACGAGGTCGCCGGTCCGAAAGAAGCCGTCCGCGTCGAAGGCCGCGGCGGTCGTTCCGGGGGCGCCGAAGTAACCGTCGAACAGCCCCACGCCGCGCACGAGTAGCTCGCTGGCATCTGGCAACCCCGGTGCCCCGGCGGGTTCGAGCCGGGTCTCGAACCCGGGCAGCGGGCGGCCGACGGTCCCCGGGACCCGCGGCCCTTCGAGGGGGTTCGACAGCGTGATCATGGTCTCGGTCATGCCGTAGCGCTCCAGGATCCGATGCCCGGTGTGGGCTTCGAACGCTTCGAACCGTGCGACGGGCAGAGCCGCGCTGCCCGACGTGAACAGCCGTCCGCGCGCGAGCGAACGCGCCGAGGCCGGGGCCTGCGCCAGATGGTCGAGGATCTTCCGGTACTGGGTGGGCACGCCGCAGTAGACCGTCGCGCCCGCTTCAAACGCGGTCGCCACGTCCTGCGCGCGGAACCGGGGGGCGAGGCGCACCGCCGCGCCGGCGCCGAGGGCTGCCACCACGCCAATACACAGGCCGTGGACGTGGTGCAGGGGCAGGGCGTGGGTGACGATGTCGTCTGGGGAGAACCCCCAGGCCTCGGCCAGCGAGGCCATGGCGCCGAACAGCGAGCGCATCGTGTGGACGGCCCCTTTGCTGCGACCGGTCGTGCCGGAGGTGTAGACGATGAGGCAGGCGGTGGACGGGTCGGTCGGGTCGGGGGGATCGGACAGGGGGATGCGGCCCACAGGCACATCCACGACGACTCGGGTGATCCGATCGTCGTGCGCCGCTCGCGTGAGATCCCATGATGGATGCAGCGGGCCGGCGACGGCGGTGGGGGTGCAGTCTGCCAGGATGGGGTCGAGTTCCCGCGGCCCGTAACGCAGCCCGAGCGGAACGGCGATCCATCCGGCGCGCATGGCTCCGACAATCGCCGCCAGCGTCTCGAACGACGGGTGCGCCGCGACCACCACGCGCGAGCCGGCGGGCCCGGCAGCGCAAAGGCGCCGGGCCACCGCGGCCGACGCACGCAACAGGTCCGCCCCGGAGCGCGCGGGAGCGCCATCCACGGCGAAGATCGGGCGGTTGCTCGCTGCCTCGAGCCTGGCGAGGAAGTGCGTAAGGCCAGGTGCTGTCATCGGGGCACGTACTCTATCAGCGGCTGGAGCGGCCGATCGTCGGCGCGGGGGCTCCGAGGATGGATCCCCGCACGGACCGGTTCGTGGGGTGGGGCGTGCCGTTCGCCGCCTCACCGGCGCCGCAGTGCGCGTACGGTCGTCCCCGTCGCTTCACACCTGTGAGGTACGTCGGCACGGGCCCGTCTTTCGTCGTAACGCCCCGTGGATTCTGCGCCAACCGGTCGTCCGTGGGCCCGGACATTCGGGTGGCGGAGATCCACCGAAGCATGGTCGAACAAGGTGCGCACGCGGCCGGTGGCGTGGGAACGGGGACGGGAGGAGGAGCGATTCGCTGGAACGGTCGGGACGAGACGGCAGCGTGCGCACCGGGAGCGTTTCATCCCGGCACGGGCCGGGTCAAGTTCTCCGAACGAATCGGCCTTCCTCGCCCTGTGGGGGCGCCATGCCACTTCGCGCGCCGTCGGAAACGGGAGCGACGGCGCGCCGTTGGACACGTCGTCCCCGACCGCCGCACGAACCGAGGTCGCCGTGGCTCACGCGCCACGAACCTCGCGTCGTCCGCGTCGCGGGGTCGGCCAGGTTCGACCACCGCCACCGCACCGATTGCGCCGCGTGGACTTCGAGACCGTGTTCGATGGGGAAACCCCGGAGGCCCGTGTCGGCTCGGGCGGGCAAAGCAGGCGATGTCGGTCGTGGTGGTTCGCCTCGAAGGCCACGCCGTCCAGTTGCCCGTGGGTGCGAGCCGGCAGGCGTATCGGCCGGCGGGGCGCGCGACATCGCGGTTGACATCGGCGCGCCCGAAAACCACGATGGAGATATGACGGTTTTTCAACGGGGGCTGGCGCCGTACGTGGCGGTTGCGAATGGGGGGGCGGGGGTGTGGTTGTGTCTGGCGTGGTTGGTGGCTCCAGCGTGCGTGGTCAGGGAGAGTGTCGCCGTCGAGAGCGCGAGTGCCTCTGCATCCTCGTCCACGTCGGGTGGGGCCATGGCGGGGACGTCCAGTTCCACTGGTGGTGATGACTGTGCTCCGACCGATCCGAATTGCGGGGGCGGTGGGGGGGTCTGCCCCGGCCTGGGCGGCTGGGGTTGTGACGCCCCCGAATGCGAGGACACACGGGTTTGGGGCGAGGTCGCGATCATCGACGCGAACTGGGAGGAGGCCAGGTACCCCGACGTCGCCGTGGGCCCGGACGGCACGGCCATCGTGGTCTGGACCGAAGTCAGCGACGTGAGCG
>JALSIN010000157.1 GCA_026989935.1 Polyangiaceae bacterium | reverse complement strand
GATCGTAGCGCAGGCACAGGGGCACGTCGTGCAGGGTGGTCATCGCCGACGGGCGCGTGGTGCCCAGGCCGTTCCAGATCCGCACCTCGTCCGCCGCCATGTGTCGCTCCGGGAAGTAGAGCGCGGTCCCGGCGGCCGCCGGCCCCGCCGGCAGGAGCGCCGGCGGCCACCGGCCCTCGCGTACGTAGGTGCGGCGGGCCAGCGCGTGCAGGTCGTGCGGGTAGATCCGCCCGCGCGCCGGCAACGCGGGCAACAGGTCCACGACCGCGTGCCCCCAGAAGCCGCGCCCCAGCCCCAGCCGCGCGCCGCCGCGGGCACCGCCTGCGAAGGCCACGTAGGCGGACAGGCCGTAGGGATGGCTGCGGGCCGTCGTCGAAAGGGCCGGCAGCAGGACGAACGCCGCCGCCGCCGCGCGCGGGACGGGCCGCACGCCCCGCACCAGGCGGTGGAACGCAAAGCCCGCGGCCAGGGCGAAGAACGGGTAGGCCGGGAACCAGTGCTTCGTCCCCCCGAAGATCGGGACCGTGGGCCAGGCGATGAGCGCCAGCGGCCACAGGGCGAACAGGACGAACAACAACCCCGTGCGATCGTCGTCGCCGGGCCGAAGGGGGGCCCAGAACCCGACCGCGGGGCCGCCGTCTCCCTCGCCCGCCGGCCGGCGAAGCTCGCGGACGGCGAAGGCGCAAAGCCCCGCGACGGCCAGCACGAGCACCGTCGTGGGGACGGTGGCGGCCGTCAGGACGAAGGGATAGCTTACCGGCAGGGGCGGCAGGTTGTAGTTGACGCCCAGATACTCCATGTTGTACCAAGGATGGGCGGCGTGGAAGCGGACGAAGGCCGCGAAGCGTCCCGCGGGGTCGGACCAGAGCCACGGCCACAGGGCGAAGGCCGTGAGAGGGCCGCCGGCGGCCGCCGCAAGAGCCCAGGCCGGCACGAGGGCCCGCAGGCCGACCGGGCGCCCGCGCATCCGGGCGCGGGCGAGGACGGCCAGGTAGTGCAGGTACAGCAGCGGCCCCACGAACAGGGCGTTGAGCTTCGTGGCGATCGCCAGGCCGAAGACCACGGCCAGGGGCACGAGGGCGCGCGCCGATCGAAGCGCCCGGCGGTAGAGGAGCACCACCGCGAAGATCGCCACGGCCACGGGCACGTCGAAGGCGGCCAGGTGGGCGTGGAAGTACACGCGCGGCGCGAGGATGAAGGCCCCGGCGGCCACGAGGCCGGCGGCCGCCGACCAGCGGCGGGCGGCCACCCAAAACAGCAGCGCCGTCCCGAGTGCGGCGATGGCCTGGGCGGGCAGGCGCATGGCGGCGGACTCGGGGAGGATCGGCCAGCGGCCGCCGTCGTCGCCGGGCCCGTCACGGTCGGCCACCGGCGGCCGGGCCAGCAGCCGCGCGGACAGGCCGAACGCGGTCTTGAGCAGGTCCGGATGCTCCCAGTTGAACGAAAACGTGCGGTCCCGCTCGGCGAGGGCGCGGGCCGGTGCGTGCACCAGCCGCGCCGCCCAGGCGCCGTAGCGCCGGCCCGCCTCCATGTAGACCCCCTCGTCCCGCGTGATCCCCACCGACCGGCCCCCGAGCACGAGCGCGGCCAACGTCGCGGCGAAGACGGCGGCGGCGAGGAGGCGATGGGCGCCGGGCGGGGCGACGGAGGCGGTCACGGGGCGGCTCCTTCGGCGTCGTCGATCCCCCGCACCTCCAGGCACGGGACGTGGGCCGGGGCGGGCTGCACGCGCCCGTCCGGCTCGAACGTGCCCGAAAGCGGCACGTGGACCTCGATGCGCACGCGGGTCGGCCGGTCCGGCCCGCCGGGCAGGGGCACCTCGAACGGGCGAAACCCCTGGGCGTCGGTGACCGTGACGGCCCGGTGGGCGACGCCATCGACCTCGATCCACAAGGTGACGGCCGCGTCGCTGCGCAGGCGGGCGTTGAAGTCGGTAAACCCCAGGTGGCCGCGCAGGCGCGTGCCCGGCACGTCGGCCTCGATGGTCACGGTGGTGGCGTCCGGCACCCGCAGGGCGAGGCACCGGCGCGGCTCGAAGTCCACCTCCGCAAAGGCGGGCTCGACCTTGCCGTACACCCCGCAGTCGAAGCCCCGGCGCCGCCGGCGGCAGCGTGCGCCCCCGGCGGTCACGGTCGGGGCCTCGGCGCCCGCCAGGTCGAAGCGGGTGCGGGCACCGTCGTCGAAGCGATAGTGCGTCACGCGCAGCGGCCCCACCTCGGCCGTGGTCTCGACCCGCGGGGCCGGGCGCCCTTCGAGCAACCTCTCGATGGCCGGGGACCACGCGCGCCCCATGCCCACCACGACGAGCCGCGCCACGCCGTGCAGGTCCGCAAGGCCCACGGACGACGGCCGGGCGGCGGCGGGTACATGGGCGCGCAGGTGCGGGCCCAGGAAGGGGTCGGCCGCGAGCACGGGGACGTCGCCGGGCAGGTCGGCGAGGGATCCTGCCACGTCGTCCCAAACCTCGGCGGACAGCCTCGGGCGGTGCACGAACAGGCTCACCCCGAACTCCACCGCGGCGAGGGCGAGCACGGCGGCCAGGGCCCATCGGGCCACGCGGGGGCCGGTCACGACGCTCCCTCCGGCCACAGGTCGAGGGCCACGGGCGGTGGGGTGCCCGTGGCCGTCACCTCGACCTCGAGGGCCGTGGCGCCGGTCAGGTCGAGGGCCAGCGGGACGCTGCCCGGATGGTGCCGCACCCGGATCGTCTCCTCCCAAAGGAGCGTCGAGCCGGCCAGCGCCCGCAGGTGGACCGTGGCGCGGCCGTTCGGGCGGCGCAGGGCCCGGTCGTCGTCGAGGGCGATGAATCCCTCGTAGGGACCGGAGACCTCGACGGGGACCCGCAGGCGCGCCGGGCGGTCCTCGGCGGCGAAGAACAGCACGGCGGGGCGGATCCACATGTCCGCCTTGACCGGGCCCGGGCGGGCTCGAAGCCGCGGGGTGTCGGCGGCGAGCACGTGCAGGTGATCGGCCTGCCGGCGGGCGGCCGTGACGTAGCGCCCGGCCACTGCGGCGCCGGCGGCGAGCAGGATCGCCCAGAGCGCGGCGTGGGTCGTCCGGGTGGCGAGGGGGTGTTCGAGCCGGGCCAGGACTGCGGCCGCGCGCGCCGGGCGGGCCCAGGCGAACGCGACCAGGGCGAAGGCGGCGAGGCTCACGGCGGCCATCGCGTGGTCGAACGCCGTGGCGTGCTCGTACGTCAGCTCGAAGGTGCCGTCTTTGGCGGGGGCCGTGATGAGGATCGGTTCGGACCCGTCGTCGCCGAGCGCCTTGCCGCCGTGGACGCGCCCGGCGAGGCGGTCCTCGGGGCGCACGTCGGGGGCGTCGCCGAACACCGGAGTCTCCACCCAGGGGACCTCGGCGCCGTTCATCCGCAGTCGAAACCGCGGGTGGCCGGCGACCGCGAACACGATCCGCGTGGACTTCGCCGCGCCCTCGATCCGTCCGCGCACGTACGGGGCGAAGCGGTCGTCGACCTCCACGACGAGGGCGCCCGGACCTTCGAGCCAGGCGACGGGCCGGAGGTCGCCGGGCCGCGGGCGCAACCGGTAGGGGCCGAAGCGCTCGGTGCCGGGTGGGTCGGTGCGGCCGCCGCCGGGGGTGCGCTCGACGACGTAGCGCACGGCGAGGGCGTCGAGGACCTCGCGACGGAGGGACTCGGGCTTGTGTACGAAGTTGT
>JALSIN010000156.1 GCA_026989935.1 Polyangiaceae bacterium | reverse complement strand
CGCGCCACTGCGTGGCCGCCCGGCCCCGCCACGGCCACTGCACTGCAGGGCGCACCGGGCACCGACCGGCGTGACGGCGATCGGCCGACTGGCATGGCTGCATCGGACAGGGTGCGCATATCCGGTACGATTTTTGCAGTGCGACCACCCTCCAAGGCTAGGACGGGCGGCGCAGCCTGTCAATAGCAGTTGGCACATTTTCTGCATGCTGGAGGGCACCGCCGACAAGCGGTATGTCCTGGCCGACGAGCGGTATGCCCGGCTCTTGCGGAGCCGCCGAAACGCGGTATGATCGCACCATGGCCGCTGCGCGTAGCGGCCTGCCCCATCCCGCCGGGGGCACCGTCGGCGGGCCCGCAAGCCGCCGCGCCCAAGGCGCGCAGGGTGGCGGGAGGCAGAAACGGTGGACGAGTTTCGTACCTACATCCTGATCGAGGGCGACCTACTGGACGATGTTCTTGATAGTATCAAGAACATTGCTATAGAGGTCGGGCAGGACCATGGGTCCTGCCCTAATGTCGACATTAGGGCGGAGGAATTCCGCCGGGCGTCGCGCCCGGCAGAGAGTTATGACGAGCCCTCATCGCCCCACATCGTGTGCTGGCGCGGAGACGCCGAGCGCCGGCGTCTCCGTCGCAAGGCGGAGGAAGCCCTCCGCCTTGCTGACGATGCTGGCTTGGCGCTAAGCATCAAGCTCATTGAGGCAGCCTTGAGGGTGCGTATCCTCTGAGAGGCTGCCCGCCCCGCTGCCCGCCCGCGCTCCCGGGCAGCGGGGATCATATAGGGGCGCACCGGTACTGCAACGGCCGTGTAAGGCTGACGCGCCGCCGGTTGGATCGGGCCCTCACCGGGCCCGGTTCGGCCGGCGGCGTTTTTTGTTGGTTCAGCGGTGGGAGGAATATCGATGCAGCAGCAGCTTACCTCATACATGCAGGCGGGCGTGCCCGTGATACTGTGGGGCCCGCCCGGCGTGGGCAAGACTGCCACCGTCGAGGCGCTGGCCCGGGCGACCGGCGCCCATCTGGAAACGGTCATCCTTAGCGTCCGCGATCCCGCGGACGTGGGCGGGTACCCTATCCCGCCCACCGAGCGGGGCGCGGGCGTGGCCCTCGAGCCGCCCGCGTGGGCGGTGCGGCTCGCCGAGGCCGCCCAAGCCGGCCGCCCCGCAATCCTGTTCCTCGACGAACTCACCACGGCGCCGCCGTCGGTCCAAGCGGCCGCCCTGCGCGTGGTGCTCGACCGCGCAGTGGGGGAGCTGCAGCTCCCACGCTCGGTGTGGGTGGTGGCCGCCGCTAACCCGCCCGAGCACGCCGCGGGCGCGGCCGCCGCCCTCCCGCCGCCGCTCGCTAACCGCTTCGCCCATCTGAACGTGGAGCCCAACCCGGGCGACTGGGCGGCGCACTACCCTGCCTACTGGGGCGCTGAGCCGCCCGGCGGCGACAGCCCCCAGTACGCAGCGGAGCGCGCCCGCATCGCCGCCTTCATCCGCCGCCGCCCGGAACTGCTGCTCCGGGTACCGGCCGACCCTGATGAGGCCAGCCGCGCGTGGCCGAGTCCGCGCGCCTGGGACCACGCTGCCCGCGCGGCCGCGGCGGGCGGCGGCGACGAGTCTGTGGCCGCGTGCGTGGGTGAGGGCGCGGCGGCCGAGTACGTGGCATGGCGGCGGGCCGAGGGTGACCTGCCCGACCCCGCCGACGTGGTGGCCGGGCGCGCCGAGCTGCCGCCGCGCGAGCGCGAGGATGCCCGACTCGCCGCGCTCATGGCTCTGGCCGCATACTGCGGCCGTGAGCGCGGTGCGCTGCCGGTGACCGAGCGCCTGCTCCGCGATGAGCCCCTCGACGTGCTGCTCGTCGTCGGGCAGGCGCTGGCGGCCGCGCTCGGCGGGCCGGCCAAGGTGCCCGCCTCCATCATCCGCCGGCTCGCGCAGGCACAGAGGAGTCTCGCGTGATGGCCGGCCCGACCCTGCCCGACCGCATCCGGCGCGCGCGTTACTATGCCATGATGCGCGCGCCCTATCTCTCGGCCGCGCTCATGGCGCTGCGCCCCGGCGGCCCGGCCGATATCGGCACGGTGGCCGTCGACCGGTGGGGGCGGCTCTACTGGTCGCCCCGCTGGGTCGACAAGCAGCCGGTGCCGCGGCTGGCCGCCGCACTCGTGCACGAGTGCGGCCACGTCGTGCGTGGCCACGCCGACCGGTGCGGCGGCCGCGACCCCGAACTGTGGAACGTAGCGGCGGACGCGGAGATCAACGACTCGACGCTGCTTGGCCCGCGCGGCCCGCTGCCGCTCGGGGATCAGTACATCTACCCCGAGAAGTTGGGCGCGCCCCGCGGCCTGACCGCCGAAATGTACTACGACCGCCTGCGGCAGCAAGCCCGGCAGGTACGCGCGCAGGCGCACGACTGCGGCTCGTGCGCCGGCGGCGATGCCCGCCCCTATGAGGCACCGGCCCCGCAGGCGGGCGGCCCGCCGGGCCTGTCGGACATCGAGCGGCGGGCGGTCGCGCGGCAGACTGCCCGCGACATCCAGCGAGCAGCCAGCCGCGCGCCCGGCTCGGTGCCCGCCGACTGGATGCGGTGGGCAGATGCCGAGCTAGGGCCGCCCCGCGTGCGGTGGCAGGCCCTGCTCCGTGGCATGGTATCACGCGCGGTGCGTCAGGCGCGCGGGCGCGCCGACTACACCTACACGCAGCCTGCCCGCCGTCAGGTACCGGGCATCGTCATGCCCGGTATGGCCGCACCTGTGGTGCATGTCGCGGTGGTCATCGACACCAGCGGCAGCATGACTGATGCCGACCTGCGCGCGGCCCTGAGCGAGATTGAGGGCATCGTGCAGGCGGCAGGCGCGCCGGCGCGCGTCTACGCGTGCGACACGCGCGCCCACGATGCAGGGCACGCGGCCAGCGGGCGTGACGTGCGCGCTCGCCTGCGCGGCGGCGGCGGCACCGACATGGCCGCGGGCATCGCGGCCGCGCTCGAGGCCAGTCCGCGCCCCGCGTGCATCATCGTCATCACCGACGGGTATACCCCGTGGCCGCAGCGCCCGCCGGGCGTGCCCGTCATCGCGGCCATCGTGCCGGGCGGCACCACCGACCACGCCCCGGCGTGGCTCCGAACTGTGGGGATCGAGCCATGAGTACATCGCCAGAGCGGGCGCTCACGCGCCTGGTCGACAGTCTGACCACACTCACGCCTACCTACCATACGGCCCGCTGGCACATGGGCGAGGGCCGGGCGGCTCGGCGCGCCGCGCTCGTGTGGCACGCCGTGCGCCTGATGCGCCACGTGGCGGCCCTGCACGGCGAGGCCGACGCGCTGGCGCTGGCGCGCACGCTGCTCAGCACGCCCGCCGTGCGCGACGCCGTGCGATGGTGGGCGCGGCGCAGGCGCGCGGCCCGCCGCCCACTGCGGCACGTGCCAGTCTCTGCCCACACGCGCGCCGCGCCTGAGGCCGTGTGGGGCGAGCGCACGCGCCGCGCGGCCCGCCTCCGGTGGGCGGCCGAGGAGGCCGAGGGCGTGTCGTCGCGCGCGGGCACGCCCAGCGAGTGGGCATACATCCTGCGCGGGGCGCGCATGGCCATAGCCCAGCAGGCGCTCGGGCTCGGCGCGCCCGACTACGATTACTAGCACTAGCGGCAGGAGGTGATGCGACATGCTGATCCGCATGGGCACAGAGGC
>JALSIN010000155.1 GCA_026989935.1 Polyangiaceae bacterium | reverse complement strand
CACGGGGGCCGTGCAGCCGGACATGAGCAACACGCGCACGTCGGGCGCGACGCGGCGAAGCGCCCGGCAGGTTGCGAGCCCGTTCATGCCCGGCATGATCATGTCGAGGAGCACGGCCTCGACGCGGTCCTTGTGTTCCGACACGATCGACAACGCGCCGAGCCCCGAATCGGTCTCGAAGACCCGGTAGCCCAGACTCTCCACGAACGCCGCCGTCGTGCTCCGGACGAGCGCATCGTCGTCCACCACCACGACCGTGTCCCCCCGCCGTCCCCTCGGCGCCGAACCGGCCTGACCAGCAGACGGGGACATGCCGGCTCCCACCGCCGGCAACGCCACCTCTACCCGGGCGCCCCCGGCCTCGCCATCGACGATCCGCACGTCCCCGCCAAGTCGGCGAGCGATGCCGTAGACGGTGGACAGGCCCAGCCCGAGACCCCGCTGTCCGTCCTTCGTCTTCGTCGAGAAGTATGGCTCGAACACCCGCGGCCGGATTGCAGGGGGAATCCCCGGACCGTCGTCCTCCACGCCGAGTACGTGGTAGCGCCCCGGCGAAAGCCTCCACCGACTGGCCTCGCCCGCCGCGCCCACGACGCAAGGTGCGAGGAACACCGTCACGCGCCCCTCGTCTCCGACCGCCTCCTTCGCATTCAACACCAGGTTCAAGATCACCTGCTTGACCTGCCCCGGATCCGCCTCGACGAAACAAGGCGAGTCGGGCACCTCGACGCGCGTGTGCACCGCGCCCCCCAACATCGACCGCAACAGATCCGACAGGCCGGCGACGACCTCGCGCAGGTCGAAGCGGGCGCGCGGCCCCCCACCCCGCCCCGCGAAGTCGAGCAATCCGCGGGTCAGGCGGGCGGCCCGTTCGGTGGCCTCCAAGATCCGCTCGCAGTCCCGCCGCTCGGCATCCGTGGGTACCGACTGCCGCAACGCGTGGGCGCACACGCGCACCGCCGCCAGGAGGTTGTTGAAGTCGTGCGCGACCGCGCTGGCGAAGCGGCCGATCGATTCGAGCGGCGGCCCGCGCAGGGCCCGTATGTGCGAGGCCGCCACGTCCGCCGCCGCCTCGCCCGGCAACGGGGCCACGACGACATCCACCCAGGCCTCGTCGTGCGACGCGACCCACACCACCCACGTCCGCCCGTCCGGCTCCGCTTCCGGTACCGCGCGGGTGGCGGCGTTTCCGGTCTCCAGGACGCGCGCCGAAAGTCGCGCCAGCGCCTCGATCCAGGCAGGCGCCTCCGGCCGCGCCAGAGCCGCCGCCAGCCCCTCGTCCACCTCCCGGAAGGCGCGCGTGTCCGGGCAAAACTGCCCCGTCCCCACCCCAAACGCCGCCGGATCGATCCTCGAAGCCCGGTGGGACGACACGGGGCGACCCTACCGGCCGGCTGGCCGGACCTCAAGCCGCGCGACCACACCTTCTCGCCCTGGGCGTGCTCCCGTAGGCTTGCGGCCATCTTGTCTCCTCGACCGCCGTCTGCCCGTACACCCGCTTCCCCGAAGGAGGCCGGCGGCACCTACGACTGGCTCGTGGTCGGCTCGGGCTTCGGCGGCAGTGTTTGCGCGCTGCGGCTCGTCGAGAAGGGCTACCGCGTGCTGCTGCTCGAGCGCGGCCCGCGCCACGACCCGCGGGACTTTCCGCGCACGAACTGGGACCTTCGGCGCTACTTCTGGGCCCCGCGCCTCGGGGCCCGCGGCATCTTCCGCATGACCTTCTTCCGGCACGTCACCGTGCTGTCGGGCGCCGGGTACGGCGGCGGCTCGCTGGGATACGCCTGCACGCACCCGGTCCCCAAGGGCGCGTTCTTCCGGCAGGGATCGTGGGCGGACCTGGCCGACTGGCAGGCCGAGCTCGCCCCCTACTACGACCGCGTACGCGCCATGCTGGGCGTGACACCGGTCCCGTTTCGGACCCCCGCCGACGAGGTCCTGGCACAGATCGCCCGCGAGGACGGCCGGCCCGAGCGCCACCGGCCCACGGAGGTGGCGATCTACTTCGGCCATCCGGGGGAAACGGTCCCGGATCCCTACCACGGCGGTGCCGGCCCGCCCCGCACGGGGTGCATCCGCTGCGGCGGCTGCATGCTGGGCTGCCGCCACGGCGCCAAGAACTCCCTCGACCACAACTACCTCCACCTGGCCGAGCGCCGAGGCCTGGCCGTCGCGTGCGACCGCCGGGTCGTCCACCTGCGGCCGCTGGGCGAAGGGTACGAGGTCGTCGCAAAGGTCGCCGGTGCAACCGAGCGAACGGAACGTTACCGCGCGCAACGGGTGGTGCTCGCCGCGGGGGTGCTCGGCACCCTGGAGCTGCTGCTGGCCATGCGCGAGCGCCCCGACGGTCTGCCGCGGCTGTCCCCCATGCTCGGCCGCGGCGTGCGGACGAACCAGGAGTCGCTCATCTATGTCGTCAGCCGCCGCCGCGACGACGACCACAGCCGCGGCGTCGCCATCGGGTCGATCTACGATCTGGACGACGGCGCCCATGTCGAGCCCGTGCGCTACGCCGCCGGTTCGGACGTCTTCCGCCTCCTGCTCGGCCCCCATGCGCCGGGCCACCACGCGATCGTACGGATCGCGCGGGCGCTGCTGCACGTGTTGCGCCGCCCGATGCGAGTGCTGCGGGCGCTGCTGACCCCCGACCTGGCCCGGCGCTCGATCATCCTGCTCTACATGCAGGCCGCCGAGGGCACGCTGCGGATCGTCCGCAGCCGCGTCACCGGCCGGCTCGCCACGCGCCGGGATCGCGGACCAAGACCGCGCGCGAGCATCGATCGCGCCACAGCGATCGCCCGGCGGGTGGCCGAAAAGCTCGACGGCGAGCCGCTTTCGGGGCTGCCGGAGATCCTGTTCGACATCCCCACCACGGCCCACATCCTCGGCGGGTGTTGCATGGGGCGCACGGCCGAAGACGGCGTCATCGATCGCAACCACGAGGTGTTCGGCTACCCGGGGCTGTTCGTGGTGGACGGCTCGGCGATCTCGGCGAATCCGGGCGTGAACCCGAGCCTGACCATCGCGGCCCTGGCCGAGCGCGCCATGGCCCGGATCCCCGACGCGCGCCGGCATGCGGCCCCGCCGGCCCGGGAACCCGGCCGGGCGGACGCGGGCGCCGACGGTTACCGCGACCGGACGTAGGCCAGGCCGCCGGGCCACCTGCGAACCCACGGGGCGGTGCCGACGAGCAGGGCCCCCCCGGCCGCCACCGGCGCCGCGAGCCAGGCCAGGGCCACCGCGAGCCCGGCCCGGTCGCTGTACCAGCCGACGAGCCCCGGCGAGAGGGCGTCGCCCAGGGCGTGAATGAGGAAGATGTTGACCGCGAAGGCGCTCGCGCGCAGATGGGCCGGCACGGCGGCGACGAGGGCGGCGTTGAGGGGGCCGGTGTTCAGGAACAAGAAGAACTCCGCCGCAAAGGCGAGCGCCACCACGGCGACGGCATCGTCGAGCGCCGGCAGGAGCGCCACACAGGGGGCGCCGGCCAACAACCCCCAACCGCTCAACCGAAAGTACCCCGCGGGGTCGTCGCGCTGCAGGCGGTCGCCGAGGACGCCCCCGGCGAAGGTGCCGAGGAGCCCGGCCGCCACGGTCGCGCCGCCGAACCAGACGTTCGCGCGGTCCACGGGCAGGTCGAACGTGCGCTGCAGGAAGGCCGGCATCCAGATCGCGAGCGCACCCATCGT
>JALSIN010000154.1 GCA_026989935.1 Polyangiaceae bacterium | reverse complement strand
CGACGCGTCGGAACCTCCCGCCGCCGGCTCGGGATACAACACCACGTGCCGGCGCCGTCCCTGCCCCTCGGACTCGGTTCGCAAGCCCCCAAGCTCCCGCACGGCGAGATGAACCACCCGCCGCTCCATCGCCGACATCGGGTCGAAGTGGTACGGGCGACCCGACCGCCGTACACGCTCGGCCGCCTCGGCCACCGCCTCACGCAGCACCCGTTCGCGCCGCCCGCGGTACCCCGCCACGTCGAGGGTGATCCGCATGCGCTCGAAGCCCTCCGCTTGCAGCACGCGCAAGGTCAAGTACTGCAGCGCATCCAACGTAGCGCCGCGGCGCCCAATGAGCAGGCCCCCATCCTCGGCCGACGTGTTCAGGTCACAGTGGAGCCCGTCTTCTTCGATGTCGATGTCCACCTCCACGTCCACCCCGAGCAGTGACAGCACCGAATCCAGGAAGCTGCGCACGACCGGCACGGCGGCCGCGAACTGCTCCTCGTGCGAGGCGTCGGTCTGCGTTGTGTCGGTGTTCGTCATAACGACCTCCTACGGCAGCGCATGGCTTTGTTTTACGCACCTTCGGCCGCCGCCGCCGTCGGGCCGCCGCCCGCCCGCATCTGCACGGCGGTCTGGATCACCGAAAGCACGATGTTCGTAAGAATGTACAGCCCGAGCCCCGCGGGCAAAAACAGCATGATCGCAGTGAACATCACCGGCATGATCGTGCGCATCATCTTGGCCTGCGCCTCGTCCATGGTGTTCGGCATCATGCGGTTTTGCAGGTACATCGCCGCCCCGATGCCGAGCGGCAGGACGAAGAATGGATCTTGCTGCGTAAGGTCCGGCAGCCAAAGAAACGGCTGATGCACGAGCTCGACCGCCGTAAGAAGCATCGAGTACAGCGCAAACCACACGGGCACCTGGATCAGCATGGGAAGGCACCCGGCGAGCGGATGCACCCCCGAGCGCGAAAACAGCGCCTGCAGCTCCTGCCCCTGGCGCACGCGGTCGTCGGCGTACTTTTCCTTGATCTTGTTGATCTCCGGCTGGATCTCCTTCATCCGCCGCATCGACGCCATCTGCTTGAGGGTCAGCGGCAACGTCACCGCCTTGACGAGCACCGTCAGCAGGAGGATCGAAAGGCCCCAGCTTCCCATCCAACCGTGGATCCAGCGCAAAAGTCGCAACAGAACCTTGCCCAGGCTCTCCGAGATCGCCCCCAGGTACCCCCAGTCGATGGCCTCTTCGAGGGACGCCCCACCCACGGGTACGACCGAAAACGCCTGGAGGCGCTCGAGTTCCTTGGCGCCCACGTACCAGCCGAAGGTGTGGGTGATCCGGTCGCCCGGTGGCACGGTGAGCTTCTCGGTGCGCAGGGTCGTCTCGATCCGCTCGCCCTCACCCACCGGCTCGATGGTGCACGAGGCGAACGGCCGGGCGCCAACGAGCAGGCTCGCGAAGTATTTCGCGTCGCTGCCGCCCCAGGGAATCGCGCCCCGGATCCGCACGGGGGCGTCCTCGACGTCGGAGGCGTCCGCATCCTCGAGGTCGTCGTCCGTGTGACAAAGGCCGCGGCGTACGTCGTAGCGACTGTCGCTCTTGCCCACGCGGGTGCTGAGCGCCACCACGTGTTCGAGCGGCGTGTTGCGCCGGTTTTCCAGCGTCACGGTCAGGCGCCCCTCGTAGCCGCCCGCCGCCTCCAGGGCGATCGTCGCACGTACGCCCCCCTGCTCGCGGGCGACGACGTACCTGCGCTCGGTGCGCTCGACCACCTCGTAGGCCGCTTGCTTGTCGAGCAACGGGGCCTCGGCGGCCTCGTCCGTGACGACGACCCGAAACGTCCCGGCGTCCCCCAGGTCGAAGGGATCGGTGCCCGTGGGGTGCCCCGAGAACTGCTCCGACCGGAGCCGGACCGCCTCGACCAGCCCCCGGCGCCCGATCCCCGCGTTCGTCACCTCGAGGGCCAGCAGGTCCGTGCCGACCTCGTGGCGATCCGTCGCCGCAGGCGGCGAACCGGACCCGTCCGTGGTCGGCGCCGGCGGCGCCTTCGCGCCGGTGTCCGCCTCCTCGGCGCCCGTCTCGCCGGCCGGTGGCGTGGTGTCCTTCGCTGTCGCGTCGGCCGGGGCGGGCGACGGCACGGGCGGCCGCGGCCGCAGGGCGCTGTAGGCCGTCAAGATCGCCAGCGAAAGCGCGATCGTGAGGATCAGACGGACCTGCATGCTCATGGCGTCCGCTCCGGGCGAGGGGAAGGCGTACCCACCTCGGGCGCGAGCTCCGGCACCGGATCGAACCCCTGGCCCCCCAGCGGGTGACAGCGCAGAAGGCGGGCCATCGCCAGTCGGCCGCCACGCAACAAGCCGTGGCGCCGCACCGCGATCTCGGCGTAGCGGGAGCAGGACGGCTCGAAACGACAAGCCGGCCCGAGCAGGGGTGAGACGACGAGACGATAAAGGCGCAGCACGCCTCCCACGGCGGCGGCCACTGCGGCTCCGATCCGTGTCATTGCCGGGCCTCCGGGGCCGCCAGAGCGCCGGCCTGGGCGCGCAGCACGGCGGCGACCTTGCGGATCATGCGATCGGCGTCTTCCAAGGTCGCCTCGACCGCCGAACGCTTGGCGATCACCACCAGGTCGAAACCCGCGGGCAACCGGGTGCGGTGCCGGCGAAAAGCCTCGCGCACGCGGCGCTTGATCGCGTTGCGCCCGACGGCGCCGGCCACCTTCCGGGTGACCGTCACCCCGAGCCGCGAAGGTCCCGATCGGTCGGTGGGTTGGACTGCTGCGAGCACGAGGAAGTGACGGGTGTGGATCTTCGTCCCGTGACGCTGGACACGGAGGAACTCGCGCCGCTTCCGAAGGCGGTGGGCCTTCGGAAACGCCGCCTCCTTCATTTGTGCCCGGCGCCGACGGACAGCCGCTTGCGACCACGCCTGCGCCGCGCGGCGAGGATCTTCCGGCCGTGGCGCGTCCGCATCCGGGCGCGAAAACCGTGGGTCCGCTTGCGACGCGTGTTGTGCGGTTGATAGGTGCGTTTCACGAGGTGGCCTCCTTGTCGCGCGCGTTTCGTCGCCGTCTCGGCCCGTCCAGACGCGCGCGGGCGAGGTTGGGGTCGAACCCCCGAAACCGGGAGCGCCGAGGGATACAAGCGGCGCGGGGCCTTGTCAAACGGCCGCACGCGCAAGAACCGACCGCGCGGCGCCGGGGCACCGTGGGGCGACTCGGCGCGCTGCCCGAAGACCGCACGATACGGCGGCCCCCGCGCGGAAGACGTCCCAAAGACGCCGCACATCGCGCACCTGTACCACCGGGACGCCGCCCCCAGTTAGGGCGATTTCGCGCAAGCGACCGCCAACGTCTTGGCACACTTCTGGCGACGGTCAGGATCGGACGAACCGGATGCACCTCGCCAAAGCCTCATGACACGGGGCTTTGCAACACCCGAAGTCGCGCAGGGCCCCGTCGCGCGTGCGCGGGCCAGACGACACGCGCGCCAATCGGCGAAATTCGGGCGCACACCCCGCGGTTTTCCGGGGTCGTACCGTCCGGCTTCCGAGTCGGCCTTGGGGCCGAAAGTGCGGGATGGGCTTAGAAATCGATGGGATTTCAACGGCTTATGCGATCACCGCGATCTCGCCGCTTGCCTGCGACGGCCGGGCCCCGTACAAGCGCAGGTCCGTTCGTACGGCACGCTCCCGCGTGCCACGGGGGCGGTC
>JALSIN010000153.1 GCA_026989935.1 Polyangiaceae bacterium | reverse complement strand
TGCCGCGGCACACCGCGCCCGTTCGGCGCGTTCACTGTGCCGTTTCAGGACCTCCTCGAGACGAGTCTTCTCCTCTTCGAGCGCCCGAATGTCCCCCTCGAGCGCGGACTGGCGTTGTTCCAACTGAGAGATCGTCTGTTGCACCAGCGCCCGGTGCTCTGCCTCCTCGACCGCGCGTTGCTCCGTCTCCTTCGACGCCTTCCATGCCGCCACCGCCCCGATCGAATCCGACAGCGCAGTACAACCGCCGTCCCCCAACCCGATCCCTCCCGAGAGAAAGATCGCCAGCCCATACCGTTGCGCGCGCCGCACGAGCCGTGTCCACGGCCCGTCGAGGTCGGGTCCCGATGGTCGTTCCACGGCAATAGACTACCCGGGGTGCCTCCACGGGTGAAGGGACACACGCGCCTCGACGAGCCGCGCACCGTAACGCGCCATGTCTTCGGCCGAAAGCTCGACCCCCCGTGCCTGCGGCGGCAGGTCGAGGGCCAGGTGCAGGTACCGCGCTCCCCGCGCCTGCACGGCGGCCGCCATGTGTACGGGCAACGTCCCGACGACCGTATCTCCCGGGCGCAGGCTGTCCACGTCGAGGTGCGCGACGACGCGGTCGGCCCGCACGCCCTGCGCCTCGACCCAGGCCACGGCGCCCGGATGGCGCGAGACGCCCCAGGTTCGGCCCCCGTCCACGTAGCCGGGGGCACGGTCCGTCACGAGGTCCTCCCGGGAGCCGGGTCCGGCGCACCACTCGAGCGCTTCGCCACGGCTTCCTCGAGACGTTTTACGGCGTCTTCGATCTGCTTCCGTGCGCTCGTTCCTCCCATGGGATCCGTGCGGAAGCCACAATGCAGGACGTCGTTGCGCAGGTTCTTCTCCCCTGGCGCGTGGCGGTTGCCCGTTGCCTTTTTCACGGCGTCGTCCCAGGCGCGCTCGGCCGCCTCGCGCGCATCCACGTCGAAACCCGGTCCGGGCTCCGTCGCCTCGGGGCCCTCGGCGTGCAGGCTGACGAAAGCCTCGCGCGTGACGGCCATGGCCTCCACGTAGCGCTCCTGCGCCACGTAGCTGCGCGCGAGGGCCGCGAGGGCCCCGTGCCCCGCAGGACCGTGGAGCCGATCGACCGCCAACGCCTCTGCGATGCCTTGCAGCCGCGCGAGGAGGGGCGACAGCATCGGAAGGAGCTTCGCCGCAGCATCCCCGTACGCCTCGAGGCGCCGTGCGAGCGCCGGCGCACGCTTCGTGAGCAAGTCCCGTACCCGCAGCGTGGCGTAGTCGTCGGCAAACTCGTTCAGGGCCGTTGCGAGGTTGTACGTCTCCGGGATTGCACCCTTCTTGCGCGCCCGCAACAACTCGTCCATGCGGGCGAAGGTCTGCGCCAGGGGACGTGCGCTGCCCCCGCCCACGAACAGGTTGGCCGCCTGAGCCCAGTCCAGCAGGTCCACCATGGCCGAAAGGTCCCAGATCGGCGAGCGATCCGGCGCTTCGGGCAAGAACCGGCCGTAGAGCACGCGTACCGTCCGTTCCGCGAAGGTCCCCGCCGCCCGCTGCAACGCCAGCGCGCCTGCCGCGAAGAAGGGCTGTGACCGAAAGCCGTGGGTGATGTCCAGCAGCAACGTTCCGTTGCCCTCGCGCATGGCCTGGTCGAGGATCCGAAACTGCGCCCACAATTCCGCCTCGGTCTTGCCGTCGGGGATCCGTTCGAATCGCACCTTTCGATGTCCGAGGTCCTGCCGAAGCCCATCTCCGTGTGTGTTCTCGGCCGCCTCGGTGGCCAATACGGTGACCCGTCCGGCGCCCAAGAGTTCGGCGATGGCCCGCGCCACGTAACGGGTTCGCACCTCCTTCTTCGGGTCGCTTTCCAGGTGGTAGTCGGTCTCTTCGTATCGCCCCGTGCCCAGGAAGGTCACGAGATGCACCGTTGCTTCTTTTCCGTTGCTTGCTCCGTTCATGCTCCGATCTCCTGAATCAACCGATCGATCACGGTTTTTTCGGCGACATCGAGGAGACGCTTGCGGTCCTCCTCGGGACAAAACGCCGCACGGTAGCCATGGGCGAGAAGCTGCAGGACGTCCCACCAGGTCAGCGGCGCATCCGGCGGAGTCATGTCCGCCGCCTTGAAGAACTCCTCCGTCAAGGTGGTGCGCGAGAGGCCGGGGTCGTCCGTATTGACCGTCACGCGCATCCCTTCGTCGAGGTAGGTCCGCAGTGGATAGGCGGCCCTGCCCACGTCGAGGCGATGGTCCCGATACCCCGGCCCAGCAGAGCCAGCGCCTACGATCTGAAAATTGCTCGACGGACACAGCTCGACGGCGATCCGCCGCTCGCGGAAACGAGCGCGCAGGGCGTCGTCGTCCACGAGGGTCAGCCCGTGGCCCACGCGATCGGCGCTCAGTTCGTAGGCCGCCTGCCAAACGTTGCGCACGGGCTCGGTCTCCCCGGCGTGCACGGTGATCCGCACGACCCGCTCATGCAGGTCTCGAAACAGTGCAC
>JALSIN010000152.1 GCA_026989935.1 Polyangiaceae bacterium | reverse complement strand
CGCCGGCGAGCTTGCGCGATACGACGATCTCGAACCCGATCCGGACGCCGTCTATGAACTCTCCATGTCCAACGAGCGCGGCTACGTGGACTCGGGCCGGCGCTTCGTCTGGCGCGGCGACGAGCCGGCGTTCAACTTCGGCAAGCTCAAGGGCACCCCCCTGCGGGAGGTGGCCGAAAATCCCGCCCACCGCGGCTACCTGGAGTGGATGCTGGCCCAGTCGTTCGACGAGGACACGAAGGCGCTCGTGCGCGAGGCCTTGCGAGGTTCGGTCCCTCGCCGTCGTACGACCGGCCGGGACGATGCCGCGCCCGAGCGTTAGCCCGCCCGTTCCGTCGTGGACGCCGGGTCCCGGTCGCGGCCGCCGACCGCGATGAAACGCAGGGACGGGTCGTCGAGGGTGACCATGGTGTTCGGGGGCACGCTTTCGGTCAGCCACACGTTGCCGCCGATGATGCTGCCCCGACCGATGACGGTCTGGCCGCCGAGGATCGTCGCGCCGGCGTAGATCGTCACGTCGTCTTCGATGGTCGGATGGCGTTTGGGGCTGGACGCCCGCGCGGTGGAGCGGTCCACGGACAGCGCACCGAGGGTGACGCCCTGGTAGATCTTGACGTTTCGGCCGATCTCGGTGGTCTCTCCGATCACGACGCCCGTGCCGTGGTCGATGAAGAAGTGGGCGCCGATCCGGGCGCCGGGATGGATGTCGATGCCGGTGCGCCGGTGGACGATTTCACTGAGCAGGCGCGGCAGGAGGGGGATCGTCCGCCCGTAGAGAAAGTGTGCCAGGCGGTGGACGGCGATGGCCTCGACGCCGGGATAGGCCAGGATGACCTCCGAGCGGCTGCGCGCGGCCGGGTCGCCGGCGACCGCGGCCTGGACGTCCGCGTCGAGGACGTCTCGGATCTCGGGTAGGGCGGCGATGAGGGCAAGGGCGTGCGCGTGCGCCTTGGCCGCCCGAGCGGCGGCGTCCATGACCGCCGGGGCGTCCGGAGCACCCAGGGCGAGCGCCCGGTCGATGGCGCGTTCGAGCCGCCGCAAGACCCGCGCACAGCGCTCTCCCACGAAGTAGCGGCAGGTCAGCGCGTCCACCTGCTCCTGCACGAAGAAGCCGGGAAAGAGCAGGGAGACGAGGTCGTCGAGCAACTCCGTCGCCTCGCTGCGCGAAGGCAGGTTCGTGCCGTCGAGGTGGTTGATGTTGCCGTGTAGGCGATAGGACTCGACGATCCGCTCGACGGCGTCGGCCAGATCGGATCGGCCGGGGATGTTCGGGGCGTCCACGGGCACCGCGTTACCCTAGCAAACACGCCGGCCCGGCCCGCGGGGGCAGGTCGAGCGATCCGTCCTCGCGCGCGGCGTTCCGTTCGCGCCGGAGCGGTCGTCTCACCCGGGAAGAGCCGCTCGACCCTTGCGACGACGGAGCTTTGCCGCCCCTCGACGCCGCCCGCGACGGGACCGCAGGCTCTCAGCGAGGCGCCGCCGCGAACGAAGAAGGAGGCAAGGAGGGACTGCCCGATGGTGCGGGCGGCTCCGCAGCCTTCTTGGGCGGCCAGGGGATCTGGTGCTTGACGATGCGCCGCTTGAGCGCGTGCCGGGTGATCCCCAGCAACTTGGCGGCTTCGACGATGGTGCCGCCCTCCGCGAGGGCGCGTTCACACAGCAGGCGTTCCGCCTTGTGGAGGTTCAGATCATCGAGGACGACGGCCATGAAACCAGACTAGTCGATTTTCCATTTTATGAAAAGCATTTTTTGTAATGAGGAATACCCCATAAACTTGCTAGTATATTGCCGAAGGTGGGGCTGGAGGCTGGATCCGGTGGAAGCTGGCTTTTCCTGGGAACTACGAGGGATCTGCGCGCTTTGGCCCTTCCGTGGCCGTGCGGGGTGTATGGTGAATAGACCATAAAAGATTCTCCTGTCGAGCGCGCCTGCCCCCGCCTGCGGCCACGCTCGGCCGGGGGCCCGAGCTGGCCGGGCGACCTGCGCGGTCGCGCGGTGCCGCTTCGGGCCGGTCGCAAGGGCCCTCATGGCCACCCAACCACCACGGAAAACAAGGCATAATTGCGGCTCAGTGCCCTCCGCCACCTCGGCTCCCATGCGCGTCCTCGTCGTAGACGATGAGCCGAACATTCGTTTCGCACTGGAGCGGGCCTTGCGGGCGGGCGGCATCGATGTCGCCCTCGCCAGCACGGTGCGGCAGGCGATCGACCTGCTGCGTGCGCAGTCCTTCGACGCCGTGGTGTGTGACGTGAAGATGCCAGGTGGTGACGGCACCGCCCTGGTCGAGTGGCTCGGCAGCCATCACCCGTCCGTACCGATCATCATCCAGTCGGCGTACGTCAATGCCGATCTCGAGGCATCCTACCACCACGCGCCCTCCATCGAGATCGTCCCCAAGCCCGTGTCTGGGGACGATCTCGTCGAGCGGCTGCGGCGCATCGGCCCGCGCCGGGGGTTCTTCGGGCGTGGGATCGAGGTCGAGCTGTTCGACTACGTGCAGATGATTGCCGTCAGCGGGCGTGACCGGCGCCTGGTCGTCGAGACGCCCCTCGCCACGGGGGAGATCTGGTTCGAGCACGGGGATATCACGCACGTGGACTATGGCAGCTTCCGCGGCGAACTCGCGTTCTTCAAGATCGTGGCCGCCGGTCGCGGCAGCTTCCGCGAGGTGCTCTTTCGGCCGCCGCCGCGGCGCACGATCACGCGCTCCTCCACACATCTTCTGATGGAGGCGGCGCGCCTCATCGACGAAGGCGCCGTGGATGCGACCCCGATTGCCGACGGGGAGGACGACGTTTCCCCGGGGGGGGCCGGCGAGGCGGAACCCTTCGAACTCCCTTCGGACGACGACGAAGACGGAACGACGGCCGTCGCCACCACCACGCCCGCCGACAGCACCACCGGCCACGCGGTGATCGAAGACCCCGAGGTGCGGGCGCTGCTGCTCGAACAGTTCTGGGCGTTCGACGGCGTCGAGGGGGTGGCGCTCGTGTCCGGGACCGGGAAGGTCCTCGCCGACGACATGAAGGAGCACCGGGATCTCGCCACCCTCGCCGGCTTCTACATGCGTGCGGCCGCCCGCCTCGCCCGGGCCCTTGGAGTGGGGGTCTACGATGGCATCGTCGCTCGGGCGGCGGATGGCCGGCAGATCGCCGTCGTGTCCATGGGGAACACCTCCGCCGTCCTCGCCATCAGCGACGACACCGACGCCTACGACGTCCACGACGCGGTCTTGGGGGTGGATGGATGACACAGCCATCCGGGCCCTCGGCGGCGCTTGCCGAACTCGCCGCGCATCGCAGCGTCCGTGCCGCGCTGGTCGTCCGTGACGGCCGGCCCGTCTCGATCGCCGCCGACGGCGGTCTCTCCGGCCAGGCTCTGCTCGACCTGGCCAAGACCGTACGGCGGATGCAACTGGCGTCTGCCACGGTGGGCGCCGCCTTCGACGAGGTGTGCATCTCCCTGGCGGGTGTCCGGCTCCTCGTGCGGGCGCTCGACGCAAACGGCGCCGTGGTCTTGTTGTTGCGCCGCGGCGCGGACGTGGCGGCGGTCCGCGCCGACCTCGGGCGCCGCTTCGCTTACCTCGTCCGCGAGGAGCGACACCGCCGACCGGATCCGGAGGTGACCGCCGCCGTGGACTCGCCCGAGGACGAGGCACGGCGCCTTTGGGACGGTCCACTCGGACCCCTGCTCGTCCGGGTGCGCAACGCGTTTTCCGCCCGGGTCGCCGGCGCCGACGATCCGGTGGACATCGATGCCGTGTTCGACGAGCAGCTTCGCGAGTGGCTGCTGTGCTGCAGCCCATCCGCGCGGACCTTCCCGCTGCTGCTCGACGGGCTTTCGGGCGCCGTCGCCGGTGCGGGGGGATCGCCGCGCGCCTTCAAGGAGGCCGTTCAGAAGATCCTGGACGAAATGGGGCCGTGGCCTGGCGAGGACGGGGAGGTGGACCGTGCCGGATGACGAAGACGGCCAGGTGCGTCGGCACCGGAGCCGTTTCCACGAGACGATCCGCCTGGACATGCGCGCGGCGAGCGAGCCGACCGCGCCGCACCCGATGGCGCCAGCCCCTCCACCTTCGCCCGATGCCGTGCCGGAGGTTGCGGAACCCCTCGAACTGCTCGACGCCGTGCTCGCGGCGTTGCCGACGGGAATCCTGTTGCTCGACGTCCGCGGGGTGATCGTGGGCCTCAATCGAGCCGCCGCACGCATCTTCGAGTGCTCCATGGACGAACTCATGGGCGTGCGTCTGCTGGACGTGCGGGCCGAACTCGAGAGCATGCTGTGGCCGGCCGACAAACAGGAGGTCCTGCTGGTGGGGCAGGGGCGCCCCGGGGAACGGTCGTTCGCCGAGACGAAGGTGCTGGGATTTTCCTCCCGTCCCGTCGTCGGTGCGAGCGGGCGGCGCAACGGCACGGTGGTCGTGTTCTCGGACATCACGCGGACCAAGCGCGAGCAGGCCACGCGCGAGCATCGGCGGCGGCTCGAAGATCTCGGCAAGGTCGTGGCCACGCTGGCCCACGAGATCCGAAACCCGGTGTTCGCGATCCAGAGCCTGGCGCAGGTGCTCGCGTTGGAGATGGACGCATCGGGGCCCAAGGACGCTCGTGAGATCATCGATCGAATCATCGACGAATGCCGACGGGTGGAGGGGCTGCTGGGCGATCTGTTGGTGTTTGGTCGCAAGAAGAAGATCCGGCCCCGGAGAATCGATTTGCGGGCCATCGGGCAGGATGTGGTGGACGTGGCGCAGCGGCGCGCCGCCGACGCGATGATCGAGGCGACGGTGACCTTCGAGGCGCCCGGCGACGGGCCCATCTGGTGGCACGCCGATGGCGACGCCCTCCGGCGCGTGCTCACCAACTTGTTGCGCAATGGCGTCGAGGCCATCGCGCGCCGCTCCGATCGCAAGACGGGCACCGTGCGCCTGGGTGTCGAGGCTGCCGCGAACCACGTGACCCTTGTCGTGGAAGACGACGGGGTGGGCATCCCCGAAGAGCACATCGCCGAGATCTTCGACGAGTTCGTCACCGCCACGGAAGGCGGCACCGGCCTCGGTCTCGCCGTGTGCCGCGCCATCGTCGAGCAGCACGGCGGTGTCATCGAGATGGAGTCGGTCGTGGGCGAGGGCACGTCCGTGAAGGTCGTCCTGCCGGCCCCCGGCGCCTCGGACGGCCCTTGACGCGAGGGGCCGCGGTCGGCTATCTCTCCGGCCCCGCAAACCTCCTACCCGCCCAGGTAGCTCAGTTGGTAGAGCAGCGGACTGAAAATCCGCGTGTCGGTGGTTCGATTCCGCCCCTGGGCACCGCCGCCGGTTCGTGGCCGTCCTCGGTGGTGCGCGGCGGTCCGGGACCCGCCCGGGCGCTGCGCGGTCGCGGGGTTGCCAGCCGCACGCGCCCGACCGCAAAGTCGAGGGCGCCGTGGCCCGCGCCCGTCCCCCGTCGCCGTCCGTCCTCTGTCTCGGGGGGCTCGATCCGACGGGCGGCGCCGGCCTTGCGGCGGACGTCCGCGCCGGTGTCGGCCTCGGGATGCACGTCGTGCCCGTCGCCACCTGTATCGCCGTGCAAGACGGCACGGGCGTGGAGAGCCTCGTGCCCGTGCCCGGTCCGGCGGTGCGCGCCGCGGCCCGCGCCGGGATCCGCGACCGCTGGATCGGCGCCGTGAAGGTGGGGGCGGTGGGGCGCCGCGAGGCGGCCGAGGCCCTGCTCGACCTGGCACGTGCCATGCCGGGGATCCCGTGGGTGATCGATCCGGTGTCGTCCGCCTCCGCGGGCGGGACCCTGACCGAGCCCGCCGCCCTTGAGATCGTCCGCACGGCCCTGGCGCGGTACGCGGCCGTCGTCACCCCGAACCTGCCCGAACTGGCGTCGTGGACGGGGGCGCCCGTGGCGGACGAGGCTTCAGCCCTGCGCGCGGCCCGTGCCGTCCTGCGCGCCGGCGCCGGCGCCGTGTGCGTCACCGGCGGGCACGGCGCCGACCCCGCGACCGTCCGCGACCTCGTCGTCACGCCGTCGTCGGCGGTCCGCATCGAGCACCCCCGCATCGCCGGGACCGACCCGCGCGGGACCGGCTGCACCTTCGCCACCGCCGTGGCCGCCGCCCTCGCCCGGGACCGCGACCCCGTCGATGCCTGCGTGGCCGCCGCCGCCTACCTCGACGCCGCCCTGCGCGTCGCGCCCGGATCGCCCATCCTCGGCGTGCCCCGGGACGCGCATGCCGCTCGCAAACGAATGCGCGTATCGCGCATCCCTTGACCTTGCCCCCGGTCGTGATTATGCGTCGCGGGCGCACGTCCGCGCAGCCCACGGCAAGGAGCCTCCCATGCTCGAAGTCCAGGGACTGACCCGGTACTATGGGCGCTTTCGCGCGCTCGACGACGTTTCCTTTCGGATCGACACCCACCAGGTGGTGGGGCTGTTGGGGTTGAACGGCGCCGGCAAGTCCACGACGCTGCGGGTGCTCGCCGGTCTGCTCATGCCGAGCGCGGGGACGGTGCGGATCGAGGGGACCGACGCCACGTTCGCCCCCAATGAACTGCGGCGGCGGATCGGTTTCCTCCCGGAGCACCCGCCCCTGTACGACGAGATGCGCGTGACCGAGTTCCTCGCCTGGTGCGGCCGCATGAAGGGCATGACGCGGGCAGAGGTCGCCCGGCGTCTGCCCGAGGTGCTCGAGGTCTGCGCCCTGGGATCCGTGCGAGACGACGTGATCGGGGTGCTCAGCCACGGCTACCGCAAGCGGGTCGGCATCGCCCAGGCGATCGTCCATCGGCCTGCGCTCGTCCTGCTCGACGAGCCGGTCTCGGGGCTCGACCCCCACCAGATCGTGGGGATGCGGCAGACGGTGCGGTCGCTCGGCCGGGAGGCGACGGTCATCGTCAGCAGCCACATCCTGTCCGAGGTGGAGCAGACCTGCGACCGGATCCTGGTCCTGGACGAGGGTCGGCTGGTGGCCGACGGCACCGAGGAGGAACTGGCGAGCCGCTTCGGCGCGGGTCGGCGCGTGCAGGTGGAGGTGCGCGGCGACGAGACCGCGGTCCGCCGCGCCTTGGCGGGCGTCGAGGCCGTGCGCGACGTGGAAACCGCCCCCGCCGGTGACGGCCTGGTGCAGGCCGACGTCTCGATGGAGACGGACGCCCGCGAGGCGGTCGTGGCGGCCCTGGTGGGCGCCGGCCTGGGCGTGCGGCGGGTGGAGGAAGGCACCCACGAGCTCGAGCGGATCTTCCTGCGGCTGACCGCCGAGGAGGCCGCGGAACCCTCCCAGGCGAAGGAGGCGCATCCATGACCGGTGTCCTGGTGGCCGCGCGCCGCGACGTGTCGGCCTACCTCAACTCCATGTGGGGCTACGTCATCGTGGCCGCGGTCCTGTTGCTCGACGGGATCCTGTTCAACGCGTTCGCGCTGACCGACACGCCTCGTTACAGCGCCGACGTCCTGCGGGACTTCTTCTACTTCTCCTTCGGGACCACGGCGATCGCATCGATCCTGCTGACCATGCGCTCGTTCGCCGAGGAACGGCAGACGGGCACGATGGTCCTGCTCGACGCCGCGCCGCTTTCCGACGTGCAGATCGTGCTCGGGAAGTTCCTGGCTGCCATGGCCGTCCTCGCCGTCCTCACGCTGGGGACGGCGTACATGCCGGCCCTGGTGGGCGTCAACGGCAAGGTGAGCTTTGGGCAGGTGTTCGCCGGTTACCTGGGGCTCTTGCTCGTGGGGGCGGCCTGCACCGCGGTCGGGATCTTCGCGTCGTCCGTGGCACGCAACCAGGTGTTTGCGGCCGTCCTCGGCGCCGCCATCGTGGTCTTCCTCCTGACCACCTGGATGCTCTCGCGCGTCAGCGACCCGCCCCTCAAGGAGATCCTCGCGTACATGAGCCTGTTCGACAAGCACTTTCGCGGGTTCATGAACGGGCGCATCGAGGTGCAGTCGGTGGTCTATTACGGCACGCTGTCGTACGTGTTCTTGATGCTGTCCACGCGCGTGCTCGCGCTTCGGAGGTGGCGATGAGCGCTCGATCGATCACGCTCCTGGCGGGTCTTTTCGCCCTGTTCGCCGGCGAGCGCCTCTTGTCCGGCTACGACGCTCTGCGGTGGACGGCCGACGGGGTCGGCGTGGTCCTGCTCGCCGCCTGCGCCGGGCTGTCCTACCGCGCCTATCGCGGCGCGACCGACCCCGGGCGGCGGTTCGCGTTGCGCGTCGTGCTCGCCTGCCTGCTGGGTGCCGCGGTGGGGCTCGTGCTCTACGCGGGAACGACCACCACCGTCACGAAGGCGCTCGGCCTCGCTTCGGAGGGCTTGCGGCGGTACCGGGGGGTGGTGGGCGCCCTTTGGCCCATCGCGGTCTTGGCGTCCGTGCTGCCCTTCCTCGCCCTCGACGCCACGTTGCATCGAAACCCGGTGGTGTTGCCCGTGGCGCAGGTGCGACACGTGCTTGCCGCGGCGCTGTCGGCGGCGCTGGGAACCGCGTGGGTCTTTCCCGCCGACTACATCGCCGCGCGCAAGAACCACCGGTTCGACCTTACCCACTTTCGCACCACGGAGGCGGGGACGGCCACGAAGAACCTGGCTGCGGCCCTGGAAGCGCCGCTCAACGTGCGGATCTTCATGCCGCCGGCCTCGGAGGTCACGGACGAGCTGCTCGGGTACTTCCGGCAGATCGAGGGGCCGAATCTCACGGTGGAGGTCATGGATCTCGCGGCGCACCCGAAGCTGGCGCGGGCCCTTCGCGTGCGGGAAAACGGCGTCGTGGCGATCACCCGCGGGGAGGTGGTCCTGGACGAGGGGGCGCAGGAGAAGCCCGCCGGCGAGCGGCCCGTCACCCGCACGATCCAGGTGGGCACCACCCTCGACCGCGCCAAGCGCACGCTCAAGAAGCTCGACGGGGAGGTGCAGCGGATCCTCCTCGAACTCGGCCAGTCCGAGCGCAAGGTCTACCTCACGGCGGGCCACGGCGAGATGGGGTGGACGGGCACGCGGCCGCCCGAGGAGTCGCTCAAGGGACTGCGCAAGCTGCTCGAAGCCCTGCACTTCGACGTGGAGACGCTGTCGCTGGCGGCCGGGCTCGGCGACGCGGTGCCGGACGATGCGGACCTGGTGATCGTGGCGGGGCCGAAGGAGGCCTTCCATCCGGCCGAGATCGCCGCCCTGCGGGCGTACCTGGCGCGGGGCGGAGCGCTGCTGCTCGCCCTCGAGCCCGCGGCCGCGCGGTCCGTGGCGCGGTTGCTGGACCTGCCCGCCCCCGAGGCCGCCGCCGGTGGACCGGCCGATGAGCCCGCGTCCGGGCGCTCGCCGGCGGCCCGCACGGGCGGCCAGGCCCCCGATGAACCTGCGGCGGACCGGCCCGCCTCCGGCGGCGAGCCGAAGCCGGCCGCGCCAGCGCCGGCCGCGGACCCGGCGAAGCCCGCCCCGAAGGCGGGTGGCGGGGACCCGCTCGGCGATCTGCTCGCCGACCTCGGCCTGTCCCTCGGCGAGGGCGTACTCGCGGCCGAGGGCGGGTACGTGCCCCTGTACCACGCCAAGCTCGACCGGGCGAACCTGGTCACCGACCGCTTCTCGATCCACCCGTCCACGACGGTGATGGCGGAGTACGCCGGGCGGCTGCTGCTGTTTACGCCCACCAGCGGCTTCCTGGAGCGGCGCGACGCGCCCACCCGCAAGGTCGTGTTCACGGTGCGGTCGCTGCCGATCGCCTGGGCGGATCTCGACGGTGACTTCGAGCTGGACACGGACGCCGGCGAGGCCAAACGGGAGCGGCCCATCGTGGCCGCCGTGGAGCCGTCCGCCGCGGGGGCCACGCCGTTTCGCGCCGTCGTGGCGGCGGACGCGAGCTTCCTGTCGGATCTCGCGCTCGGCAACCTCGGAAACCAGCAGTTCATCCACGACACGATCAACTGGCTGATCGGCGCGGAGGCCCTTTCGGGCCGCACCGAGTCCGAGGAGGACGTCAAGATCGAGCACACCAAGGAAGACCAGGCCAAGTGGTTCTACGCCACGGTCCTCGGGGTTCCCGTGCTCGTGCTCGCGGGCGGCGGCCTCCACGTGCGCCGGCGCCGGAAAGGGAGCAAGTGATGCGACCTGTCTTCCTGCACGCGGGGATCCTCGTCGTTGCCCTGGCCGGGGCCTACGCTGCGTGGACCGCCGAACCCGAGGACGAGCGCGAGGCCGCCGTCCGGATCCTCGACATCGAGAAGGAGGCCCTGCGCGAGGTCCGGTACCACGCCAAGGCCCTGGACGTGCGCCTCGTGCCCAAGAAGGACGATCTCGGCGCATTCGTGTGGGTGGAGGTGGAAAAACGCCGCCGCAAGGAGGCGGCCGACGCCGCCGGGAAGGACGAGGCGAAGGCGGGGGGCGGTACGGGCGAGGCGGCCGGCCCGGCCGACGGCACGGGCGGGGCTGGGGACGGCGCGAAGGCGGCGGACGCCCCCGGGAAGGGCGCGAAGACGGAGGACGCATCCGGGTCGGGGACGGGCGGCGGTGCCGAAACGGGCGCCGGCGCGCCGGAGGGCTTCGAGGTGACCGAGCGCGACGCCTTCAAGGGCAACGCCGCGGCGGAGAAGATCGTGGCCGCCGCCGCACCCTTGGCGGCCAAGCGACGGCTCGACACCTCCGACGCCGTGGACCTCGCGGAACTCGGGCTCGACGATCCGCCCGCCAAGCTCGTCGTCGAGACCGCCGACGGCGCCCACGAGTACGAGCTGGGGGACACGGTCTATGGGGGGGACAGCCGGTACCTTCGGGACGTCGAGTCGGGGCAGATCTACCTGGTGGACGCGCGGGTCCTGCGGCCGCTGATGTCGCCCAAGACGTCGCTCATCGATCGGCGCGTGTTCGATGGAACGCTGGCCGACTGGGACCGCGTGACGGTCGCGACGCCGGAGGGGACCGTCACTCTCGTGCAACACCACCGGGCCGACCGGGACGCGGCCTTCTTCTCGATCGGGGAGGCGGACGAGCGCAGCGAGACGGCCGAGGCCTGGCTCAAGAAGTTCCTGCGGCTGCGGGCCCGGGCCTATTTGTCGGATCCGCCGGACGTCGGCCGCGCCGCGCCGCTGCTCGAGGTGCGGCTCGAAGGGGAGGGGGAGCCCCAGACCGTGGCGGTCTACCGGATCGACGGCGACGCAGACGGCGGCGGTGAGAGCGACGCGAAGGAGCGCTACGTCGCCAAGAGCACGCACACGCGCGGGTTCGTGGAGCTGTACGCCCCGCAGGCCCGCGACGCCCTGGAGGACACCGGCGCGCTCGTCGAGCCCGCCGGCGGGGCCGAGGGCGGGGAGAAGGCGGGCGAAGGCACGCCGTAGGGGGGTGGTCGTGGCGCGCGCGTCGTAACGCCGGCGCCCGCGATCAGTACCGGATCTCGGTGCGGAAGAAGGTCGCCCACACGGCACGTTCGTCGTCGCCGCGGGCGTTGCGGAAGGCCGGCCCCGGAAACAGCACCCCGGCCTGGACGCCGGCCATCAGCCACAGGTTCTCGTAGCTGTGGCGCACGCGCACGCCCAGATCGAGTTCCGTGCCGTAGTAGCGTCGGTTTCCATCCCCGCCGACGTAGTTCTTGGGGGTTCCGCCGCCGATCGTGGTGTCGTAGGGGTCGAGCACCGGCGCCGGTGCGAAGGCCACGAGGGGGCCGCCCCAGATCTCCGCGCGCTCGAGCAGCCCGTAGCGCGCCTTCGGGTGGAAGTACACGGTGTTCGTCATCCGCCCCTTCGTCGGGATGTACTGCGTGCCGTTTTGCGGCACGCCGAACAGGTCCGTGTTCTCGGCCTCGACGCGCGCCCGGGCGCTCTGGTACGCGAGCAGGTAGGGGTGGAGGACGAGCCCCGCGGTAAAGCCGGGGGACGCCGTGAAGTTGTTGACCTCGTCGTCGTAGGGGTTCGCGTCCCCCGAAAGCGCGCCGAGATCCAGTCCGGCGAGCCAGGTCTTCGGGTTGCCGATGTAACCGCGGCCGACCGCCGCGAGCTGCACCACCTGTTGCTCCGTCCCGGGGTCGGCCGAGAAGGTGGTCTTGCCGCCCACGAACACGGCCTCGAAGGCGCCCAGGAGAACCAGCTTGGGGCGAAGCTTCTTCATTCCCTGCCCCGAGAAGTCGAAGGCGCCCACGAGCAGGCGGTCGTCCCCTTCGTACACGTCGCCGTCGTCGGCCGTCTTCTGGCCTCGCACGACCGCGTAGGCGCCGAGCCAGTTGCCCGGGGCGTGCTCCGGTTGCCAGCGTACGGCCAGGAAGCCCTGCCCCGCGAGATCGCCCTGGGTAAGGTCCGCCAGGGGATCGCGGTAGACGAGGTCCGCGCCGAGGGCGAAGATGACGTCCTTGCCCGGACCACCCGTCTTGGCCAGGGGCTTCGTGGCGAACAAGAAGCGCTCGTTCAGGCTGCCGTCCCCATCGCCGCCGAACTTCATGTCGCCGAAGCGATCCATGTTGTTGCCGTCGTTCGTCAACAACCCCTGTCCCCAGTTGAACGCCATCTGCCCCAGGCGAAACACCCCGATCCGGCTGGTCCACTCCACGTACAGCTCGCGAAAGTCCACCGCGCGCAGGTTGCCCGGTTGCGGCCCGTCGCCGTTGCGCCAGATCTCGTCGATGGCGGCGTCGTCGCTCGAACGCGGGGCCCAGCGGCCGTTGGCGAAGTCCACCTGGCCCACGATCCGCACCGTCCCGCCCCGGCCGAGGACGAGCTGCGGGCGCGCCCGGAATCGCCCCTGCGTGAACACCCCCTCCGTGTAGCGGTTGCCGCCCGCGTCCACCCGAAAGGGCGAGACGAACCCCACCTGGTTGCGAAGCTGCAGGCCCGGCAGGAACACCACGGTTCGCTTCGCGTTCGTCACGTAGGCCTGCTCGTCCGTCGGGAAGCCGTCCACCGTCGCCAATGGGCGCGGGACCGCCGGGTTCGTCCCCGTCGCGGGCGGGGCCGGGGGCCGCGACGGGCGCGGGGCGCCCAGCGATCCCTGGTCTGGTGCAAACTCCGGGAGCATCCTGGGCTCCTGGGCCCGCGCCTGCTTCGAGACGTCCCGAGGCGTGGCGGGCTGCGCAGGGGCGGGTTCGCCCGTCGCCTCCGGGCCGTCTGCGGTCGCAGGCGCCTCGTCGCCCTCCGTCGTCTCGCCCGGCGGCCCGTCGCCGCGGGGCGGTGAGACGGTGTCGGCCGGCGCTTCGACCGCGATGGCCGGCGGCGCCCCACGGTCCGCGTCCTGCGCCACGGGGGCGAGCGTCGAGCAGAGGGCGGCGAGGACCGGAAGCGGCGGGGCCATGGCGGCCTCGAACCTATCAGCCCGCGCTTCGGCCGCCTAGGGCGCCGTTTGGCCGCGGGACGGTGTTCCGCCGCCGACCCGGCTTTCCCGCGGGCGGGCGGGCGGCTATGCTCGGCCCATGCGCCGACGTATTCGAAGCTTTGCCGCCCTGTCCACCTTCCTCGTGATGACCGCTGCGGGCTGCAGCGGGGACGACGGGGGATCCGGCGGCGGCGGCACGAGCGGCACCTCGGCCACCGGCGGCTCCACCACGGCGGGCAGCTCCACCGGGTCGCCCACCACCGGATCGACGTCGAGCGATACCGGCACGAGCACCTCGACGACCGCGGGCAGCAGCACCACGGCGGGCGACACCACCGGCACCACCACGGGCGGCGGGGACGTCGATCCGTTCCGGGTGACCGAGCTGTACGTGCGGGATCCCCATTTCTTCGCGGATGTCAGCCTCCTCGGTTGTAACGATGTCACGGACCTGGAAATTCTCGGTATGAAGGGAGTCAACCCCTCCTTCAACGAGGCCATGACCACGGACGTGGACGACGACGCCGGATCGGGCAACCCGGACGGAAACCTCGACCTTAGCTTCATGCTGCTGTTCCAGCCGCTCGACCAGGCGGGCAGCGGCCCCTTCGACTTCCAGCGAGCCGACTGCAAGGTGCCGGCGAGTATGACGGTCTGCAGCCCCAGGGACGGCGCGACGGTCAGCTCGTTCAACTATACGTCGATGATGGATGCGACCTGTCTCGAAGCCGATCCGGCCCACCTTACGAACATGTACTCGCCGAAGCCGAACACGGTTACGGGCGACTGCTTCAGTTCGACGGGCGATGTACTCGTGCTCCAGCTCGGCGACATCGAGTTGCCCCTGACGGACGCCCAGGTGGCCGCCACCTACGACGCCGACCCGGCGGACAACTTCATGACGGGTCTCATCGTCGGCTTCCTGAGCGAGGCCGACGCCGCGGTTGCGACGCTGCCGCAGTCGATCCAGGACTCGACGGGCGCCACCTTCGTCGCCGACCTGCTGCCCGGGTCGGCGTCGAACTGCGCGGGCCATGACGACCGCGACGACAACAACGGCACGAGCGGCTGGTGGATGTACGTGGACTTCAAGGCCGAGCGCGTGCCCTGGACGCCCTGACCGCGCGGGCGCGCAATCACGCCCGTGCCGCACGAGAACATGACGACCCTCGAGGGCTTTACCTCCTTCGACTTCGAAGGGCCGCTGGCCGGCGGCGGGGAGGTGCGGTTTCGCGTGTACGAGCGGGGCACGGGGCGTCGCCCCATCGTGCTCTTCCAGGAACTGCCCGGGATCGGGCCCGAGACCCTCGACCTCGCCCGGCGGCTCGACGAGGCCGGTTACCGGGTGTTCCTCCCCCACCTGTTCGGGCCCCTCGGCAAGACGAGCTTCGTGGGCAACACCGTGCGCCTGCTGTGCATGCGGCGGGTGTTCCACCTGTTCGCCACCGATGCCGCGAGCCCCATCGTGGCCTGGATGCGGGCGCTGTGCCGCGACGTGCGGGCCCGCTGCGAAAGCCGCGGTGTGGGGACGATCGGCATGTGCCTGACCGGCAACTTCGCGATCACCCTCATGGCGGACGACGCGGTGGTCGGGGGCGTGGCGAGCCAGCCGAGCCTGCCGGTCTTCCACCCGAAGGCGCTGCACATGTCGGCCGAGGAGATCCGCGCCGCCCGGGAGGGCATGGCGGCGAAGGGCCCGGCCCTCGCCATGCGCTACGAGCAGGACCGGATCTGCCCCGCGGCGAAGATGGAGGCGTTCGCCGAGGCCTTTGGCGAGCACGTGATCCGCGAGACGTTTCCCGGCAAGGGGCACTCCCTGCTGACCCTCGACTGGTGCGAGGCGGCGTTTACGAAGGTGCTCGAATACTTCGAGCAACGGTTCGCGGCGGACTGACGAAGCGGTCGCGCCGACGATGCCCCGGCGCTGGAAGCGATCGCGGTGTCGCCCGAGGAAGCCGCCGGCCGCGCCGTGTGGCCTCGCACGGATGGGGGCCGGGGCGGGGATGCGGCGCCGCCCGTGCCGGGTGCGGCGGACGCACGCGCCGGCGGGGCATGGGGGGCGCCGGGCTCGGTGACCGCAGACCGGCCGCTGCGGGGGCCGGCTGCTAGCCTGTGCCGACCCATGCCCACCGACACGGACCGCCACCTCGCCGCGGGACGCCGCGACACGGCCCGCGCCGAGGCGAGCCTCGCCCGGGTGCGGCGCCTGTTCGCGCTGGCCTGGCCCTACCGCGGGCGACTCGCCCTCGCCATCGTGTGCCTGCTCGGCGCCAGCGGTCTCGGTCTGGTGTACCCGCGCTTCTTCGGCCGGGTCATCGACGCGGCCTTCACCGAGCGCAGCCTCCAGGCGCTCGACCGGCACACGGTCGCGCTCGTGGGGGTGTTCTTCCTGCAGGCGGTCTTCATCTTCTTTCGCCACTACCTGATGACCTGGGTGGGCGAGCGCGTGGTCGCCGACCTGCGCGGGCGGATCTACCGCCACCTGCTGGTGATGTCCCCCGGCTTCTTCCACCGCCGCCGCACGGGCGAGCTGCTGTCGCGCCTTTCGGACGACGTGACCCGTCTGCAGCACACGGTGGGCGAAGATCTCAGCATCGCCCTGCGCAACGCGATCACCTTGATCGGGGGCGTCGTGATCCTGTTCGTGACGAACCCGAAGCTTACGGCCGTGATGCTGGCGGTGGTGCCGCCGCTCGTCGTGGCCGCCGTGTTCTGGGGGCGGGTGATCCGCCGGATCTCCCGCCGCGCGCAGGACGAGCTGGCGCGCGCGAGCGGAGCGGTGCAGGAGGGGATCGCCGGGATCGAGACGGTGCAGGCCTTCGGGCGCGAGGCCTACGAGGCCCGGCGTTACGAGCGGGCCATCGAGCGCACGTTCCGCCTGTTCGTGCGCCGCGCGCTGGCCCGTAGCTGGTTCGGCGCGGTGGCGAGCTTCACGGCCTTCGGGGCCATCGCGGGGATCTTCTGGTTGGGCGGGAAGATGGTCGTCGAAGGCGCGATCACCCCCGGGGCGCTGACCGAGTTCCTGCTGTACACGATGCTGGTGGCCGGCGCCGTGGGGGCCATGGCGGGTCTTTGGGGCAACCTCCAGTCCACGCTGGGGGCGACGGCTCGGATCTTCGAGATCCTCGACGAGCCGCCGGACATCGTCTCGCCGCCGGACGCTCTCGTGCTGGCGCAGGTGCGGGGAGACGTGACCTTCGAGCGCGTGCGCTTCCGGTACCCCGAGCGGGACGAGTGGGTGCTGGGTGGCCTCGACCTTTCCATCGAGGCCGGGACCACGGTGGCGCTCGTGGGGGCCAGCGGCGCGGGCAAGACCACCGTCGCGCGGCTGGTGCTGCGCTTCTACGACCCGACCGAGGGCGTCGTGCGCATCGATGGGCACGACCTGCGACGGGTGGACCTCGCCTCGTTGCGCGCTCAGACCGCGTGGGTGTCGCAAGATCCGCTGCTGTTTTCGGGCACGATCCGCGAAAACATCCGCTACGGCCGGCTGGACGCCACGGACGAGGCCATCGAGGCGGCGGCGCGGGCGGCCTTCGCCGACGAGTTCATCCGGGCCTTCCCGAAGGGCTATGACACCGTGGTGGGTGAGCGCGGCGTGCTCCTCAGCGGCGGGCAGCGCCAGCGGATCAGCATCGCCCGGGCGATCCTGCGCGACCCGAAGATCCTCGTGCTCGACGAGGCCACCAGCGCCCTCGACGCCGAGAGCGAGCACTGGGTGCAGCGCGCCCTGGAGCGGCTGTCGAAGGGGCGCACGACCGTGGTGATCGCCCACCGGCTGTCCACGATCCGGGCGGCGGACCGGATCGTCGTCCTCGACCGCGGGCGTGTGGTGGAGCAGGGGCGCCACGAGGAACTGCTGGCGCGGGGCGGGCTCTACGCGCGGCTCGTGGCGCGCCAGACGGAGGTCGGGGCCGGGGTCGAGCCGCCGGTCGGAGGCGGCGTGCAACCGTCCCACGCGGTGTGATACATGGGCGGGCCATGACCGACGAACGTGCCGAGCGCATGCAGAAGATCGTGTCGCTCGCCAAGCGGCGGGGGTTCGTGTTCCAAAGCTCCGAGATCTACGGCGGCCTGCGCAGCGCCTACGACTACGGGCCCATGGGGGCCGAACTCAAGCGCAACCTCATGAACGAGTGGTGGCGCGCGATGGTCCACTGCCGCGAGGACGTGGTGGGGATCGACGCCTCGATCCTGATGCACCCGAAGGTCTGGGAGGCCTCGGGCCACCTGGCGAACTTTTCGGACCCGCTCGTGGACTGCAAGCTGTGCGGCGAACGTTTTCGGGCCGACAAGGCGCCGCGCGCCGAGCCCGGATCCCCCGCGACGGTGACGCTGGGCGACAAGGGGCGGGCCAAGGCGGCCCTCGAGCGGCTTTCGCACCTGGGCATCGAGGGGGTGCGGCGCGAGGGGAAGACCCTGGTGGGGCTTGCGGTGGGGCCGGTGGGGTACGTGTGTCCGAACTGCGGCTCGCCGATCTTGAGCGAGGAGCGGCGGTTCAACCTGATGTTTCGCACGCACCTGGGCCCCGTGGATCCGGTGGGGGCGGTGGTCGAGGCGGTGGCGACCGCCGCGCGGGAGGGCAAGACGGGCGCCGAGCTCCGTGCGGTCGCGGAGGCGGCCATCGAGGCCAGCTCGGTCTACCTGCGTCCCGAGACGGCCCAGGCCATGTTCGTGAACTTCCTGAACGTGCAGGGGGCCCTGTCGCTCAAGATCCCCTTCGGGATCGCGCAGATGGGCAAGAGCTTCCGCAACGAGGTCACCGTCGAGCATTTCATCTTCCGCTCGTGTGAGTTCGAGCAGATGGAGATGGAGTACTTCGTGCCGCCGGGCGAGGGGCCGAAGTACCTCGAGTACTGGAAGGAGCAGCGCATGGCCTGGTGGCGCAGCATCGGGCTGCGGGCCGAGAACCTGCGCTTTCGGGCGCACGGGCCCGACGAGTTGGCGCACTACTCGGACGGTTGCTTCGACGTGGAGTATCGCTTTCCCTGGGGCTGGGACGAGCTGGAGGGGATCGCCAGCCGCACCGACTACGACCTGCGCGCCCACGCCGCGGCATCCGGCAAGAAGCTGTCGTACTTCGACCCGGAGGCGACGGACCCGGCCACCGGCAAGAAGGGGTGGCGCTACGTGCCGCACGTGGTGGAGCCGGCGGCGGGGGCGACGCGGGGGGTGCTGGCCGTGCTGTGTGACGCCTACGACGAGGAGCCCGGCGACGAACGGGGCAAGGGGGCGCGCACCGTGCTGCGGTTGCACCCACGCCTTGCGCCGATCAAGGTGGGCGTGTTGCCCCTGGTCAAGAAGGACGGCATGCCGGAGGTGGCGCGGGGCATCGCCCGCGACCTGTTTGCGGCGGGGGTGGGCGCCAAGTACGACGAGCAGCACAGCATCGGCCGCCGCTACGCCCGCCACGACGAGATCGGCACGCCCTACTGCATCACCGTGGACGGCCAGACCCTCGAGGACGGGACCGTGACGCTGCGCCACCGCGACGACCGGCGCCAGGAGCGGATCGCGGCCGACCGCGCGGTGGAGGCCGTCACGGACGCCCTGAAACGGGCGTAGCCCCGTGCTACCTTCGGAATTCGACGAGGACCCATGAGCCAACGCACCGTTCGCTGCATCAAGCTCGGCAAGGAGCTGCCCGGCCTGCCGTTCGTGCCGCCCCTGCCGGGCGACCTCGGCCGCAAGATCTACGAGAACGTCAGCCTCGAGGCCTGGCAGATGTGGTTGCAGGAGTCTCCGCGCTACATCAACACCTACCGCCTCGATCTCCAGAACCCGGAGCACCAGAAGTTCCTCCAGGAGCAGATGGAGATCTACTTCGGCTTCAAGGAGGGCGAACTCGCCGAGACCGCCTGGCGCCCGCCGGAGTCCTAGGCGCACGCCCTCGTGCGGCCTTCGAGTGTGTCCGGGTGCCGGGGGCTGGGCCGCGATACACGCTCTTCGGGCGTGTCCGGACGACGGCCTTCATGTCGCGAAACGACGCTCCAGCGCCCGCATTCTGAAGGCGTTTCGCTTGCGGGAAACGCGGTGCCTTGCCCGCAAGACACGATGAATCCGGGGGCCATGGATGCCGGGCGTTCAGGAGGCTTGACACCAGCATGCCAGCATGCCAGCATGCCAGCATGCCAGCCATTCATCGTTCCGTTCTGTCTGAGATCGTGATGCCCCCGCATGGCACGCGGCAAGCGCCGAGTGGGGTAGACGACGGTTCCGCCCTGCGCACATGGTCCAAGGTATGGACCGGGCTCGTCGTCGGCCTTCTCGTCGGATCCACAACGGTACCGTCCGAAGCGATGGCCGTGGACGATTGCCGGGCCTGCGGCGGTCCCTGCGGCTGTGAGGCCTGTGACGCGCCTGTGGATCCTTCCGGTGTTCCGCCCGGCGAGGTGGTCACGGCCTGTGCGGACTTCACGGCGAGGTGCCTCCGTTCGGGTGGCTCCCCCGACAACTGCGCGTTCGGGGACGATGGGCCGTGCCGATGTACGTGAGCCTCGGGCCCGATCCGCGGTTTGCCGCCCCGGTCCCGGATGGGTAGCGTGTCTGCCATGCGTGTGCGGAGGGGCACCGTGCTCGTCCTCCTGCTGGCGGCGGCGGGGCTGCTGCTGGTGTTCGCGCGGCACGGCTGCGGGCCGCGAGCGGCTGTGGCCCCGCCGGAGCCCGCCGGGACGACGGGCCGAGCCGTGGTGCGTTGGCGGGCGGGGGCGCGCGGTTCGACGCCGCAGTTCGGGGAGGTCCGCGGCGAGGTCCGCGGCCCCGCCGGCCCTGTCGCGGGTGCGTCGGTGTGCGCGTTCGGCGACTCGCTTGCGGACGCCCCGATTTGCACGGGCGCCATCGTGGCGGGGAACTTTCATCTGATGCTTCCACCCGGCGCCCATCGCCTCGCGGCGAGTGCCGAAGGGTACACGCGCCCCCTCCTGCCTGCTGCTGCGCCGCCGGTACGAGTGGAACCGGGGGCGGTCGTCGAGGGCGTGGTGCTGCGCCTCGTCCCCGCGCCCGCGCGCATCGAGGGGACCATCGCCGACGCGTTGGGGGGCGCCGTCGAGGGGGCGACCGTGGCCGCCCTGGCGCGGGGGACGGTCTGGGCCGGGACACAGGAGAAGACGCCCTGGGCCGTGGCGCAAACGGACGAGGACGGCGCCTTCGCGCTCGGCGTCGTGCCCGGGCCGGTGACCCTCGCGGTTTGGGCGGCTGGCTACGTTCCGAGTCGCCGCCATGTCTTCGCGCCGGCGCAGGACGTTGACGTGGCGCTCGTGCCCGGTGCGGAGATCCATGGGCGCGTCTTCGGGCCGCAGGGGGCTGCGCTGGCAGGGGCCGACGTGACGGTGCGCCGTGTGGACCGGTACGGCGCGGACCGGAGGGTGCGTGCGGGAGCGGCCGGCGACTACCACGCCGACGGGCTCGTGCCGGGAACCTATGAGGTCACCGCGTCGGCGCCCGGTGCCTGTGGCCTCGCCGACCGGCACCCCACGCTCGCCCTGGGGCAGTCGGAGCGGGTGGACCTACACCTGCGGGCCTGCGCGGATCTGGACGCCACCGTCCGCGGGGGCCGGCCTCCGCGGCCCTGCGCCGAGGGGCACGTGGAACTGCTGGGGCCGAGCGCAGCCGTCGTCACGGTGCCCGTGCGGGCGGGCCGGGCGCAGGCTCGGGGGATCGAGCCGGGCTCCTACCGGGTGCAGGCGCGGTGCGGAGCCCAGGGCCGCACGGTGGACCTCGGACAGCTTCGCATGGAGCCGGGGTCGCCGGCACGTCCCACGTGGGATCTTCCGGACGAAGACGCGGGGGACGGGGAGCTCGTCGTCGAGGTGCGAAACGATCGCGGCGATCCCGAGGCCTACGCGGAGGTCGTCGCGCGTGGCCCCGGCGCACAGGAGCGACGGGCCCACAGCGGACCGACTGGAACCGCGCGGTTCGAGGCCGTGCCGGCCGGCCGGGTGCGGGTGTGGGCGACATCCTCCGGCGGGGCGAGGGCGGAATCTGTCCTCGCCACGGTGCGATCGGGGGACCGGACCGAGGTGCGCCTGCGTCTTGCGGCGGTCGGGGCCGTGACCGGGCGCGTCGAGGATCCGTCCGGCGTTCCGGTGCAGGCGGGGGTGCAAGTCCTGGATGAGGCCGGCGGCGTGATTGCGGGCGCGGTGTCGTCGCAGGCGGGGGCCTTCGAGATCGAGCAGGTGGCGCCGGGCACGTGGCGCCTGGCGGTCCCGGGCTTTCGGGTGATCGCCCCCGAGGTCGTCGAGATCGCGGCCCGGGAGACGGCGAACGTCGTGGTCCGGGTGCGGCCGGCCGCGTGCGTCCTTACCGTGCGCGTTCACGACCCCGCCGGAGCACCCGTGGTGGACGCCTTCGTGATCGCCCGCGACGAGCAGACGGGGGTCTGGACCGAGGCCGTCACCGGCGCCGACGGGGTCGCGCGCCTCGAGGGGTTGGCCGAGGGGATCGAGGTACGTGTGTGGGCGCGGGGGCCGTCCGGAGACGCGACGGACCCGTGGCAGGCGACATGCCCCGAGGTCACGGAGGTCGAACTGCCCGGGACGGCGCGTGTCTCGGGGGTTCTCGCAGGCCTGGACCCGGCGCATCCCGTCATCCTCGAGGCCCAGGATCCAGGGGGTTCCTGGCAGATCCGCATGAACCTGCCGCCGGGCACGACGGCGTGGCGTCTTGCGCCGGTGCTCGCGGGCCGCCCGATCGAGCTGGCCGCGCGGGCAGGTCGTGCCCACGCCGGCCGTCGCCTTGCGCCCCTGCGCCCGGGCGAGGCGCGTGCGGGCATCGTCCTGGCCTTGCGGTCGATGGTGCGCGCCCACGGCGTACTGGAGCATCGCGCCGGGGAGCCCGTCGCGGGTGCCTGGATCCTACCGATGTTCGGCGGCGTCGGGGCTGGCGACGCCGTCGCCGCCGGTACGGGCAACCGCACGGACGAGGCGGGCCGGTTCCACCTCGACGCGGTCCCCACCGGCCCTCTGGACTTGCTGATCCAGGGCGTCCCCGGCGCGCCCCGGCTCCTGCGCGTCACCGTCCCGGAAGGTCCCGATCCCGTGGATCTCGGCGTCCTTCGCCTCGAATGAAGCCCACCTCCGAGCTTCCCAGCCTTCCCCGTTCCAGCCTTCCCGAAGGTCGTGGCGTGCCCGCGGAGCCTTCCCAGCCTTCCCGAAGGTCGTGGCGTGCCCCCGGCGGGTCATGAAGCCGGCCCGACCACGACTTGAACCCGCCCGGGGGGCGTGCACGACCTTCGGGCGTGTCCGGGACGCGAAGGTCATGCCGGATCCGGCCGACGATCCACGCCCGAGGTAGTCGCGCCCGACGGGGGTGTGTCCGGGTGTAGGGGCGGGGCGGGGAGGGGAGGTCAGGGGTGGGGGGATCGGCGAAAG
>JALSIN010000151.1 GCA_026989935.1 Polyangiaceae bacterium | reverse complement strand
CCCCTCGCCGACCTTGTACGTCCTCGACGAACCCACCTCGGGCCTGCACGTGGCGGACATCGTCACCTTGCTGCGGGTGTTCGATCGGCTCGTGGACGCGGGCCACACGGTGCTCGTCATCGAACACGACCCCGTCGTGCTGCGCCACGCCGACCACCTGGTCGAGCTCGGACCCGGCGGCGGCGGCGCCGGCGGCCGGATCGTCGCAGAGGGCACCCCGGAGCACCTGGCCGGCCTCGACCACAGCCCCACCGGCCGCCACCTCGCGCCCTGGCTGGCGCTGGGGTGACCGCGGCGGGCGGCGCCGCTTAGGCCAGCGGGCGCAGGCCGCCCGCACCGTCGTCCGCCAGCAGGCACTCGCGCACGAAGTGACCGTCCGGCGGCACGACCCCCAGCAGCGCCTCGGCGACCTCGCGCGGGCGGGCGCCGCCGCCGGCGTCGAGCCGCAGCGTGAAGATCAGGGCCCCCGCGTCCAGGTCCACGCGCGCGTCGAGCAGGTGCGCCCCTACGTCCACGATCTTCGTCCCGCCGCCCGTGCGACGGCCCCGGCGCTTCTTGGGCCGCACCCTGCGCTCGACCCGCAGCGGGCCCGCCCGCCGCGCCTCGACGACGGCCGCCCACGCCGCCGGATCGCGCTCGGACGGCAGCCGCACGCGGATCCGCGCGCCGCGGACCACCTTGCCCAGGCGCGGCTCGTCCGGCTCGAGGATCCGGCCGTCGAGGATCGAAAGCCCCGGCCAGCTCGCAGCCGCCAGCCGGGCGGCCAGCGCCGCACCCCGCCGGGCCCGGTCGGCGGCGGTCGTGCGGCCGCGCATGTCGTCGGCGGACTCGGGGAGCAACACGTCCACGTCCACGAACTCGGCCTCGGCCTCCATCCCCAGCGGCAGCGCCGGCGTGAAGGTCATCCGCGGCTGCGGGTTGAAGCCGCGCGTGTACGCCACGTCGATCCCCGCGCGGCGGAAGATCCGCGGCACGATGCGGACCAGGTCGAGGTGGCCGAGGAACCGGGCCGGGCCCCGCTTGGCGAAGCGCAGGCGCAGGCGGGAGTACGGCGCCTCGGCCGCCGCCTTGCGAGACGATCCCGCCGCCAGGTTGCTGCGCGACAGGCGGCCGGCCAGATCCCCCACCGCCACGTCCGGCGCGGCCCGACCCGCGCCCGCCTGGCGCGCGAGGCGCTCGTCCGTCGCCCGTGAAAGGCGCCGCAGTGCCGTCATCCGATCCTCCCGCATGGCCGTCATGTCGCACGCGATCCCGCAGTCGTAGCAGACCAGGCGCCGGTCGTCGGCCACGGCCTCGGCGATCGTCTTGGGATGGACCTTCGCGCCGGCCGGCTTGCCGCACGGTGGGCTGGCCCGACCCGCCACGGCCTTGCGGTACTCCCGGGCCAGGAAGGCCGGGTCCACGCCCACGTCGATGTGATCCCAGGGCAGCCGCTCCCCCACGGGCAGGGCCCGGATCATGTCGTTCGGATCGACGCCCCGGGCCTCGAGCGCGTCGAGCCAGCGCTCGAACCGAAAGCCCTCGGCCCAGCCGTCGAAGCGCCCGCCCGCGCGGTAGACGTCCTCGACCACGTCGGCCATCCGCACGTCCCCGCGCGCCAGCAGGCACTCGACGTAGCTCTCCCGGGCGTCGTGGGTCTTGAGCTGGATCTTGGCGCGCCGGGCCGCCGCGCGCAGCAGCGCCACCTTCTCCTCCAGGTCGGCCAGGGTGTCCATGGCCGCCCACTGGAACGGGGTGTGCGGCTTCGGAACGTGCTGGCTGACGCTGGCCGTCACCTGCGCGCGGCGCCCCAGGCCCGCCGCCTCCGCCTGCCGGGCGCAGGCCGCCGCCGTCTCGACGATCCCCACCAGGTCCGCCTCGGTCTCCGTGGGAAGCCCCATGATGAAGTAGAGCTTCATCCGGTCGTACCCGCGCTCGAAGATCCGGCGCGCCGTCTGGAGGATGTCCTCGTCCGTGACGTTCTTGTTGATCACGTCGCGCATGCGCTGGGTGCCGGCCTCGGGGGCGAACGTAAGGCCGGTGATCCCCACCCGCTGGATCTCGTCGAGCAGGTCGCCGTCGAGGCCGTAGGCCCGCAGGCTCGCGACCCCGAGCTTGACGCCGCGCTCGACCAGCCGCGGCACCAGCTCCCGGATGAGCGGTGCGATGCACGAGACGTCGGCGGTGGACAGGGCGGTCAGACTCGTCTCGTCGTAGCCGCCCGCGTCGAGGCCGTCGAGGACGGCCTCGAGGACCTGGTCCGGCGAGCGCTCGCGCACCGGCCGGTAGATCATGCCCGCCTGACAGAAGCGGCAGCCCTCCGTGCACCCGCGCGTTACCTCCACCGCGGCCCGATCGAAGATCGCCTCGGCGTAGGGCACGGGGAACCGGCTCGGAAAGGGGTAGGCGTCGAGATCCTCGACGTAGGTGCGCTCGACCACCGGCGGGGCCCCGGCCGCCTCCCCCGCCGCCGTCCGCCCCACGACGACCCACAGCCCGGTGCGATCGTCCCGGGCGCGCTCGTAGAAGGCGGGCACGTAGACGCCGGGCAGCCGGGCCAGCGCCGCCAGGATCTCGGCGCGCGGCCGGCCCGCCCGCCGCATGGCGCCGATCGTCCGCAGCATCTGCGGCAGGACCGCCTCCCCCTCGCCCACCAGCAGCGCGTCGAAGAACGGCGCCACGGGCTCGGGGTGGGTGGCCGTCGGCCCGCCGCCGAGGACGATGGGGTCGGGGTCCGTGCGGTCGGCCGCCCGCAGGGGGATCCCGCCCAGGTCGAGGTTGAGCAGCACGTTCGTGTACGACAGCTCGTACTGCAGGCTCATCCCCACCGCGTCGAAGGCCGAAAGGGGCGTGTGCGACTCGAGGCTCACCAGCGGCAGCCCCGCCGCCCGCAGCGCCGCTTCCATGTCGAACCAGGGGGCGAAGGCGCGCTCGCACCACAGATCGTCGTGGGCGTTGACGCGGTCGTAGAGGATCCGCGTGCCCAGGTGGCTCATCCCCACCTCGTACAGGTCGGGGAAGGCCAGGCAGAAGCGGCACGTGACCGTCGCGGGGTCCTTGTGCACCGCGTGGGGCTCGCCGCCGAGGTAGCGACCCGGCTTGGAAACCCGGCCGAGCAGGTCTGCATAGGGGTGCACCTCGGCGGTGGGATGCGTGGGGGGCGGGATCGGCAGTCGGCGGACCATGGCGCGGGGGCCAAAGACTACGCGCGGACGGCCCCACCGGCCACCCGGCGGCCGGCTCCCGTATCGGGCCGGGCGCCCCGGCCCCGGTTGCGAAACGCGCACGAGGACCTACATTGCGGGGCGGTGAAAGACCTGTATCAAGTCCTCGGCGTCTCGAAGAACGCGAGCCAAGACGAGATCAAGAAGGCCTACCGGGCGCTTACCCGCAAGTACCACCCGGACAAGAACCCGGGCGACGAGGCCGCCGAGGAGCGCTTCAAGGAGGTCTCGACGGCCTACGAGGTGCTCGGGGACGAGCAGAAGCGCAAGCTGTACGACGAGTTCGGCGAGATCAGCCTCACCCAGGGGTTCGATCCGGAGCGCGCGCGGGCCTACAAGCAGGCGCGGGCGGGCTTCGGCGCCGGCCCGGGCAGCGCCCCGGGTGGAGGCTTCGGCGGGTTCGACTTCTCGGACTTCGGCCAGGCGCGCGAGACCTCCTTCGACGACCTCTTGTCGCGCCTGTTCGGCGGCGGCCGCGTGCGCGTCGAGGATTTCGGGGCGCCGGGGGCCGGGCGAAGGACCGTCCGCCGTCGCGGCCGGGACATCCGCGGCGAGATC
>JALSIN010000150.1 GCA_026989935.1 Polyangiaceae bacterium | reverse complement strand
CCGGCGGCAGTGCAGCCCGCGGACCCTGGCGGGGCGGCCCCTACGTGGCCGCGGTGCCGCGGTCGATCACGAAGTCGTCGAAGCCGCCGCGGGCCGGCTCCTCGGTCACGGCGAGGCGGGTGACACGGGCGTCGGGTGGGCCCTTGCGGCAGACGGCTTCGAGGCGCGCCAGGGCGGCGCGGTCGCCCTCGGCCACGATGGTCACCGTGCCGTCGGGTTCGTTGCGCACGTACCCGCAAAGCCCGAGGCGGCGCGCCGCCTGCTGGGTGTGGGCGCGGTAGAACACCCCCTGGACCCGCCCGTGGGCCCGCATGGTCCGGCGTCTGGGCGAGGCGTCGTCGTGCATGGGCCCAGGATAGCCGGCGCCTGGGGCGCCGCCCACGCGGTCGCGGGCCGGCGGGGGCGCCGCTAGCATGGCGGCCATGCAGTACGCGCGCCTCGGACGAAGCGGCCTTTCGGTCAGCCGGCTGTGCCTGGGCACCATGACCTTCGGAGAGCCGGGCGCCGGGAGCATGATGCACAAGGTCGCCTGCGACGAGAAGACCGCCCATCGGATCATGGACCGGGCCCTCGATGCGGGGATCAACTTCATCGACACGGCCGACGTCTACGGCCCCGATGGGCTGTCCGAGCGCGTGGTGGGATCCTTCCTCGCGGCGCGGCGCTGCCGCGACCAGGTGGTCGTCGCGACGAAGGTGCGCTTTCGCATGGCCGAGGGGCCCAACGGCACCGGTGCGTCGCGCTACCGGATCGTGCGGGCGGTGGAGGACAGCCTGCGACGGCTGCGAACCGACCGCATCGACCTGTACCAGATCCACATGCAGGATCTCGACACGCCCATCGACGAGACGCTGCGGGCCCTCGACGACCTGGTGCGGGCGGGGAAGGTCCTGTACGTCGGCGCGTCGAACTACGCGGCCTACCGCCTGGTGGAAAGCCTTTGGGCCGCCGAGCGGCACGGGACCGAGCGCTTCGTGAGCCTGCAGGCGCAGTACAACCTGCTCGACCGCGACCTGGAGCGCGAGCACGTCCCGGCTTGCCGGGCCTTCGGACTCGGGATCCTGCCCTGGTCTCCGCTGGCGGGTGGGATGCTCACGGGCAAGTACCGGCGCGGCCGTCCCATGCCCGCCGGGTCGCGCCTGGCCGAAAAGGAGCACTGGCGGCGGCGCTACGACCACCCGAAGGCCTGGGACACCGTGGAGACCTGCGTCGCCGTGGCGCAGGCGCTGTCGGTGGCCCCGGCGCAGGCGCTGTCGGTGGCCCCGGCGCAGGTGGCGCTCGCCTGGTTGCTCGGGCGACCGGGGGTGACGAGCGTCGTGTTTGGCGCACGCACCATCGAGCAGCTCGAGACGAACCTCCTGGCCGCGCAGATCGACCTGCCACAGGAGGCGCGCCGCCGCCTCGACGAGGTGTCCGCACCGTCCCTCGGCAGCCTCTACGACTTCATGGACCGGGTGCAGGGGGGGCACTGATGCGCGTGCCGGACCGGCGCCGACGGCCCCGGCGCCCGTGCCGTGCTATCGTTCGCGGCAGGGGGAGGATGCTGCACCTGCTCCAGTCCTCGCCGTCGATCCGGCGCGCTGGCGCGGCGCTCGTGCTCTTGTCGGTACGCTGCGGTGGGGGACCGGCCGGCGACCCGAGCTTCGGTGTCTCGGTCTCCGGCGGGGGAGGGACCGCCACGGCCACCGGCGGCGTGACGACCTCCGGCGGCACGCACGCGACCGGCTCGGTCACGACCGGCTCGGTCACGACCGGCCCCTTTCCGGACGTGGCGCTGCCGCCGTTTGCGTGCGAGCCCGTGCCGGCCGCCTCGCCGGTGCTGGATGCCGAGTTCATCTTCGATCCGGCCGAGCCGCACCCCGGGGACACTCTGACGGTGATCGTGCGCGCCGGCAACGGGACCGGTCGGACCGAGGCACCGCCCATGACCCTGGAGGTCACCTCGGCGGCCGGGATCACGCCCTTCGAGCCGCAGACCATCGAGGGGGGGACGGCGCTCTACTACTACGAGGTCCCCAACGTGCCGGAAGGCGACCTTTGCCTGCGCACCACCATCGACGGCGCGCTGGAGGCGTCCGCCAAGATCACGGTGACGGAGCGCCCACCGGGCCTGCCGGCCGACGCCGGCGTGTTCAAGGTGATCTCGAACCACCAGTGGACGTGCGAGGAGCAGCCGACGAACGGCAACGAGGTCCACGTGGAGGTCCTCGACGAGAACGGGGTCGGGATCCCGGGCGCGGTGGTGCAGATCCGCCCATCGGACGCCACCGACTTCCCGACGATCTACAACGGCGACACCGAGCCGATCCCCGCGACCGTCGTGACCGGCGATGACGGCAAGGGGACGTTCTTCAATTACTGGCCGATCTCCGACCACGGCCTGTTGGTGCTGGAGCTTCGTGTGGCGCAGGCGGCGTCCGACATCGCGACCGAAATCACGACCGGCTGGTGGGAGGACGATCTCATGGGGTGCAGCTTCTGCGCCCCGGGCAGCGCGAAGAACGTGTGGGGACACTGGTCGCACACGGTGGTCTTCCAAAAAGACCCCGCGGCGACCGAGGTCTGCCGCGTCCCGACGGATCACGCCGGGATGGCGGCCTGCACGGTCCGACACATCCACCACCACCCCGACTTCGAGGCGTGCTGGCCGGCGGGGCTCGCCCCGTAGGCGGACGGCCCCCGCCGGCACCGGCTCGCATCCCTTGCGCCGGCCGGGAGAGGGGCAGCGCTAATCGGCGGGCACGAACTCGACGTCCATCAGTCCGTGGACGACGAGGCCGTTTTCGTACTCGGCGATGGCCTGGTTGTCGTCGAAGCCACAGGCATCGTTGAAGTCCTCGCAGGGCTGCGGGTCGTTGCCGGCGTTGAAGTCCTCGCAAGACATCGTCTTGACCTTCTGCAGGCACTGATAGGCCTTGCCGCCCTTGTACTTGTCGCAATCGTCGAGTGTATCCTCGGTGGAGGACTCGACGTTGTCCTTGCAGCCGCCCAGCATCTCCAATTGGTCGTAATTGTCAGGTTGGCACTCCTTGAGCTTGTCGCAGTAAACCTTCGCGGCGCGCTTTGGGAAGTTGGACTTCCCGATGCAGCCGGCGGCCAGCGGCGCGAGCAGCAGGGCGATCTTCAGGGGGCGGACGGTCGTCATACACGGGGCCATACCAGATGGTTTCGACGGCCGGCAAGGTGTCGCGTCGCAGGAGAAGGACGCCGGTTGTTCTCGATCACAAAGAAAGCCGTTCTTGGAGCAATTGATTGAATCGAAAACCGGCCGGGTGGCCGGTACTCCTTGGCGGCGTCGTGGGGTGGCGCGTCAGATGTACTGGTCGTCGTCCGTCTCGTCGATGGAAGGGGGCCGGCGGGCACGATGGCGAAGGTCCGTAAGGTCGTACTTTTCGAGCTTGCGCCGCAGGGCGTGCCGGGTGATCCCGAGCATCTCGGCGGCCCGCACCACGCGGCCTCCGGTCAGGGACAGGGCAAGACGCAGGGTCTCGAGCTCGATGTCGCGAAGGGACGCCCCCGGCAGGCGGATCGTAAGCTCGCCGGGCTGGGCCGACGAGCGGAAGGCCGCCGCCAGGTGCGGGAAGGCGTCGATGGTGAGCCAGGCGGACTGGGTGTGGAGGATCGCCAGGTGGATGAGCTCGGCGAGCTCCCGCACGTTCCCCGGGAAGTCGTGGCGCCGCAGAGCCTCTTGGGCCTGGGGACTGAGCCCGCGAACGTCGCGGCGCAGCGCCCGCGAACACCCGCGAACAAGCGTCGTCGCGAGCTCCGGGATGTCGTCCTTTCGGTCGCGCAGCGCGGG
>JALSIN010000149.1 GCA_026989935.1 Polyangiaceae bacterium | reverse complement strand
CGAGATCCGATAGCGCATTGGCGACGCCGCGCCCCTCGGATGGCCGCGCGCGGTTGACGACGAGTCGTACGGGGCGGTCGAGGGGGCGTCCGTCCGCCTGCTGGGTGACCGCCCGCAGCGATCCGCGCACCCGCGCCCGTTGCTTGACGCCGCTTCGCCGCTCGAGGTCGCGCAAGGTCGCCGCCTTGAGAAACGAGAAGGCGTTTTGGATCGCCGTGGGCTCCGGTTGGGTGACGCACAGCCGCTCATCCGCCGCGAGGAACAGGTCCAGGACGTTGAACGACGCACCGGCGCCGAGATCGAGGATCACCAGGTCGGCGCGGATCCTTCGCAGGTGACGGATGAGCTTCTTCTTTTGGGTGTGGTGGGGGTTGGCCGCGCCGAGGGTGTCGGGGTCTCCAGCCAGCAGCCGAAGGCCCGGGATGTCCGTCTCGACGCAGGCGGCGTCGAGGTTCGGCACCCGCCTGGCGAAGAAATCGCCGAGATCGAGCTGGGGCCGCGGGCAGCCGAGGAGCGTGTCGAGGTTCGCCCCGCCCAGGTCGGCGTCGAGGAGCACCACGCGGCGGCCGTCGAGGGCACAGGCGGCGGCCAGGTGAACGCTCACGAAGCTCTTGCCGACGCCCCCCTTGCCACCGCCGACCGCCCACACGCGGGGGGCTTCGGTGGTCTGCGGGTCGGTGAGCGGACGCGGGCCGGGCACGGCCAGCAGGTCGAAGCAAGTCCGGTGCCAAGTCCGCCGTGGGATTGAGACTGCACGGTGTCCCGGCTCGGGCCGAGGGGGCCGGCTCAAGTGGGTCATCGAGGGGGCGATGGGAAGGACGGAGGAGGTTCCTCGAATGTCGCGGTCGATCCTTGCGTACAACTACGATCCGGGGGCTCTCGCGAAGCTACGCGCGGGTCTTCGTCCTCTGGGTTTTTCGGTGCTGGAGGGGGAGCGCTGTGCCCGCGGCGCTGCTGGTCCGGCGGGTGGGGAAGGGACCCTGGCCTTCGTCGATCTGGACGCCCCTGGTGCGGCGGACGTCGTCGCCCGCCTGCGCGCGGGCGCCCCTGGCATGGTCGTGATCGGGACGGCGGCCCGTCCCCGAGGCCGGGTGCTCCTCGATGCCGCGCGCCTTCGCCTCGACGGCGTGATGTCCCGGCCGGTGGATCCGGTGGTCGTCGAGCGGCTGGCGCGCCGGGCGGCCGAGCGACCGCAGGCGGCGGGCTCGTGCGATGGGCTCGACAGCGCGCAGGTGCTTGCGATGTACCTGCGCGCCGGGGAGGACGGCGTGCTGGTCTTCTGGCGTGACGGGGCGCCGGAGGGGGCGGACTTCGGCTGCTTCCACGTGGAGGGCGGGCAGGTGATCCATGCGGTCGCCGGGCGGCGTGTCGGCGCCGACGCGGCCCGTGAGATCCTGGCCTGGGAGGGGGCGCGGGTGCGCTGGCTCCCGGGCCGGACGGGGGCGCCGCGCACGATTCTCGGCCGTCACCTGGGGCTGTTCGCGCCGACGGAACCCGCCCGCAGCCCGACCCGGGGTGGGGCGGGGGAACTCGCGGAGTTGTTGTCCGTGGCCTTCCCGCACGTGGTGGCGAAGATGGCCAAGATCGCCGCCATGCCCCAGGTCGTGGGTGCGTTCCTCCTCGAACACGGCGAGGTCACCCATGGGGCGGCGACGGCGGGCCTGGACGAAGGGGCGCTGCGGCGTGCGGTGGAGGCGGCGGCCGCGACGCTGGGGGAGATCACCGCCGCGACCCCGCTCGCCGAAGGAGAGCCTGCGCCGTCGGAGATCCAGGCGACGGCGGCGGGGATCCGGATCATCGTGGACCGGGTCGGGCCGCCGGAGGCGGGCGTGCAGGCGGGGGTGGCGGTCTACCAGGCGGCCTCGATCAGCAAGAGCCTGCGCCGGCTCATCCGCCAGGTGGATCGGGCGTTCGCCCGGGCGGTTGAGCGGGCGCGGGCCGCCCGCGCGGGCGGGCCGGATCGTCCCGCGTAGCCGGATCGTCGTCGCCGCCGTTGGGGCGGGGCCTGCGGGGCGCCATGATGGCCCGCCGGATCGCGGCGCCGGGCGCCGCGTCGTCGAGCACGACGCCGTCCGCGGTGTGCTGCACCCCCAGGAAGGCGAACGTGTCGGCGAGTTCCGGAAAACCCCGCGCGAGTTCGCGCTCGACGAGCGCCCACAACCCGTCGCCGTAGCGGCGCTCCCACGCCCGCACGATCCGCTCGGCGGGGATCGCGCGGGGCGCGTCGAGCCAGCCCTGGATCGCGCGTGCGGCGTCTTCGAGTCCCTCGCGGCCGCCGGTGCGCCGGCGGATCGTCACGTCGAGCAGCAGGCACAGGGCGGCGCCGCCCCAGTAGACGTGCTGGTACGAAAACGTGCGGTGCATGGCGTCGCTGGCTGCCGCGAGCGTACGGATCCGCCTGCGCCTGCGGCCGCGCTCGAAGGCCGCTTCGAGCGCCCGCCACCCCTCGCGCTCCGAGCGGTGACCGGCCCGCGTGCGGCCGATCTCCGTCCAGTACGAGGCGATCCCCTCGCCGAGCCAGGGGTCGTCCGCAAACGGCATCGTGGCGTGGAGGAATTCGTGCGTGACGGTCCAGTTGCCCGGCAGGGCGTCGGCCGGCGCGCCCGGGCCCACGCGCAGGACCACCGCCGCCCCGCCGCCGCGCAACATCTGCCCGAACCCGACGCCGCGGGCCCAGCGGGCGGGCCGTACGAAGACCGCCATCGTCGCCCGCGGCATGGCACCGTAGACCGCCTGGACGGTCGCGGCGGCGTCCTCGACCATGGCCCGCAGGGCCGGCGTGTCGGCCCGCAGCGCGCCCAGGGGCCGCAGGCGGATCGTGCCGCCGGGCGCCTGGACGAGCGCCGGCGGCGGCCCGACGGCGACGTATCCAGGGAACCGGTGCACGCTCGGCGCGGGGCGGAAGGTGCCGGGGGCGGGCCCTTCGGGCCAGGGGGTCGTGACCACCGCGCCCTTCGGGACGGCGAAGCGCACCTCGGTCCGGCCGGGCGGCGGCGTGGGCCGAAGCAGCAGGTCGTGCACGGCCAGCAGCAGGTCCGCGCCGTCCCCGTGGCGCTCGCGCACGATGGTGGCGCGGCGCAGGCGGTGCACGAGGCACCGGGGGGGTGGTCCGTCCGGGGGGGCGATCCCCCGGTCCCGCCGAAGGGAACGGCCGTTCGGGGTCGAAAGGTCCAGCGTGGCGGCGCGCCCGCGCTGGGTGCGAAACGCCAGCTTCGGCATCGGGCCGTCGAAGCACCAGCGCACCGTCAGCGGTCCGTCGCCCGGTGGCACCGTCACGGAGACCACCGCCGAGGTGCGGGGGCCGGCGGCGCGCGGGCGGGGCGAAGGGACCGGCGTGTGAGACGTGGCACCGACGGGCGCGCACCCGAGCAGCCACGCGAGGGCCGCCGCCCGTCCGGCGCCCACCCGCCTCGGTGCCGTCGCGCCGGTCTCGCCGCCGCCGGGGCTCAGCGTGGCCGGCACCAGCGTCGCTCCTGCCGGCGCCGGTCCTCGTCGCCGAGGGTCTCGGCCAGCACGCAGTGCACCGGGCCGATGAACGGGTTCGTCCGGATCGCCACGCGGGCCGCCGCCAGGGCGCCAGCCCGATCCCCGGCGGCGAGGCGCGCCTCGGCCACGTCGGTGGCGAGGCTGGCGTCGTCCGGCCGCACGGCGAAGGCCTCTCCCAGCAGGGGGGCCGCCTTCGCCGCCTCGCCCAGCATCAGGTAGACGTGCCCGAGCCGCCGCGCCAGCTGCGGATCCCGGGCGGCGCGCTCCCCCGCCCGGCGGGCCTTCTCGTACTCGAACGCGGCGGCCCGCAGGTGCCCGCGTCGTTCGAGGAGCTGCCCGATCCGCGCGTGCTTGCGTACCTTCCCGCCGCCGAGGGCCGAGAACGCATCGCCCAACAGGTCGGCGTCCACGTCCGGCGGCTCGTGCCCCGACCGGAAACGTCGCTGCGGCAGCTTGCCGGGCCGGGCACCGCGGGTCGCCTCGCGCATCCTCGCCTTCCAGACCGCGAGGAACGACTCGAAGCTTCCGCCGTGCGCGGCCGCCAGGGCCTCCTCGGCCGACCGGCCCGCGGCCACCTCGTCGAGCAGGCGGCGAAGCCCGGCGTGCCCATGCAGCGCCACGAGGACGCCGATCATCGTCTCGACCTGGGCGTAGGCCAGGGCCGCCCGCTCCTGGGTGGGCAGCAGCGCGATGGACGGGTGCATCTCATCGAAGGTCACCAGGTCGTCGCGCTCGAGGGCCCGGCGCAACAGATGCGCCACCGCGGGATCGAGGGGCGGCGGGTCGTCCGTACGCCAGACGGTCTCCAGGTACTTCGCCAGGCCCTCCTGCAGCCACACGGGCGCGTTGTTCCCGGTGCGCAGGACCAGAAGATAGTGCACGGTCTCGTGGACGAGGGTGTCGAGCCAGGGGTACCCGCGGAGCATCACCCGGGGCGTGACCATCACGATGCGCCCGTGCTTCGTCACGCCTACCGTACCGGTGGTGCGCACGGCGGACAGGGGAAGCTGTGTCACCCGGGCGAGCTTGGCCGGGTCGTCCAGGAACTCCACCCGGATCGGGCCGTCCGGTTCCACCTGCAGGACCTGCGAGAGCTTCGGCAGGGCCGCGCGCAGGGCCGCGTCGGCGTAGGGCGAAAGCAAGCGATCTTCGTCCGCCGCGAACCGAAGGTCCACCACGTCCGTGCGCTCGGGCGGCCGGCCGGCGAAGATCTCGGCGGCGTTGCGTGCGAGCTGCAGATAGGTGCCAATCTGGGATGCAAGGGGCGTTCCCTCGGCGACGGCGGCGGCCTGCGCGAGGGTGTCGGCGGCCGCGCGGTAGTCCCCCCGGTACAGGGCCACGAGCCCCGCGGCGAAGGCACGGTCGGCCGGCGTGTCCAGCCGCTTGGCCAGGCTCGCCGCCTCGTCCAGCTCCCAGCGTTGCAGCGCGTGCTGGAAGGCCTCCCGCGGCCCGGCGACGCCCGGGGCGGGGGCGAGCAGCGCCACGAGACCGAGGCAGGCGAGGAACGATCGCAGCACCCGGTGCGTCATCGCAGCAGCTCCTCGTAGTAGCGCTCCACGGCGTCGTCCAGGCTCTCGCGATCGTGGCCGCGCAGCGCCTCGATCACCAGATCGCGCAGCGACCGGTCGCGCTCCGCCGCCGTGGACGCCTCGCCGCGCGCACCCGCGGGCGGCGGACGGCCCCGCCGCCGCAGGCTGTCGATGGCCTCGCGCACGGCCCGGGCGGCCCGCCCGGCGCGATCGATCCCCTCGTCCGGGCGTGCCCGCCGGCTCGCGGAACCGGCGGCCTCGAGGTGGCGCATGGCGGTCTCGAGCGCCGTGCGGCCGGCCTCGGGCAGCGGATCCGTGTCGCGGCTGCCCAGCAGCTCGCGGATCTTCGCCGCCGCCCCGTCGAGCGTCTTCGCGGTCTCGGGCAGCTCGGCCCGTTGGGTCTCGTCCAGGACGGACTCGATCGGCGGCATCTGCTCGCCGAGCTGGCCGGCCACCCGGGCCGCACGTCGCCGTGCGGCGTCGAGGCGCTTGGCCGGCTCGCTGCCGTCGGCCGATCCGAGGCGGGCCTTCTCCAGGGCGTCCCGGAGGGCCCGGGTCGCGTCGAAGGCCTCGGCCACGTTCGCCTGCGGGTCGCCCGCCAGCCCCGCGAGCCGGTCGGCCAGCTCCTTGGCCTGCGCCAGGGCCGCGCGCCCGCGCCGTCCGAGCTGCGTGTCGTCGATCCGATCGAGGGATCGCACGGTGGCCCGCGCGAGGCGCTCGAGGGCGTTTCGATCCTTGCGGGCGAGGGGGGGCATCGCCGCCGCGTTGCGGTAGCGGCGCCGGACCTCCCGCAGGGCGGCGGCGCCGGCCTCGGTGCGGTCCTCGATGCGCGAAAGCTCCCGCAGGAGCGCCATGCGGGCGCGGTCCGCCTCCGACAGGGCGCTCGTGGGGCCGTCGCCCTTGCCCAGCCGGTCCTGCACGGCCTCGTGCATCCCCGACAGCTCCTCGAGCTGGCGGCGCGCGCGCTCGAGCCGGCTTTCGGGCGTCCCGCCGGCCTCCTGTTCGAGGCGCCGCAGCAGCTCGAGGGCGTCTTCGTTCAGGAACTCGTCGTCGATCTCCCGGCCGAGCATGGCGCGGGCTTCGGCCAGCCGCGCCAGGTCCTCGCGCCGCCGCCGCAGGAGGCTGTCGAGCAGGGGCTCGACGGACGCATCGCCCGCCGCGAGCTGTTCGAGCAGGTCCACGATCTTGCGCTGCGTGGCGCGAAGCCGCGCCAGCAGGGTCTCGATGCGTTCGAGGATCTCGGCGTCGAGCAGGTCGTCGAGGCGGATGATCTCGTCTTCGAGCACGCGGACCAGGGTGCGGTCGTGGGCCCAAAGGCCCGGCAGGGCCCGCGCCGCGGCCTGCGGATCGATCGGTTCCCCGGCTGGGATCGATTCGTGGAGACGCCGGCCGCGCTCGTGGGCCTCGTGCAGCCGCTCGTGGATCCCGGCGAGCTCGTCGCCGCGCCGCCGATCGGCCAGCGTGTCCACCGCGTAGGCGTCGAGGAGGGTGGCGAGCGCCACCAGGAGCTGCTCCTCGGCGGAGAAGGCCGCACGCAGCCGGGCCAGCGCGACGGGCGGTTCCAGTGTGCGGCCCTGCGTGGCAATCTCGATCCGGGCGGCGAGGACGTCCACCGCCGCGTCGCGGATCCGCGACAGGTCGGCGACGTTGCGGGCGTGCTCGGCGTCGTCGTCGTCCACGACCAGCTTCGCGCGCGGGGTCCGGGCCACCTTGCCGGGGGGATCGGGCAGGGGCACGAGGGCGAGCCCCGGGTCGTTGTCGCGGACCTCCACGTAGTAGGACACCTCCGTCCGCTCGCGCACCGGCACGGTGGACAGGTCCCACTCGAACGTCTCGGTCAACTCGCGTGCGCCCTCGCGCGACAGGGGGATCGGGATCCGGTGGACCGATCCGTCCCCCAGCTCGTAGACCAGGTCCGCCCGGGCGATCCCGTAGTCGTCGCGGGCGTGGAACACCACGGGGTAGGTCTGGTCGTCGCGGACGGTCGCGCCGCCCGCACCGGCGGCCCGTTCGAGGGATACCTCGGGCGGCGCATCCGGAGCCAGGCGAAAGGGGATCGGGTCCGAACGGGCGGCCACCGCCCCGTCCTCGTCGAAGAGGAGGACCGTGGCCTCGCCGTCGCCGCGCAGGGTAAACGACCCCGAAAGCCGCCCGTCCCGCCACGCGAGCTCCACCGTCTCCGTGGCCGCGTCCGACACGCCCTCGGGGCTTTCGTGGGCGGCCACGAGCGCGCCGCCCTCGGCCGGCAGGCGGGGCTCGAACGCAAGGGACACGACGGTCCCGGCCGGGGCGCGAAAGGCCGCGGTGGGGTTTTCGAGGGTCCGGCGGCCGCGGTGGGTGTGGGCCGGGTAGTCGAGCGTGACGGCCAGGCGCCGCCAGGGGGGCTCGGCCGGCGCCGGCGGCCGAGCGTCGAGCCCGTGCAGGGTCCACAGGGCGCCTTGCCGTGCGGCGGGGATCGTGGCTCCCACCGCCCACAGCGCCACCAGCAGGCCGGCGGCGCGGGCACGCGGAAGCGGGTCGAAGGCGGGGAGCAGGTCCGCCGGCCGGACCCCGAGCCGACGAAGCTGCGCGGCCACGCGCCCGCCGTAGGCGGCCGCGAGCGCCCGCGCCTCCTCCGGGGCCGAAAGCCGCAGCTCGATCGCGCCCAGGACCTCCTCTCGCAGGGCCCGTGGCAGCGGGGTGCCGGCGGGGGTTCGCGGCCGCCCGCGCCGCACGAGGGTCCGCGCCGTCGCCACGAGGCCCTTCGGACCCGCGGGGCCGTAGGCGCGCCGCGCCGCCGCGAGCCGTACCGCCGACCAGGCCGCCCAGGACAGACCCGAGGCCAGCAGTGCGCCCAGGCGGGCCAGGTCACCGCGCTGCGACAGGGCCGAAACGCCCACCGCCACGGTCGCGATCGCCCAAAGCGACAGCAGGGCGTCGATCGAGGTCCACAGCGCAACCTGCGCAAGACCGCGGCGGCGCGCAGCGGCCACGCCTTCGACCAGCGGAGCGCCGGGGCGCGTCGTGGCACGGGGCACGCAGGGGAGGGTATAACCCGTCGCACAGCCCGGAAAGCCGCACGTTTCGGCGCCGCCCCCGCCGCGCGGCCGCGCAGGACCCGCCCGTGACCGACTCATCCCCCGACGACCGCACCCTGGTCGCCCGTGCCCAGCGGGGCGAACGGGCCGCGTTCGAGGCGCTGTTTCGCCGCTACCACCGGCGGGTGTTCACGGTGGCCGTGGGGATCGTGCGCAACGAGGCCGACGCCCTCGACATCGCGCAGGAGGCGTTCGTCAAGGCGTTCCGCTCCCTGCCGCGGTTCCAGGGCAACAGCTCCTTTTACACCTGGCTGTACCGGATCACCGCGAATCTGTGCATCGACCACGGCCGGCGCGGGAAGAAGCACCGGGCCGCCTCCTTCGACGAGGCGCGTTCGGCGGTGGAGACCGCCGGCCCGGCCCGGCCGGCGTTCGGCCTGCACCACGTGGAGGATCCGGACGAGGCCGTCGCCCGCGCGGAGATCCGCGACGCCTTCCGCGAGGCCCTCGACGAGCTGCCGGAGATCCACCGCGCGGTCCTGGTGCTGCGCGAGCTGGAGGGGATGAGCTACGCCGACATGGCCGACGCCCTCGACTGCCCGAAGGGCACGATCATGAGCCGCCTGTACCATGCCCGCCGCAAGATGCGGGAGGCCCTCGAAGCCCGGGGGATCCACCTGGGGCCCGCGCCCGAGGGCGGAGATGACGCGAGTGAATCGAGCGGGGGGGGCCCTGCGTCGAAGGAGGCGACCGTGCCATGACCCGTGCGTCCATCGATCCCGAGACCTTGAGCGCCTACTTCGACGGTGAACTGCCGCCCGAGGACGCCGCCCGCGTGGAGGCCGCGCTTCGGGCCGACCCGGCGGTGGCGCGCGAGGTCGAGGACCTGGCGCGGGTGGGCGCGGCCGTGCGGGCCTGCCTCGGGGCCGAGGCGCGCGAGGTGCCCGAGGCGCGCTTCGAGCCGATCTGGGATCGGATCGAGCGCGACATCGATGCGCAGGTTGCGCAGCCGGCGCCCGGCCCCTGGGCGCGCTTCGTCACGTGGCTGCGTGGATCCCACGCACGCCCGGCCTTCGCGGTGGCCGGGGTGGCCGCCGCCGCCGCCGTCGTCTTCGCGGTCCTGCGGGCCCCGGGCGGCGACGGGAATGCGGCAGGCGCGCACCCGGCGGTGGCCACGACGGACCCCGGCGCGAAGGCGCCTTCTGCGCCGGCACCGAGCGCGGCCCCATCGACCGAGGCACCGCGCCTTGCACACTCCGGCCCCGCGCGGGCCGACGAACCCCCGGCCGCCGCGCCGGCGCCGCCGCGCAACGACGCCGAGGTCGAGTTTATCGAGTTCGACGGCGGCAGCGGCCGCATCGAGCACATCGAGGGCCGCCGGGGCACCACCACGGTCATCTGGGTGCGGGAAGAAGAGCCCACCGACACGGAGCGAGAACTCTGATGAGACGACGTCGCAGCCAACGATCCCGTTCGAAGGTTTCAAGCATGCGCCGCCGGGCGTTCGCCGGAGCGGTGGCGGCGTTCGTCGTCACGGCGGCGTCGGCCGGCCCGGCCGCGGCGGCCGAGCGCACGCGCGCCAAGTGCGATCTGCACGCCGTGCACCTGACGAAGAAGGGCGACGGCACGATCCCTCCAGAGCTGTCCTTTTTGGAGGCCGAACTGCGCGACGACCAGTTCGCGGCCTACAAGGGCTTCCACCTGCTCGAACGCAAGGACCTTTTGCTCGTCAAGGACCAGGCTGCGCGCGCGGCCTTCCGGACGGGGCATACGCTGGGCCTTACGTTGCTCGGTGGGAAGGGCAAGCGCCTGCGGATCCGCGCGTCGTTGTCGAACCGCTCCGGCGATCGCACCCTCGTCCAGACCACGTACGCCATCGACGACGGCGGCGTGTTTTTGCTGGGCGGCCCGTCCTACAACGGGGGCAAGCTGTTGTTCGCGATCCGCTGCCGTGGGGCGCGCGGCTGACGTCGCCACGGTAGAGCGGGGCTGCTAGGGTCATGGCTGCGTGCCGGCCCGGCGCGTGCGCCCATGACGCCACCGGAAGTCCCCACCATCGGGGGGCGCGCCCCGGCGCCTCCCGCACCGCCCCGCCGGCGACGCTGGCGCCGGGCCGCCGCCGTCGCGGCGCTCGTGCTCGCGGCCCTGGCCGCCGCCGGGATCGTGTGGGGGCCGCGGTGGGTCGCGGCCCGTGTCCGGGCCGCCCTGGAGGATCGTACGGGGCACCCGGCCACGGTGGGGCGGGTCTCGCTGCGTCCGGGCCGGGTCGTCCTGGAGAACGTGCGCATCGAGCCCCTGGTCGCGCTCGACCGAGTCGAGGTGCGCACGCGCTTTGCGGGGATCGCTCCGCCCCACCTTCGCATCGAGCACGTCAACGTGCAGGGCGGCCGGATCGACGGGAGCGTCGAGGCGCTTGCCGATCTGGGGCGGCGGGTCCATCGCGGGGCGGCCGCGCGGGCCGCCCGCGGGCGCGGAAGCGCGGCTGGTGTGGGCTTCGACGTCTCGGACGTGACGCTGCGGGTGCGCGACGGCGACCGGACCCTCACCGCGACCCTGTCGGCCCGCCGCCGGGATCGGGCGGCCGCCCAGGTGCGGCTCGAAGGCGGCCGCCTGGCGCTGGAGGAGGCGTCGCTGTCGGCATCCTTCGAGGCTGCCCGGGCCGAGGTGGATCCGAAGGCGCCCTTTCCGCTGGCGATCCACCTCGAGGGGGGCGGCGCGCAGCTTCGGCACGACCTGGCGGTCGCCGGCGTGCAGGGGACCGTGACGCTCGCCTCGGCCGACCTTGCGGGGGTGACCGCGCGCCTGCGCGGGGGGATCGCGTCGAAGGCCGAGGCCGCCGGCCCGGTCCCGGAGATCTTCAGCCTCGAAGCCGAGGTGGCCCCGCCGGCGGGGACCTTCTCGGTGACGGTCCACGTAGACGACGTGGCGCTCGCGCCCGTGGCCGACGCCTTCGCCGGCTATCCCTGGCTCGACGTCGGCGCCGGCCGCTTCGACGGCGTGCTCTCCGTGTCCAGGAACGAGGCGGGCGTCGTCGTCGAAGCCGCCGGCGGCCTCCGCGGCATCACCGTGCACCATCCGCTGCTCGCGCGCGCCCCCATCGAGGACCTCGACGGCCGCGTCGAACTCGCGGCCACGTGGCACCCCCGCACGCGCACGCTCGACCTTGCGCGCCTTCGCCTGGAACGGCGGGGGGCGGCGGTCGAGATCGCAGGCACGCTCGTCGATCCGCGCGACGACGTCCGCCGCCGTGTGTCCCTCGTGGCGACGGTGCCCGAGGTGCCCTGCCAGACGGTGCTCGACGCCGTGGGCCCGGACCTGGCGCCGGCCCTGCAGGGGTTCCGTCTCGGCGGGAGCTTCGAGGCGAAGATCTCGTTCGACGCGGACTGGGCCGATCTCGACGCCCTGCGCCTGGGCGGGCGCGTGGGGATCGATCGCTGCCGGGCGCTCGAAGCACCCGCGCGGGCCCATCCCTCCCGGCTGCGGTCGCCGTTTACGCACCGCGTGGCCCTGCGCGACGGCAGCGTGCGCCTGGTGCGGCTGTTTCCCGGATCGGGGTCGTTTACCTCCCTCGACGGCATCGCGCCCGCCATGGTGGCGGCCATGCTGACCACCGAGGACGGCGGGTTCTTCCGGCACCGGGGCTTCTTGCCGTCGCAGTTCGAAGAGGCCCTGCGCCGCAACCTGAAGGCAGGCCGCGTGCGCCTCGGGGCGTCCACGATCACCATGCAGTTGGCGAAGAACCTGTTCTTGAGCCACGAGCGCACCGTCTCGCGCAAGCTGCAGGAGATGTTCCTGACCTGGTACCTGGAGCGCACGCTCGACAAGCGGCGCATTTTGGAGCTTTATCTCAACATCGTGGAGTTCGGGCCGGGGATCTACGGTGTGACCGAGGCGGCGCGGCACTACTTCGGCAAGCACCCGCGGGATCTGACCCCCCTCGAAGCCTTCTACCTGGCCGCCATGCTGCCCAGTCCCGTGCGCCGGCACGTCCACCACTGCAAGGGGCGCCTTTCGGACCGGTTCGACCGAAAACTCCGGCGGCTGCTCGCAATCGCCCACAACCGAGGCCGGATCGACACGGCCACCTACGACACCTGGAAGGACGCGCAGCTCGTGTTCGTGCCGGCCCCGGAGGACGGCGACGAGGCGTCGTGCCTCGCCCGCATCGACCACTTGCTCCACGCCGAGCGCGCCCAGGCGGCCCTGTCGGGCCTGGTGGCCGGGGGTGCGCCCCGGGGGCCGGTGCTGCCACCGCCGATCTCGGCGGTCGGAGCCGCCGGCGCGGGGGACGAAGCCAACCCCGACCTCGCCGGCAGCCCCGCGATGGACGAGGTCGGCGGCGGGGAGTGAGGCCGTGACCGGGGCGCTGCTCGTCGCGCTGGGCCTGTTCGCCGCGGGGCGTGGCGAGGTGTTCGTGGACGCGCGCGATCCGGCCCTGCGGCCCGGGGCGTCGCGGTCGGCCGTCCACGGAGCGGCGGCCCTCGAGGTGGGGGCGGGCTTCGTCCGAGAGGACCCCGTGTTCGCGCTGGCGCCGTCGCTGTCCATCGACGCGTCGGCGGTGGTCCCCCTGTGGGTGCGGCTGCGCGCGCCGCTGCGGCTTCGCCTCGTCGATCGCCCGCCGGACGACCGCGGCGTCTTCCGCCGGCGGGACTACGACGAGGTGGGGGACTACCTGGCGATCCTCGAAGTGTTCGCCTACCGCGACGACCGGGTCTTTCGGAGGCACGGGCGGCTGCTCGTGGACCTTTGGGTGGGGGGGCTCGCGCGCGCGGGGTTGCCGTCGCGGATCCTGGTGGCCGACCTCCTGTCGAGCGCCGACCTCGACCGGCGCCGCTCGGGGCTGTCGTTCGCCGGCGCCGTGGAGGGGCGCCTTGCGGGGCAGCCCGCCCGGGTGCGCTGGAAGGTGCTCGCCACGGATCTTGCGATGCAGCAGGTCGTCGGCGGGGCCGTGGCCCTTTCGTGGGCCGGGGCGTTCGTCGGGATCGAGGGGGCGGGCGATCCCACGGCCCCCCGGGCGCTCGTGCGGGACGCCCGCGACGACGCCTACTTCGCCCTCGACGGCCGGCGCACCCTGGTGGCCCGCGGCGACCGGGGCGCCGGCGGGATCGTGTTGTCCCTGGGCTACCGCTTCGCGGACGCCTGGCGCGTGCTCGTGGGGCCGTTCTTGCACCTGGTGACCCTGCCGGGCCTCGGCCGCGGGCTGGCCGTGGGGATCGACGGCGAGTTCCTGCTGGCCCCCGACCGCAGCGTGCGGCTCGGGGTGGACGCGGCGGTGACCGTGGGGGACGAGGACTTCGATCCGGCCTACTTCGGCCCCTTGTACGTCCTGGAGCGCTGGCAGATGCCCTTCGCCCCCGGGCGGCGGCCGGACGACCTCGGAGCCACGGCGGTTCCCAAGTGGGCGTTCGTCGATCGCGAGGACCTCGCCGGGGTCGGGGGGCGCGGGCGGCTGCGGCTGGCCGTGGGGCCGGTGGTGGCCCTGTCGGCGGCCTACGGCTACCGGCCGGGTCCACTGGGCGGGCAGTTCGATGCGGGGATCGAACTGCACCTGCCGGCGGCCGAACTGGACGCGCGCGTCGTCCACCGCGGGCGGCACGGCTTCTCGTTTTGGGATCCGGCCGGCACCTACGCACGGCTCGCCCTGCGGGTGCCCGTGGTGCGCTGGGTGGACGTGATCGCCGACGCCTGGCTCGGAGGCGCGATGCGCCCGGACGAGGGGGTGAGCGGCCTGGCCGGGCCCACCGGCTTCGTGGGCAGCGCGGGGCAGGTGATCGCGGGGGTTGCAGCCAAGATCCCCTGGTAGGATGACCGCCGCCATGGTCGGCCCCCGCCCACGGCGCCTGTGGGAGGCGCTCGATCGCCTCGACCCGGACCGGGTGGTCGAGACGCTCGCCCCGTACCTGACGGCCCGGCGCAAGGCCCGGATCGAGGCGATGATCGAGGGGCGCCTTATGTCGGTGCAGGTGGCCGTCGAGGCCCCCTCCGACCCGCACAACGCCGCGGCCGTCCTGCGCACCGCCGAGGCCCTGGGCGTGGGCACCGCGCACGTCGTCGCCGCGGAGGGGCGCGCCCTCGAGGCGCGGCGCACCACCCAGGGCGCCCACCACTGGGTGGAGGTGCACGAGCACCCGGACCTCGCCGCCTTGCTGGCCACCTTGCGCGAGGCCGGCGTGACGCCCTACGGGGCCGACATGGACGGAGCCGTGGAGCTTGTGCAGGTGCCGGTGGACCGCCCCGTGTGCATCGTGGTGGGCAACGAGTCCCGCGGGCTGTCCGAGGCGGCCCGGGCCGCCATGCCCACCTTCCGGATCCCCATGGTGGGCCTTTCGCAGAGCCTGAACCTGTCGGTCAGCGCCGCCATCGCGATGTTCGACCTGACCCACCGCCGCCGCGCCCGGCTCGGCGCCCAGGGGGACCTCGACGGGCCGGCCCGCCGGCGCCTGCGCGCCTACGCCTACGCCCGCAGCGTGGACGCGCGCATGTTGCGGGGGATCTTCGACCTGGAATGGGACGGCGACGGGCCGCGTCCCGGGGTCTGACGAGGCACCCTTGGCACGCCGAAAGCATCGACGAAGACGCCGCCTGCTCGGGCTGCTCGTGCTGGCCGCGCTCGCGGCGGCCGGGGCGGCCGCGGCCGTGTACGCGGCCGTGGTGCGCCAGATCGCGCACATCGACGCCGCCGCCGTGCAGGACTACCGCCCCAAGCAGGTCACGAAGATCTTTTCGGCGGACGGGCGGCGGATCGGTGAGATCTTCGAGGAACGCCGCACCGTCGTATCCTACGCCGAGATCCCCAGCCACGTGGAGAACGCCTTCCTCGCGGCCGAGGACGCCGACTTCTACCGCCACGAGGGGCTCGACTGGTGGGGGATCGCGCGCGCGGCGGTGGCGAACCTGCGCGCGGGCGCGGTGCGGCAGGGGGCGTCCACGATCACGCAACAGGTGGTCAAGATCTTCTTGCTGTCGAGCGAGCGCACCTTCCGCCGCAAGCTGCAGGAGCTGGTGCTGGCGCGCCGCATCGAGCAGACCGTGCCCAAGCAGAAGATCCTGGAACTCTATCTCAATCAGATCTACCTGGGGCACGGCTGCTACGGCGTCGAGGAGGCGAGCTGGTACTACTTCGGCAAGTCGGTGCGGGACATCGACCTGGGGCAGGCGGCGATCCTGGCCGGGCTGCCGAAGGCGCCGTCGCGGGACTCGCCCATCGACAACCCCGAGGGTGCCAAGAAGCGACAGGTGTACGTGCTGCGCCAGATGGTCGCGCGCGGATGGGCGAGACCGGACGAGGCCGAGCGTTTCATCGAGGCGCCGCTCGACGTGGTCGATCGGCGTACGGTGCCGCGCGTGGTGCCCGGGGCCGAGCCGTTCGTGGACGCGGTGCACGCCCTGTTGCTGGAGCGCTACGGCAAGGAGGCGCTTTCGCGGCTCGGGGCGAGCGTCCATACCACCGTGGATCTATCGTTGCAGGCGGTGGCCCGGCGCGCCCTGCGGTCGGGCCTGCGGGCCGTGGACGCCCGGCACCGCTACGGGCGAAACCTCGAGCCGGCGGGCCCCAAGGCGATCGAGCGCGCGCGGGCCCGTGCGCGGGGCAAGGTGGCGCCGGGGGCCCGGCTGCCCATGGTCGTGCGCGCCGTCCACGACGGCGGCGGCCTGCGGGGGATCGAGGGCGACGTCGGGGATCTGCGCTGCTTCGCGCCGGTGCCCGCCGGCAGCCGCTACGACGAGCCGAAGCGGCCTCTTGCGGAAGCGTTCCCCGCGGGGGCGATCACGACGGTGACGATCGACCGGACGGCGGCCGAGGACGGGCCCGCGCCCTGCCGCGCCCGGATCGACGCCGGCCCGGAAGGCGCCGTCGTCGTCCTGGACGTGGCGACCGGGGCCGTGCGCGCCATGGTGGGCGGGTACGAGGATGTGCGCGGCGGCTTTCACCGGGCCACGGCTGCGCGGCGGCAGCCGGGGTCGGCCTTCAAGCCGTTCGTGTACGGGGCGGCCCTCGAGTCGCGGCGGTTCACCCCCGCCACGATCGTGGAGGACTCGCCCGAGATCTACGAGAAGTGGCGCCCGACGAACTTCCGGGTGGACGTCTACCGGGGCCCGATCCGCCTGCGCGAGGCCATCGCGCACTCCGTCAACACCGTGGCGATCAAGGTGCTCGACGCGGTGGGGATCGAGACGGTCGTGGACTTCGCCCGGCGCGCCGGGATCACCTCCCCGCTGGGCGCGGACCTGTCCCTTGCGCTCGGGACCAGTGAGGTGACCCCGCTCGAACTCGCCGGCGCCTACGGCACGATCGCCCGCGGAGGGCTGCGGGTGGCGCCGTTCTTCGTCCGATCCATCGAGGTGCCGGGCGAGGCGGCGCGGGACGAGACCCCGGCGGGCGAGCGCACCATCGACCCGGCGGTGGCCTACGTCCTGACCAGCATGATGACGTCGGTGGTGGAGGAGGGGACGGCCCGCCGCGCCCGCCGCCTCCACCGGCCGCTCGCCGGCAAGACGGGGACCAGCGCCAAGAACCGGGACGCCTGGTTCGCCGCGTTCACGCCGCGGACCGTCGCCGTGGCCTGGGTCGGCTTCGACACCCCCCGCAGCCTCGGCCGGGGCGAGACCGGCGGCCGCGCGGCGCTGCCCGTGGTCGTCGAGACGCTCGCGGCGGCGGAGGACGGACTCGCCCCCGAGCCGTTCGTCCCGCCCCCGGGCGTCGAGGTACGGCGGATCGACCGTGCCACCGGCCTGCTCGCCCCACCCGACGCCCCCGCCGAGGCCACCCTGGAGGAGGTGTTCCTGGCCGGCACCGCCCCCGAGGAGGAGGCCCCCCCGCCCGGCGCGGCCTCGCCCGACGACCTCCTGCTCGATCTCTACGGCGCCCCCGACGGAGCCCCCGCGCCCCCGGAAGGCGCCGCACCGCCCCCGGCCGCCGTTCCCGATGAACCATAGGAGTCAAATGTTCATGTAGGACATGTAGGGTTTTTTCCTTCATCCACCTACGTTGTGGGAGGATCCACCCATGGTCCAGCCCCGTGAACGCCGCGCCGCCACGCGCATCGACAAGGTCTTTCGCGTCCTCATCGCCACGGACGAGCACGGCGAGCAGTGGTGCGTGGCGCGCAACATCTCCACCACCGGTCTGTTCGTGGAGATGCCCGAGCCGTTGCCGCTGCGCAGCAAGGTGGTCGTCCGGTTCCAACTCCCCGGCGACGACGCGGCGATCTGCGCCATCGCACGCGTGCAGAACCACTACTACTTCCAGTACTCGGAGGGCGGTGAACTGGCCGCGCTGTGCGGCGTCGGCCTGCGCTTCCTGCGCTTCGTGCCCGACGTGGGCGCTCCCGTCCCCCCGGAGCGGCTGCACTGACGGCGCCGTGGGCCGCCCGAGGCCGCCGGCCGGTTCGGGGCGGTTTCTTGCGTCGCGCGATGCGTTCGGCCGACCTTCGGTCCGTGCCCACCGGTCGCGCGCACGTCGTCCTCCTCGCCGGCTTGTGTGCCGCGGCCCCGGCGTGCGGCGGGCGGGCCGAACTCATCGACACCCGCGTGTACGTGGCCCGGCCGCCCGGGCGCGACCCTGACGAGGCGGCGGTCTGGACCGTGGACGAGCAGGCGGTGCGGGGCGCCCTGCGCGCCGGGGTCGAGCGCCTGCGGCGGCTGTGGGGATCGCGGGGCACCGCGGCGTCACAGCCGGGGGACGGGGGCGGTGCCCCCATGGTCTACGGCCGCCCGGCGACGGAGGCGGACCTTCGAGCGCTGTTCGACGCGATGGCGCACGGTCCCATCGACGAGCTGGCCGGGCCGGCGGGGCGGCTTCGCCGGGCGTCGCCGGCGCTGCTCGAACCGGTCGCCCGCCGCCTGTTGCGGCCGCGGTCGCGTCCCAAGTCCGAGTACCGCACGGTCTTGGGGCTCATCGGCGGCGACGTGCCGAACCGCTACGGGACCTTCCTCCTGCACTGGAAGAAGCGCCACGGGTACCGCGTGCACGTCTCGGAGGACTGGTACGCAGACCTGCTCGCCTTGCAGCCGGCCCGGGTGGGGCGGGCCCTGCGGCCCGTGCTGCGCGACTGCATCGAGACCGTCGCGCTCCTGTGGGCCGTGGCGGACATGGGGCGCACTTCACCGGAGCACGCCGACCGGGCGGTCGCCGTGCTCCTCGACGCCGCCTACGTCCATTATGGAACCTTTCGGGACGAGGTGGCCCGGGCGCTGCGCAGCATGGGCGATACGGCGGTCCCGGCCCTCGTCGAGGCATCGAAGCCCCCCGAGCGCCCCCGGCGGACGGAGGAAGGCGAGCAGGCCGCGCGCAAGGCGGCGTTTGCGGCCCACGTGCTCGACACCCTGGGGCGTGGTCATCCCGCGCGGGCCCTCGACGCCTTCGCGGACCGGCCGGCGGCCCTGGCGCGGCTGCTCGACGCCTACGCGCGGCGCCGGTCGCCGGAGGCGGCGGAGGGGATCGTGGCGCGGGCGGATCACGCCGACCCCCGGGTGCGCGCCGCGGCCCGCGCCGCCGTATGGGCCTACCTGGCGGGCCCGCCGCCGCGGGTGCGCCGGCGGACGGTGCGCCTGCTCGGGGGCCGGACCGAGACGCGCCGGGCGGAGGTGGACCACCGCACGCGCATGGCGCTGGCCCTGCGACGGGCGCTTTCGGAGGTGGTGCCGGAGGCGGTGGAGCCTGCGTGCAGCCTGCGCCGAAACGACGGCACGGTGGACGAGACCTGCGCCGCCCAGCCCCGCCGCCACGCGACGGCGTTGTTCGCCGCCTACGATCGGCGACGCGCCGATCGCCATGCGGCGCTGCTGGCCTCCCTCGACGCGCTGCCCGACGACGGCGCGCGGCGGCGGGCCCTCGACCGGGCCCTCGTGGCGGACCCGGCGCTGGCCGCCGAACCGGAGGCTCTCGCCCGGATCCTTGCGCTGGCAAAGGCCGCCGCGCGGGACGAACCCCTCGTGGCGGCCCGCCTGCTGCGCCGCCTCGCCGTGTTCGACCCCGCCGAGGCCGCCGGCTGGCACGCGGCGGCCGCCCGGCTCGAGGCACGGGCCCGCACGGCGCTGGAAGCCCCGTCCGTCCCCACCGTCTCCGGCGCGGCGGTGGCCGAACAGGTGTTCGCCGCGGCCGCCGGCGCGTTCTTGGCGTTGTGGTCCCTGGGCACCCTCGCCGCCGGCCGCGACCGCCGCCGGCGGTGACGGCGGGCGGAGCGCGGGCCGGGGCTGCGGGATCGGGTCCGAGGCCCGGAACGGGGCCGGGTCGGCGGATCGTCCGTGTGGCCGCCGGGTAGGGGGACTATGGAGGCTTGGGCAGGTTGCCGAGGCCGTCGTCCTTGGGCGGGGCGCTGGGCTTGAGGATCTTGACGCGCTTGGGCTTGCGCTTGGACTTCGGTTTCGGCCGGGGCTTCGTCTTCTTCTTGGACCCGTGCTTGCCGTGGGCCTTGGGCTTTGGAGCAGCGCTCGGCTTCTTCTCGGCGGGCGGGGCAGCCGGGGCCGCGGGCTTCGTGCCGGCGGCCCCGGGCGCCTTCGCCCCATCGGCCGGTGCGGCGGCCCGTGCCTCGTCCGCCGGGGCCGGCGCCTTCGTGTCGTCCGCCGGGGCCGGCGCCTTCGCGTCGTTCGCCGGTGCCTTTGCCGCCGGAGGCTGGGCGACGGCCTCGGCGGCGGGTTTCGTCGGTGGGGCGGCGGCCTCGGCGGCAGGCCGCTGCGACATCCAGTACAGCACGCCGCCGACGGCGGCTGCGGCCAGGCCGAACAGGACCCAGGTGACCCCGCCGCCGCCGCGCAGGTTCGTCTCGCGTACCTCGGTCGGGGTCCCCGGCCCGTCGAGCGGGCCGCCCACGAAGGTCTTTGGTCCGGTGTCGGCGTATCGGCCCTCGAACTCGAAGACCGTCTTGCCCACGCCCGGCGCGAGCTCGGCGTCGCGGTTCGGGGCGGGGGCCTGGGGGAGCTGCACCGGTGCGCCGGCCGGCTCCGCCGGGACGTACGCCGGGGTCGCCGGTGCGCCGGGTTGGGGCTGGGCGGCCGGTGCCCCGGGTTGGGGCTGGGCGACCGGCGCACCGGGTTGGGGCTGGGCGGCCGGCGCACCGGGTTGGGGCTGGGCGGCCGGCGCCCCGGGGTGGGGCTGCCCCGCCGGTGCGCCGGCGGCGGGGGGCGCCACTTGCGTGCCGCTCGGACCGGCGGGGGAGGGGGCGCCGCCGGGCGGGGGCGCGGCGGGGATCGTGCGTCCTGGGCGTTGTGGGTCGGTCATGGGCGCCGGGCCGCATTGTACGCGCGCGTGCCGTCCCGTGCGAGTTTCCACGCCGGTGGAGGCGCGCGGGGGCCGCTGGTAGCCTCCGGTGGACCATGGCGAAGGTCGCGCCGACGCGCCCCGGCGGGCGTTTCATCGTCCTCGAGGGGATCGACGGCGCGGGGACCACCACGCAGGCGCGCCGGCTCGCGGCCGCTCTTACGGCACGGGGGATCGACTGTCACACCACCCGCGAGCCCTCGGACGGCCCCATCGGGGCGCTGGTGCGGGCAAGCCTCGCCGCCGGCGGCCCCGCCTTCGACGCCGCCGGCCGCGCCTTGCTGTTCGCCGCCGACCGCCTGCACCACGTGGCCGCGGAGATCGATCCCCACCTCGCCCGAGGCGCGTGGGTCGTGTCCGACCGATACCTGCTGTCGTCGCTCGCCTACCAGGGGCTCGACTGCGACGAGGCCTGGGTCCGCGCGATCAACCGCTACGCGCGCGCGCCGGACCGGACGATCCTGCTGGACGTGCCCGCCGAGGAGGCGGTCCGCCGGATCCGGGCCCGTGCCGCGGCCGCCGGCGGCGCCGCGCAGCACTACGAGACCCCGCGCACCCTCGCGCGCCTGTGCGAACGCTACCGCACTCTCGCCGCCTCGGAGGGGGCCGTCGTCGTGGACGGCATCCGCCCCGTCGAGGCCGTCACCCGCGCCGTCGTCGCGGCCCTCGCGGACCTGCTGCCCCCCGCCCCCGGCACGCCCGCGTAGCCCACCCCGTTCGCCCGCACCCACGCAACCACCGGCCGCCCCGTGAGCCGGAATCCCCGGGCTGCCGCAATCTCGGTACCCGTGCCGACGCGCGTCGCTGTTTCTGTTCCGGTTCCCGTCCCGGTCGCCGTCGCCGTACACTCCAGTGATGGATGCATCGATCCGTCGCGGTGACGGTACCGGTGTCCGTCCCGGTACACCCCAGCGCTGGATGCATCGATCCGTCGCGGTGATGATACCGGTGCCCGTGCGCGTCTGTGTTTCTGTCCTCGTCCCCTCCAGCGCTGGAAGCGCCGCCGAGTATCGGCCGGTGGGGGCCCTTGGGCGTCCGTCGCGGTTTCCGTGCCGGTTTCGGTGGCGGTTCCCGTTGCCTCTGCCGTGTCCCGTACCCGCCCACGTCCGTCTCCCGGTTCGGAAGTCCTCCAAGGACGGCGGCGGCCGCGATCCTCGGCCGATGGGATCATCAAAGCCTCGCGGGTGGGCGAAACGATCGCAGGTGCGCCCGGGGGGCGCAGGCACCCGCGACGATGCCGTCTCAGTGAGGCTGGGTGGCTGGTGGAGGCGAAGCGGCGGCGGGGCGCGCGTCGGGCAGGATCCTGTACGTGCGGGTCTCGCCCTTGCCGTCGCGCAGGCGGTCGACGCGCAACTCCGTCATGGTCTCGACCTCGGCAAAGAGCGCCGCGAGGTGTTCGGGACGCTCGATGCGCACGCCATTGACCGCGACGATGACGTCCCCGGGACGCAGGTCGCACGGCCGGTCGCACAGGCCCGGCTCGTCGGGGAAGACCCGGGTGATCCGGTAGCCGACGAAGCGGCCGTCGATCCGGTGCGGCTCGGGGCCCAACTCGCGCAGGAGGTAGGCGGGGCCGCGGGCGGTCGCGCGCGCAAGCTCGCTGCGGTAGATGACGCCTTCGGGGCGTGGCGGTTCGGGGCGGGCGGCGGCCTCGTCCGCGGCGCCGGGGTCGGTCACGGCGGCCGCCTGCGCCGCGGCGGCGGGCGGCGACGGGTCGGTGGCGTGGTGGCAACCGGCGAGCGCGACGAGGGCGGCGGCGAGGAACGATCCGCGGGGCATGGTCCCACCTTGCCCCGGAGGCTGGCGCAGGCCAAGTTTCCCGCGGGCCCGACCCGCCCCGGCGGCTACGGGGTGAGGCAGCGTTCCGTGGCGGCCGCCAGGATCGCGAGGATCCCCACGGCGCCCGCAGACACGGCCAGGGCGGAGCAGGCGGCGAACGTCCCGGCAGCGCGCCGGACGGGCCGGCCCGGGTACCCCGCCGGGACCAGTGCCAGCGCAGCCAGCGCACCTGCCGGCCACGACGCGGCGAGGCCCCCAGGGGCGAGGTCCCAGGCGGCCAGGGCCACCGCGGCGACCCCCAGGAGGCAGGTTGCGGTGTCCGCGCGAAGGGGCACGCCCCGCACGCTAGGGTCCGATCACCGCGCCCCGCAAGAAACCGCCGGATCGATCGCCCGGGCCCCGGTGGGGCCCGGCGCCGAGGCGGCGATCCCCGTCCACGCCCATGGGGACGGCGGCCGCCCTCGCTGCCCGGTGTTCGTACGTTCCGGTGCCTTGCGCGCTCAGGGGCGCCCACGTCGATGCCGGGGCGATGCAGTGGCTGCGAGGCTCGGCGGGTTGCGCTGGAGGCGGCGGTGGCCAATAACACGCCGTCCGTGTCCGACCACGCGCCCGATCCCTCCTCCTCCACGACCGCCCCGGCGTTTCGCTCGGGCTTCGTGGCGTTTTGTGGACGCCCGAACGTGGGCAAGTCCACGCTGCTCAACGCGCTCGTCGGGCAGGAACTGGCCGTCGCCACCCGCCTGCCGCAGACGACCCGCGAGCGCTTCGCCGGCGTGCTCGGCGGCGACGACTTCCAGATCGTGCTGGTGGACACCCCGGGGATCCATCGGGCGCGCTCGGCCTTCAACAAGTTCATGGTGGACGAAGCGCTGGCGGCGGCGCGGGACGTGGACGTGGTGGCGTTCCTCGCCGAGGTCCCGCGGCTGCCCGACGCCGACGCCGCCCGCGCCTGGCGCCCCGGCCCGG
>JALSIN010000148.1 GCA_026989935.1 Polyangiaceae bacterium | reverse complement strand
GCTCATGTCGATCCCCTGGCAAAAAACGATCGAAAATCAAAGACATACGACGCCTCCATTTTTGAGATGCGCTCTAGATGCCCTCAACGGGATCGTGATACTGTATGATGAAAGCAAGAGTGGTGACGAGGCGCTCGATCCACGTCGGGGAAGGTGCACGCCTCCCGAGGCCACGGGCTGTGGAGGCGCCATGGGTGCGGTCACGTCGGCAGGTGCGCTGACGCACGAGTTGGCGCACCACGCGGTACTGCGGAGCCTGCATCGGCCGCGGGCTGCGGGACCGCCGTACATCACGGAAGGGCTCGCGGATCTGCTGTCGGGCTGGGTGGCGCTCGACTATCGGATGCTCGCGTGGCGGGACGACCCGGCGTCGGAAAAGCTCCCCGACCTGGAGGAACGCCTTCGTTGGAACGAAGTGTCGAGTTTCGACTACATGCCAGCGGCGCATTTTGTCGCGTGGCTGTTCGACGAGCACGGGGCCGAGGCGACGCTCGGGATGTACGACGCGCTGATGGAGCCGGGGGACAGCCGCGACGAGGAGATTGCACTCATCGTGGACTACCTGGGCTATGAAAGCTTCGCGGCGTTGGAGGAAGCGTACCTGTGGGGTTCGGGGTGGATCTATCCGCAGGTCATGGACATGGACGAGCGGTACGATGTGTCCGACTTGGAGGGGGGCGTGCCGTGGTTCGAAAGCTGCACCGAGGGGGCGGGCCGAGGGACGGAGGGCCGGAATCCTCGCCCTGGCGCATCCGTCCTCTACCGAGAAATGCAGGCAACGACGACCCGGCTGCACAGCGCGCTCGTCTGGCTCGATCGCGGGGTGTATGGCTACGTGTTGGAGGACCGCGTGGATGAGGATGGGCCCAGGTACGCGTCTCCGGGTCTCCTCGTCCAGGTGCTAGGTGAGGCAAAGTGGGATGTATGGTATCCGCGCCAGATTGGAGGTGAGCTTTGCCGGAAGGCGAAGGACACCTGGGCGACGGGAAAGTGGGAGGTGGAGGAACCGGGCTGGTACCGTCTGGAACCGACACGGAACGAGAGCACGTTGGTGGCGTACGGAGGGGAGCGCCCGCGTCTTTGGATGTGGCGTCGGGGGGAGAACTGCGAGGATCCAGCGTTCCAGTTGTACCCCCCTGGCGGGCTGCCGCCGCCAGGCAGCTTCCCCGGCCCGTAGGCTCCGGGGGTGTTTGGCCTCCTCGGTCCGGCCGGAGGGGGCCCGCCCGCCGGAGCGCAGCCGGTTGTACATAGGGTCGTTCCCCGCGCGCCTCCCCGTGCTCGCGCGTGTCGCAGATGGCATGGACGCGGTCGCGGCCGCGCGGGTTCTGCCCGGTCGGTCGGGAGGGTGGTAGGGTGCGTGCCCATGGAGGCCATCGTCCTCGCCGCCGGCAAGGGCACGCGGATGCGCTCTTCCCTGCCGAAGGTGCTCCACCCGCTCCACGGGCGTCCGCTGGTCTTGTGGTCCCTCGCGAGCCTCGGAGCCGCGGGGGTCGAGCACGCAGTGGTCGTCGTGGGACACGGCGCGGACCAGGTGGAGGCGCGCGTGCGCGCCGCTTCCGACCCTCGGATCCCGCCCGTGACGTTCGCGTTGCAGCGCGCGCAGCGCGGTACGGGGGACGCCTTGCGCGTGGGGCTCGAAGGGGTGCGGGATCCGGCGTCCATCGTGGTGGTCGTCCCCGGGGACGTGCCGGGCCTGCGTCCGGCCACGGTGGAGGCCGTCGCCCGGCAGGTGGCCCAGGGGGCCGCCCTGGGGCTCGTGGCGTTTCGACCGGCGGATCCGACGGGCTACGGGCGCGTGGTCACCGGCGGCGGCGGAGCCGTGTGGCGCATCGTGGAGGAGGCGGACGCCACGGAGGCCGAGCGGGCCCTCGACCTGTGCAACGCGGGCGTCTACGCGGCGCGCGGGCGCGACTGGGCTCGCTGGACGGAGGGGCTGACGCCGGACAACGCCCAGGGGGAGTTCTACCTGACGGACGTGGTCGAGCTCGCCGCGGCGGCGGGGCCGGTGCGGTGGATCGAGGCGCCGGCGCGGGAGGTCTTCGGGATCAACGACCCGGCCCAACTCGCGCAGGCCCACGCCTGGGTCGATCCGCCGGACCCGGCCGGTGCGTAGTCACTGCGGCATGAAGCAAGGGATCGACGTGTCGATCCGGAAGTTCGATCCGGACTCGCACCGCTCGGCGTGGAACACATCCATGTCGTAGATCTGCCCGGGCGTAAGGCCCAGGGTGTCGAGGTCGATGGTCCCCGAACGTTGGGGGTGCAGGCCGCCGAGGTCGAGGGCGAGCTGCCCGTCGATGAAGACCCACACGTCGTCGTCTCCCGTGAACGTGAACGTCTGCCCCGCCTGATAGACGAACTGCACGTGGATCTCCGTGGTGAACGAACCGTTTCGGTCGGGGAAGGTGTCGCCCGCCCAGTTCGGCTGGACGTTGTTGCCGAAGCCCATGTCCGTCAGCGGATAGAAGCTGTTGCTGCTGAACGACCACAACCCTGGCATGATCTCCGTGAGTTGGATCGTGTCGTTGATCTCCATGTTGACGTTTGGCGTCGTGTTGTACCATTCCGCGAACGAAGACGCCGAGGTGATCTGCGTCGCCGTGCCGGACCAACCGGGCGGCGGGCCGGGGGGCGCCGGGTTGTATTGCGGCTTTTGGTCGATGCCGAGCGCCGACAGGACCAAGCCGGGATACTCCATGTTCGCGCCGTAGTGGCAGCCGAAGTCCACGTGGTCCGGCTTGAAGTCGCGGTAGGTCACCGGGATCGTGTCACAGGCCAACCCGCCGCCGGTGGTGCCCGAGGCCCCGCCCGTCGAGCTCGCGCCCGTGGAAGCGCCCGATCCCGTGCTGCCGGTGCCCGTCGTCGTACCCCCGGCGGTCCCGGCGGTTCCCGTGCCGGTGTCGCCGGTCGTCCCGCCCTGCGTACCCGATCCCGTCGTACCGCTGCTGCCGGAGGTGGCGGAGGCCGAACCCGCACTCGTGCCGGAGGCGTCGGTCGCCGACCCCATCGAGGTGCCCGTGCCGGCCGTTACCGACGTGGCGGAGCCACCCGAGGTGGCAGAGGCCGAACCCGAGGAGGCCCCGTCGTCACCGCTGCATCCCCCGAGCACGAGGGGGGTGACCGCACACAAGACAGAAAATGGGTGTCGAGGGCGTTCCATGCAAGCATTCGACACCGCCGACCCCCGTCTTTTCCGGCCGGGGCCGTCCGCATCGTGGTCGGGGCCGCGGCCGGTCGCCTCCACCGGTTTCCGCGCGCCACGGCAGCGCAGGGCGCCTAGCGCTTGCTGAACTGGAAGCGCGCGCGGGCGCCCTTGCGGCCGTACTTCTTGCGCTCCTTCTCCCGCGCGTCCCGTGTCAGGAACCCGGCGCGCTTGAGGGGTTCGCGGTGGCCCTCGTCCACGCGCAGCAGGGCACGCGCAATTCCGAGACGGATCGCGCCGGCCTGACCGGAAAGACCGCCCCCGTGGACCGTACACCAGACATCGTACTTGTCGCTGGCACCGACGGCCTGCAAGGGCTGCTCGACGATCTGCACGTTCGTCTTCCGCCGCAGGTACTCCGCGACGTCCCGGCGGTTGACCGTGATCGAGCCGCTGCCATCGAACAACCAGACCCGTGCGACGGCCGACTTGCGGCGGCCCGTGGCGTAGTAGCGCATCTTCGACTTCGACATCGTGCGTGTTCCCTTCGGCGCGGGCGATCCCTATCCCTGGTAGGGGAGCGTGTACGGCTCCGGCTTCTGTGCGGCGTGCGGGTGCTCCGCGCCGGCGTAGACCTTGAGCTTCTTGAACTGGGCGCGCCCGAGGGCCGTGCGCGGCAACATCCGCCGCACCGCCTGCTTGAGGACCTCCTCGGGCTTCTTG
>JALSIN010000147.1 GCA_026989935.1 Polyangiaceae bacterium | reverse complement strand
GGCAGCAGCACGTCCGACACCGGCGCGACCACCGAGCCATCCGGGACCTCCGGCGCCTCGGGCACGACCGGCGGCGCGGCCGACGAGGTCTGCTACCCCGGCCCCGACCTCGACTGGTCCGTGTGCCTGCCGGTCGTGGCCGTCGATCCGCCGCCGCCCGACTACGACTACCCGCCCGCCTACCAGGACAACCCCAACTACCGCCCCCCGATCCGGTTCCTCGACCTGGCGTCCCTCGACGGCACGACGAAGCTGGCCCCGAACTTCCGGCTCGACGAGCTGGCCCAGCTCGCCAAGGGCCCCTACGCCGTGGTCCAGCCCCACGCCGTCGAGGAGATCCAGCTTTTGCGCGACCAGGTGGGCCCCATCGTCGTCAAATCGGGCTACCGCAGCCCCGCGTACAACCAGGGCGTCGGCGGCGCCACCTTCTCACGCCACATGTACGGCGACGCCTTCGACATGACCCCTACGAACGTCTCGCTTGAGACCTTCGAAACCTTGTGCAACGACGCGGGCGCGATGGCGATCCTGTACCAGTCATGGGTCCACTGCGACTGGCGCTTCGACCCGGTGGACGAGGTGTTCTTCGGGCCCGAGGCGGACTGGATGCCCATCGCCCCCGAGCCCGGCTTCGCCGCCCGCCTCGAACGCGCCGGGGCGGTCTACACGGCCCCCGCGCTCGGCTTCGACGAAGGCCCCCCGCTGCGCCGGTGGACGGCCCTTTCGGCCGACGGACGGGTCCTCGCCCGCGCCACGGGCCCCTCCTTCGTCCCCCCGCCGGGCACGGCCGTGGTCACCGTGGACGTCGGCGGCGTGGTGTTCCTGTCGAGCGCCGACGCCCCCCGCTGACGTACGCCACGACGCCCCGGGCCGCTTCGCGCTCAGACGTCGATCCCGTCGTCCGGCACCCGGTATCGCGCCATCCAGCGCGGAAAGAGCGCGAAGGCGGCGGGCACGAGCAGCATGGCGAGCAGGGAAGACAGCACGCAGGTCGCGCCGGCGAGTGCGCCGAAAAGACGCAGCACCGGGGACGATCCCAGGGTGAAGGCGAAGAACCCGCCCGCCACGAGCAGGGTCGCCACCACCACCACGGGACCGACGTTTCGCATCACCCGCTCGGGGGGTTGCCGCTGCAGGTACCACAGGTAATGCATCCCGAAGTCCGACCCGGTGTCGGTGACGATGGCGCCGACCATGGCCGTGCTGAGGTCGATCTCGACGCCCCACCAGCCCATCACCCCGCCGATGAGGGCCGCCGCGCAGGCGGCGGGCAGCACGCTGAGGATCGACAGGACCACCGACCGGAACAGAAGCAGCAGCAAGAACGCGACGATGACGAGCCCGACGGCCATGGCCCGCACCTGGTTGCGCTCGACCGAGCGCGCCAGCGCCCGATCGAGCAGGGGCTCGCCGGTCACCGTGGCTCCCTCGAAGGCCCCGTGGTCGTCCTCCACCGGCGGTCCCACCAGGTCCGCCACGGCGATCCGAACGGCGCGAAGGGCCCGGGGCGCCTCGGCCAGCGCCGGCGCGAGCGTCACCGCCGCCGCCACCACCTCCTCGATGCGCGCGCCCTGGACCGCCTCGGTCACGGACCGCTGCGCCAGCTCCGCGTAGAACCCCGCGTCGTCCGGGTCGGCGACGGCCCGTGCGAAGGCCGCCTCCACCGTGGCCCCCCGTGCCAGCGCCGCCGCCACCTGCCGCCGCGCCCCCGGCGGGAGGTCGGCCGCGTCCTCCGTGCCCAGGAACGCCTCCACCGCCCCCTGCGTCACGCGGGCCCGGATCTCGGCCGCCGGCCGGTCGAGCGCCGCGTCCAACACCGTCTCGACCCGCGCCGGTTCGACGCGGGCCCCAAGGCCCGCAAGGCGGGCCGCGATGCGGCGCGCGGCGTCCTCCCTCGTGGTGGGCCGCACCGGCCGCGCCGCCTCGTCCGCCACCACGGTCTCCATGGCCGCCACGACCCGCTCGGTGTGCCCGCGCACGCGGCTGTAGAGGATCCCGTGTCGGCGATCGCCCGTGACGTACGCCTCCATGGCCGGGTCGCTCTCCAGGAACGCGAAGACCTGCCCCGCCTGCCGGCGCGTGCGCGGAAGGGCCTCGCCGCCGCCCAGGACCTCCATCGACAGCACCATGGGCTCGACGAGGGACGTGGGCGGCGCGGCCCCTTCGACCGATGCGGCCCGGTCCGCGAGGGCGGCCACCTTGCGCAGCACCACCGGAGATCCGAGGTCGCCGTCCACCGCGATCTCGAGGAAGCGCGCGCCACCGAAGCGTTCCTCGAAGAACCGATGGGCCCGCGCCGGCTCGGTCCCTTCGCGGAAGAACGCTTGCGGGTCCATGCGCGCCCGCACGTCCGGCAGCCCGAGGCCCGCGGCGGCGAACACCGCGAAGAAACCGCCGAACACCAGGACGCGCCGGCGCTCGGCGAAACGCCAGAACGCGGCCAGCATGCCGCCCATGGGCACCAGGGCCTCGCGTGCGGCCCCCCGCGGCTACAGCGCGAGCACCGCCGGCACGAGCGTCCACGCGAGCATCCAGCAAAGCAGCGTCCCGACCGCCACCTGGATCCCGAACGATCGCATGGGGGCGACGTCCATGACGCCGAACCCGGCGAAGGCCCCGATGGTCGTCCACGCCGCCACCGCCACCGGCCGCAGCACGATCCGGCTCGTGCGTTCGAGGGCCGCCCGCGGCGGGTGCTCGCTGCGTTCGAGGTAGTATCGCCCGAGCACGTGCACGGGGTACGCCGTGCCGCTCGCGAGCAGGACGATGGGGAGCGTGGACGAAAGCAGCGTGTACTTCTCGCCCAGGTGGCCCATGCCGCCGAGCACCACGACCGTGCCGAAGCCCACCGTGAAGACCGTCAGCGCCACGCCCACCGGATCGCGAAACGACAGCAGGACGACGGCCACGAGGAACACCGCGGCCAGCGGCGACAGCCGGCGCACGTCCTTGCGCGCCTCTCCGTAGATCGCCTCGGCCGCGAAGGGGGCGCCGCCGTAGTGGACGGTGAGCCCGTCGAGGGCCCGGCCGGCGGCCGCGCGCACGCCCTCGACCACCTGGCGCGTCGGGGTGTCGGGCGCGAGGTGGACGACCAGCACCGCGGCGTCGAGCTCGCGGCTTACGAGCTGCCCGACGACGAGGTCCTGCGCGGCGATCCGGGCCCGCAGTGCCGCCTCCTCGGCGTCCGTGCGCGGGATCGACGGAACGAGCGGCTCAATCGATGCGCCGTCAGGCCCGGTCTCGATCACGGGGACCGTCGTGACGGCGTCCACGCGCACGACGAACGGCAGGCGCCGAAGCGCCTCGACCGCCGCGTCGAGACGCGCGAGGACCCGCGCCGAGGCGACCGCCCCGGGTTCGGTCTCGACCCCCACCAGCGCCGTCCGCAACGACCCGAACCGCTCGCTCGTCGCCTCGAACTGCGCGACGAACGGGTCGTCGTCGGGCAGGAACACGAAGACGTCGCTCTCCGTCTCGAGCCTGGTGATGCCGGCGCCCGCGACGGCGAGCACCAGCAGGGTCACGGCGATCACGAGCTTCGGATGACGCACCGACAGGAGGAACAGGGGCCGCACGACGCCGCAACGGTACGCCCGCCGGCGGCCGGGAGGCGGGGCTCGGGGTGGGCCCCGTGCGCGACCGCACGCGCCCGGGTGCACCGGGCCGCGTGCCGCGCGCTTCGCACGATCCGAGCCCGGTGCCCCGCGCACGACGACGGCCCGGCGGACGACCTCGAAGCACGATGACGCCCCATGCGCCCGACGCGACCCCGGCCGGCGGCGCGGCGCCGTGCGACCGCGTAGGATCCCCGCCGTTGCCCCGCACGGACCTCGATCGCGCCCTCGCCGAGCTCGGGTACGAACGGTTCCGCCCCGGCCAGGCCGAGGCGATCACCACGCTGCTCGACGTCGGGCGCCTGTTGTTCATCGCGCCCACCGGGGGCGGCAAGAGCCTCGTCTACCAGCTCGCCGCCCGGCTGTTGCCGGGCACCACGGTCGTGATCTCCCCCCTGGTCGCCCTGATGCACGACCAGGTGGCCGCCCTCGAAGCCCGCGGGGTGCGCGCCACCTACCTCGCCGCGACCCTCCCGGAGGACGAGATCCGCGCCCGCATGGCCGCGCTCGCCCGGGGCGCCTTCGAGCTGGTCTACGTGGCCCCCGAGCGCCTTCGGTCCGGCGCCACGGTCTCGATCCTCGAACGTCTGGACGTGCCCTTGCTCGCCGTGGACGAGGCCCACTGCATCAGCCAGTGGGGCCACGACTTCCGGCCCGACTACCTGACCCTCGGCGCGCTGCGGGCCCGGCTGCCGCGCGCGCGCGTGCTCGCCTGCACCGCCACGGCCACCCCCATCGTGCGCGACGAGATCCTCGCCCGCCTCGACCTGCCCCCCGACACCCCCCAGCACGTGCGCGGCTTCGCCCGCCCGAACCTCGTGCTGGCGGCCGAGGAGGTCGAGGGCCCCCGCGCGGCGCGGGCGGCCACGGACGCCCTGCTCACCAAGGCCCTCGGCGACCGGACCCGCCCGGCCGGCGCCGCGATCGTGTACGCGCCCACGCGCAAGGCCACCGAGCGCGAGGCCAATCGCCTGGCCGGCGCCGGGTACCGCGCCGCCGCCTATCACGCCGGCCTCGACGGGGCCACGCGCAAGGCGGTCCAGGACGCCTTCTCGGCCGCCGACCTCGACGTGGTCGTGGCCACGAACGCGTTCGGCATGGGGATCGACCGCGGGGACGTGCGCGCCGTCGTCCACCTCGCCCCACCGGGCTCCCTCGAAGCCTACTACCAGGAGGTCGGGCGGGCGGGCCGCGACGGGAAGACCGCGCACGGCCTGCTGCTCGTAAGCCCCCGCGACGTGGCCCTGCGCCGCCGGCTCCTCGAACGGGGCGCCGACGACGGCACGGCCCCGGACCCCGCCGTCGTCGAGCACAAGTGGAACCTGTTCCTGGAGCTCTTGCGCTGGGCCGAGGGCGGCGCCTGCCGCCACGACGCGATCCTGCGCTACTTCGGGGACGAGACCGAGCTGCTCGGCGGCTGCGGACGCTGCGACGTGTGCACGCGCATCGACGAGGCGCCCGACCACGACCCGGCGCACGTCACCCTCGTGGTGCGCAAGGCGCTTTCCGGGGTCGCGCGCGTGGAGGGGCGCTTCGGGCTCTCCGCCGCGGCCAAGCTGCTCGCCGGCACCGACGACCCGCGGCTGGCCCGCACCGGGCTCGACCGCGTGCGCACCTTCGGCGTGCTCCGCTCCGCCGGGGAGCCCTGGATCCTGCGCCTGCTGCGGCGGTGCGTGACGGCCGGCTACGTGACGTTCTCGGGTGACGACCGTCCCGTCGTCCTGCTGACCGACCGCGGGCGGGCCGCGATGAAGGGCACGATCCCCGTGCGCCTGCTCCTGCCGCCCGACACGGCGCCCGGCCCACGCCGAGCCCCGCGCCGCCGGCCCCCCGCGGCGGGCCCCGGCGACCTCGATCCTGCCGCCCGGCGCCTGTTCGAGGACCTGCGCGCGGCCCGGCTGGCGCGCGCCCGCGCAGACGGCGTCCCCCCCTACGTCGTCGCCAGCGACCGCACCCTGCGGGAGATCGCCCAGCTTCGCCCCACCACCATGGAGGCCCTGCTGGCGGTCCACGGCATGGGCCCGGTCAAGGCCGAACGCTACGGCGCCGACCTCCTCGCCGTCGTGACGCGGGCCGAAGGCCCGTAAGCCCCCGCCGCCCGGTCAGTGCAACACCGGCTGCGGCTCGGCCCGCCGGCGGCGCCGCTTGAGGGCGCGGTTGACCGCCTCGTTGAGCTCCTCCGGCGCGTAGGGCTTCTTGAGCAGGCGCACCCCGCTGGGCAGGCGCCCCTCCCGCACCAACACGTCGTGGGCGTATCCCGAGGTGAACAGGACGGACAGCTCCGGGCAGCGCGCCCGCGCGGTCTCGGCCAGGTCCGCTCCGCTGTGCGGTCCGGGCAGCACCACGTCCGTAAACAGCAGGTCGAAGCAGCCGCCTTCGAGCAACTCGAGCGCGGCTGCGCCGTCTGCCGCGGGCACCGGGTCGTAACCGAGGGCGGAGAGCAGGCGCACCGCCACCCGGCGCACCGCCGGATCGTCCTCGACGACCAGGATCCGCTCCCCGGCCGCCGGGTGCGGCCCCGACACCTGGGCCCGGGGCGCCTCGGGCACCCGGTCGGTTCGCGGCAGGAACAACGAGACCGTCGTTCCCCGCCCGGGGCGCGATTCGATGTCGATGTGGCCGCCCGACTGTTTGATGAACCCGTAGACCATCGAAAGCCCCAGGCCCGTGCCCTTGCCCTTGGGCTTCGTGGTGAAGAACGGGTCGAAGGCCCGCTCCTTGACGTCCGGCGGCATCCCCATGCCGAAGTCCCGGACCTCGAGCACCACGTACTTGCCCGGCGGCACCTCGGCCCCCACGGCCCAGGAGTCCTGCACGTCGAGGTTGCGGGCGCTGATCACCACGCGGCCGCCGTCGGGCATGGCGTCGCGGGCGTTGACCACGAGGTTGATGAGGGCGCTTTGCAGCTCGTTGCGGTCCACCTCGCAGCACCACAGGTCCGCCGCCAGGTGGATCTGCACGTCGAGCCCCTCGCCGAGGGTCCGGCGCAGCAGCGCCCGCAAGGACACGAGCAGCTCGCCCGGGTCGATGATCTCCGGCTTGAGCGGCTGCTTGCGCGAAAAGGCCAGCAACCGGTTCGTCAGGTCCTTGCCGCGCTCGATGGCCTCGACCGCCGCTTCGAGGCTGCTGCGGCCGTCGGCGCTGTCCGGGGCGATGCGGAACACCTCCAGGTTGCCCCGGATCACGGTCAGCAGGTTGTTGAAGTCGTGCGCGATCCCCCCCGCGAGCTGCCCCACCGCCTCCATCTTGAGGGACTGCCGCAACCGCCCCTCCTCCGCCGAGCGGCTGCGCAGCGCGAGCCATGCCTTGCGGGCCTCACCCTCGGCTTCCTTTTGCCGCTGCACCATGAAGCGCACGGCGTAGTAGACGGCGAAGGTGGCGATGAGCACGTGGAACGTGCGCGCGAGCGTGTGGTGCAACGGCGAGTGCGAAAACCACGGCGCGGGCAAGCGTCCCAGGTGGTCTGCCGCGAGCAGGGCCACGAGCGCCGCGATGTCGAGCGCCCCGGCGACGAGGGCGGCGCGCTCGCCCCACAACAGCGCGGCGACGATGACGATGAGCACGAACCCCCCGAGGGCCGGGCTCGTCGGGCCGCCGGAGACCGCGGCGGAGAACACGGTGGCGGACCACCCGAACGCCACGACCCCCGCGCTCGCCACCCCGACGGCGCCCCGGTGCAAGAGGGCGTGGAGCGCCAAGAAGCCCGCGAGCGTCGAGATCGTCATTCCGTTGTGCAGCGGCGAATGGGGCTCGAGCCGGCCGACGACGAGGAACACCACCATCGTCACCTCGCACACGAACAGCACCCAGTGGGTCAGTACGGCCACCCGCCGCCGGTTCGGATCCTCGATGCCGACCGGCGGCAGGAAGACGCGCGCCAAGACGCTTCCTACGGTGCGCCCATCCATGGGGGGACTCGATCCTACCGGCCCTGGCGCAGCCGTGCAAAGCGGTGCGGCGCGGCCGCACGGAACGGGCCGTCACTCGGCCGGCCGCAACACCACGTCCAGGTGGGCCCGCGGCGGGTCGAACGAGGCCTCGAGCCGGTGGGGACGCGCCGAAAGCCGCGCAAGCAGCCGACCGGTCCGATCGTCGCAGGGCTGCCACGACGAAGGCGGTGCCGACAGCTCGATGTGGAGCTCGTCGAAGGTGCCGCCCACCGCCCCCGGCGCGCCGCGTTCGAGCGCGGCCAGCAGTGGGCCCGCGAGCTTGGGACCGTGGGCGTACCAGGCCTCCGCACACGTCCCGGTGAACACGAACGACACCCCGTCGGGCGGGCGCACGAGCACCGGGGGCATCCCCAGCTCGGTCAGGGTGGGGCTCGCCGGCCCCTCCGGCAACGTCTGGGCCCACACGCGCCCCGCCTCCGACAGCGTCATGCGGGCGCGCAGTTCGTTGCCGTCCCGGCCGAACGGGGCGAGGACGACGACCCGGTCCGACAGGGGCTCGGGCCGATCGTCCACCACGGCGCGGGCCGCGGACGCCCGCCCTTCGAGGCCGTAGGCCGCGGCCAGGTGCCGGTCGAGCTCGGACAGGCGCGGCACGTCCACCACGAACACGCTGGCCGTACGCGGGTCGTGGTCGTAGACGAGACCCTCGGTCGGACGGCCGAGCGCCCGCGCCAGCACCTGGGGGTTCTCGCGCTCCCAGAGCCGTACGAGCCCACGGCGGCGGGCGGGCAGCGTCGGGTAGGCGAAGTGATCCAGGAGCAGGACCCCGTCCAGCTCGCGCACCACGAGGAAGGCGCGCCCGAGATCCTGCCGCACCACCGCCACGACGCCCTCGGCGGCGAGGGCGTTGCGGACGAACGCCAGCGCCAGGTCGTCCCCGAGGGCCTGCCCCGGCAAGAACACGTCCGAGGGGCCGGGGTGCCGCGCCAGCAGCTTCGTGGCGTGGCGGGCGAACCATCCGGGCCGGTCCGTACGCCCGGCCATGCGCACGTGGACCCAGGGGATCGTCACCCCGGCCACACGCCGCGAAAGGTCCGCCTCGAAGGCGCGCAGCGCCGCAAGCGACGCCTCGTCGCCCGCACACCGCGGGGCGACCGGCCGCCGCTCGCAGCCGGCCACCAGGGCGTCCACCCCGAGCCTGCGGGCCGCGTCACACGCACAGGCCCCCTGGGGCCCGGCGGCCACGCGGCGCGACGCCTCGTCGTGCGCCGCCGCCAGCACCTCCACGGCCTCCGGGTCGTCGCCGGTGTCCGCCGGCGCCGGGTAGACGGCTGCACACACCACGTGGTCGCGCGTGTACCCGAGGCTCGCCAGCGCCATCGGGTCCATGCCGCGGGCGTAGAGGCCGGTCGGCAGGGGCGGCGCCGGCACCTCCGCGAAGATCGGCTGGATCCGGTGGGGGCCCGCCACCACGCAGCGCACGTGGGGTGCATCGCCCGGCAGCCAGCCGGGCGTGCCCCGGCCCGGCGCGCAGGCGGCCACGGACGCGGCGGCCAGGAGGCCGAGAAGACGCCGGCGCGACACGGGGCCCGATCGTAGCACGCCGCTCGCCTGTCCACGGTGGCCCGAAGCCGCTACGCTCCCCGGCCGGAGCATGGCTCGGCGCCCGCCTCACCCCGGAACCCGGCCCACGGGTCCGTGGTGGCCGTCGGCCGCGTTCGTCACGATCGCCGTCGCCGTGGCCGTGGCGGCCGCGCCCCGGCTGCCCGCCCGCGCCCAGGGGTTCGTCCCCGCCGCGGCCGGGATCGCCGTCGTCGCCGGCCTCGTCCTGCGCCGGCGGCGGCTCGCCCCGACCACGCTGCTCGCCGGGATCGCCGCGACCGCGGCCGCCTACGCCGGCTGGCAGGCGACGTTGACGCTCACGGCTGCACGAAACGCCGAGGCGTTGCCGGTCGTGGACCTGGCCACCGGCGCGGTGCCACGCCCCCTGCCGTCCTACCTGGCCGTCGAGGGCTTCATCCAACCTTCGATCCACCTGGCCGAATACGACGTGCCGCCCGACGCGATCCCCGACCAGGCCCGCCCACCCGAGGCCGTCGTCGCCGTCGTGACGGCCACGGCCGATCCGGTGCAGCCGAACCCGCCGGTCATCGTGCTCGCCCGCCTGCCCCCGGGCGCCCTGCCGGCCGACCCCACGCGCCGGGTGGTGCGCGGCAAGGTCGTCCTCCCACCCCCCTCGGTCCTTCCCCTGCTCGCCGACGTGTCCGGCGAGGATCCCCCCGACGCCATCGTCGTGGACACCCTGGACCTTCCGCGCCGGGCCGCCGCGCTGGGCCCCTTCGTCCTCGCCGTGCTCGCCACCGCGGCCGCCGCCACGGCCGCCGCGGCCGGCCGCCCCCCGAGACCGCGCGCGTAGCGGGGCCGGGGCCGCTACAGGAGGCGGAGCTGGGCGGCCTCCCCGAGGGTGGCGGTGGCCACGCCCGCGCCGCGCAGGCACGCGGCGGCGCCCGCGACGCTCGCCGGGTCACCGCGCAGGCACACCGCCGGACGCCCACAGGCATCGACGAAGCGCAGGAGCCCCGCGCGGTCGAGGCGGCCGGGGCCGCCGACGGGGACGACCTCCGGAACGGGGTGGCGGGCGGCGGCGTGCAGGGTCGCCTGGGACCGCACCGCCTCCGGCGCGTCCACCAGCAGGATCGCCACGAGAGACCGGCGGGACAGGGCGCGGCTGCCGAGGGCGTCGTGGGGCCAGACGAGGACCTGCGCCGCCGGGTCCAGGCCGTCGAGGTGGGGGGCGAAGCGCGGGTGCGCCGCCACGGGGACCACGGGGCGGAGGCGGTCCGCCACGAGCTTGGCCGTGACGGCCCCATCCACGGCGACCAGCACGTCTCCGAGGGCGGCGGCGGTCGCCACCGCCTTCGGGTCCAGCGCAGGCGGCGGGTCGGCCAGGCCGAAGGACGGGTGCGCCCGCAGCAGGAGCCACGAGACCGTAAGGGGCTTCGCCCCCGGTCCCAGGCCCCAGGCGTACAGGATCCGTTCGGACGAGCCGCGCGGCGCCATCCACAGCAGCGCGCCGCCCAGCGGCAGACCCGACGGCGCCGTGCGAAGCCGCAGGCGGCCCACCCCGAAGGGCCGATCGTGCTCGACGAGGATCGCCCGCGCGAGGCTCTCGCGCTGGGCCGGGGAGAGGTTCGCGAGCGCCAGGGCGTACAGGAGATCGCGGTGGCCGATCCACGGCCCGGGGCGCAGCGGCAGGGCGGCGCCCAGGTGGGACAGGAAGGCCGTGCGGCCCGGCGGCGTCTCGTCGAGGGCCAGCCGCTCCTGCGCGAGGCGCTGCAGCACGGGGGACGGGTCCGGTGCCTTCACGCCCCCCCCGCCCGCCGCCGCATGCGGGCGGCCCGGAAGAACGCCGACAGCACGGCGCCGCACGGTTCGGCCAGCACCCCGCCGACGATCTCCAGACGGTGGTTGAGCCTGGGATCGTCGCAGATCCCGAACGCCGACCGCACCGCGCCGCCCTTGGGATCCGCGGCTCCGTAGACCAGCCGCGCCACCCGGGCGTTGACCAGGGCTCCGGCACACATCACGCACGGCTCGAGCGTCACGTACACGGTGGCCCCATCGACCCGCCACCGCCCGGCGGCGCGGCAAGCCGCCCGCAACGCGACGACCTCGGCGTGGCCCACGGGGTCGGCGTCGCGCTCGCGGACGTTCGCGCCCTCCCCGACGATCCGGCCCTCCTGGACGACGACCGCCCCCACGGGCACGTCCCCCCATCCGGCGGCGCGCTCGGCGAGCTCGAGGGCCCGCGCCATGAAGGCGGTGTCCGAGGGGGGCACGGGGTCGAGGATAGCAGGCGGCCCGGCGCCTTCGCCCCGGCCGCCCACCGGCTACGCGGCCCGGCGCGGCGCCGCGGCGCCGGCCGGGGCGGAGGTGACCTCGGGCCAGCGCATGCGTTGCACGTTCGCGGGCAGGCGGACGACGCGAAGGCGCGCGAGCAGGCGGATCACCTGGTAGCATGGATCGATCTCCCACCACCGCGCCGCGAAGTTCGGCGCCTGCCCGTAGCGGTGGTGGTTGTTCTGGAACAGCTCGCCCATGGTCAAGAAGTCCACGGGCAGGGTGTTGCGCGACTCGTCGTCGGAGTCGTAGTTGCGGTAGCCGTACTTGTGGCCGGCCCAGTTGACGATGGCGCCGTGGACCGGGCCCATCACGAAGTGCACCGGCAACAGGGCCCACATCCACGCCTCGGTGGCGAAGGCGGCGTAGAAGCCGACGTAGGCCGCAACGAAGGCCAGCCTCGTGGACCAGCGCTGCGCCAGCCGATCGAGGGCGGGCCACTCGGGGACGCCGCCGTCGAACCGCGGCTCCGGTTCGACGCGGCGGGCGGCATACCCCTCGTAGCGCACCTTCGTGGCCCACATCATGGAAAACGGCGTGCGGAAGAACTTGGGGGCGTGGGGATCCCGCTCCGTGTCGCTGAAGGCGTGGTGCTCCCGGTGCAAGATCGCGTAGGCGCGCGGGTCCAGGTAGCTCGACCCCTGGAACAGGAACGTCATCAGGTGGAAGAACCGCTCCCAGCCCTTGCGCATCTCGAACATCCGGTGGGCCCCGTAGCGATGCAGGAAGAAGGTCTGGCAGAACACGCTGCCGACCCAGTGGACGGCGAAGAAGGTGGCGACGGCCATGGCGGGCCAGCCTAACGCTGCGCAAATCGCGCTTTGTCACCGTAGCGTCTTCGTGCTACGTTGGTTTCGCCGAGGATCACCGCCAGGACAGCTCCCACACGCAGGCCGACCCGCCGCGATGCTGGCAGGCGGTGTGTTCGATGCGGCTTTCCTTCGCCCCCGACCGCGCCAGGGCCGCCTCGATCCACCCGGTGATCCCGGCGGCGCACAGGTACATGGGCACGACGCCCCCGGTCACCTCGGCCCGGCCCGCGTGGCCGGACACCTCGACGCGCATGGTGCCCGCTTCGCGCAGGTAGGTGCCGTAAGCGACCCCCAGACGACCCGCGATGAAGCCGGGCGACCCCACCTTGAACAGGATCTTGTACAGGGTGGACAGGTCGTAGTCGGCGATCTCGAAGCCGAAGGCCCGCATGGCGGCCATGTCCCCGCCCATCGGGCCCCGAAAGAGGGCCTGGTCGATGCGGGCGAGGGTCGAAATCCGGTGCCATCCCATGGGCAGCGGCGGCCGCCGCAGGAGGCGGCCGGCCTCGTCGTCGAGTCGCCCGGCCAGATCCGCGAGGACACCTTCGCCCCAGTGGGTGACCACGTAGCGGTGCCGGGCGGCCACCAGGTTCCCCTTGGCGAAGCCCGCGCTCGCGCGCGGCCAGAGGCTGGGGTCACCGAACATGGGGTCGAAGTCGGACTCGTCGGGCATGGGGCGATCTTCCTTATAGTGCACGCCGCCGCCGCCGCCGCCGCTTTTTTCGCCCCGAGGGGTTGCCGGCCCCCCGCCGGCTCGCCTATCGTTCGCTCGCGCTTCGCGTCCGTAGCTCAGTCGGATAGAGCATCAGGCTTCGAACCTGAGGGTCGCACGTTCGAGTCGTGCCGGGCGCACCGGGCGGGCCCCCGCCCCGCCGTGAAGGTCCACGGCGCCCTTCGGCCTTGCGCCCGGGCCGGGGCGCGGTAGCGTCGCGGCGGCCATGGCGGTCGCTCCCAAGGTCTCCGAAGCCGAGGCCCGCTTCCAGCGGCGACGCGCGCGGGTGGGGCTCGTGGCGGCGCCGGCCCTGGCTGCCCTGACGGCCCTGGCCGACCTTTCCCTGCCGTCGCCCGAGGCCCACCGCCTGGCCGCGGTGGCGGTGTTCGTGGTCGTGGCGTGGGTCACCGAGGCCCTGCCGCTGCCCGTCACCGCCGTGGCCGCACCGGCGCTCGCCGCCCTCGCCGGGGTCGCGCCGGCCAAGCAGGCCTTCGCCGCCATGGCGCACCCCTTGATCTTCCTGTTCCTGGGCGGCTTCGTGCTCGCCGAGGCCCTGGCCGCCCAGGGGGTGGACCGCCGCGTCGCCCTGTTCATCGTCTCCCGCCGGTTCGTGGCCGACCGCCCCGCGCGTGCCGTCGTCGCCCTGGCGGCGCTGGCCTTCGCGGCCTCCATGTGGATCTCCAACACGGCCACCACGGCGGTGATGCTCCCCGTTCTCGGGGGCTTCGCCGCCACGGTCACCCGCGCCCTGCCGGACGACGCCGCCCTCGCCCGCCGCAACCGCACGTTCCTGTCGGCCGCCGCGATCACGGTGGCCTACGCGGCCTCGCTCGGGGGCATGGCCACGCCCGTGGGCACCGGTCCGAACCTCGTGGCCCTGGGGATCCTGCGCGACGAGCTGGGGGTCTACGTGGACTTCCTGCAGTGGATGGCCTTCGCGCTGCCCGTCGCCCTGGCGTTGTTCGCCGCCCAGCTCCTGCTCGTGCTGCGACGGGCCCCCCCGCCCGTCGCAAAGGTGGCCGGGCTGCGCGCCGCGGTGGCGCGGGAGCTGGCCCAGCTCGGCCCCATGCGTCCGGCCGAACGGCGCGCCGTGGCGATCTTCGGGCTCGCGGTGGCCGGGTGGCTCGCGCCGGCCGCCGCCCGCATCATGCTCGGCCCGGCCCACCCCGTCACGCTCGCCGCCCGCGCCCACCTCGACGAGGGCGTGGTGGCCGTGCTGGCGGCGCTTTGTCTGTTCTTCGTGCCGGCCGGCGGGGGCCGCGAGGGCCCGCTGCTGACGTGGGACCGGGCCGCCCGCATCGACTGGGGCACGCTGCTGCTGCTCGGCGGCGGCCTGTGCCTGGGCGATTTGGCCATGAAGACGGGGCTCGCCCGGGCCGTCGGCGAGGCCGCCATCGCGGCGGCGGGCCCCGTGGCGACGGCGCCGGTCGGACTCCTGGTGGCCGCGGTGGTCCTGGTGGTCTACCTGACCGAGGTGACGAGCAACACGGCCACCACGGCCATGATGCTGCCGGTCGTGCTGGGGATCGCCGTCACGGCGCACCTGCCCGCCGTCCCGACGGTGCTGGCCGTGACCCTCGCGGCGAGCTGCGCCTTCATGCTGCCGGTCGCCACGCCGCCCAACGCCATGGTCTACGGCAGCGGCCTGGTGTCGTTCCCCCAGATGCTCCGCTTCGGGATCGTGCTGGACCTCGTGGCGGTCGCGGTGCTGGCGGCGGCCGGCGCCACGCTCCTGCCGGCCGTCGCGGCGGGCCTCTAGCGGCCACGCCGGACCCAGCGCGAGCCCGAAGGGGGCCCAGGTGCGTCCCGGTGCCGCCGTGCCCGGGCGCGGGCCCGCCGTCCGGGGGCCCCTGCAGCGGCCGGCGACCATGCGAGGCCCCCGCCCACGACCGCATTCGGGCCCCGCGCTGGTAGGACGGCGCCGGCCGTCCTATGATCGCCGGGCCTTGGACCGGCCGCCCGCGACCTCTCCGATCCCCTCGTGGCTGCCGCTCGGCCTGGGGGCCGCCGGCGCCGCGCTGGTCTTCGTCCCCTCCGTGCCGCCGGTCGTGGCCGCGCTCCTGTCGGCGGGGGCGGGGCTTTCGGGGCTGTACCTGGCGGGCCGCGGCGATCGGCTGGCCGAGGCGCTCGCCGCCGCCGACCAGCGCGCCGAAGATCTCTCCACCGAGCTGCGCGCGCTCGAAGCCGCCCGGGAGGAGACGCAGACCCTGGCGCAGAAGGCCAAGGAGCGCGACGACCTGGCCGAACAGCTCGACGCCGCCCGCACCGAGATCGACCGGCTGCACACCACGGCGATCGCGCGGGCCGGCCAGGAGGCGCCCGCCGTCGGATCCATCCTGGAGGAGGTGGCCGCGCTGCTCGAGGAGACCCTCGGCGAGTTCTCCCAGATCGGCGAACAGGTCCAGCGCACGGTCGGCCGCCTGGCAGAGATGAACAGCGGCCTCAAGAGCGTGGCGGACAACGTGGACCTTCTGGCCAACAACGCCGAGGAAAGCTCGAGCGCGATCCTGGAGATGGCGGCGGCGAACGACGAGGTGGCCGAGAGCATGTTCAACCTGGCCGCCGCCGTGCAGCAGACGGCCACGTCCATCGAGGAGATGACCTTTTCGGTCAAGGAGGTGGCCAAGAACATCGAGGCGCTGTCCACCACCGCCGAGGAGACCTCCTCGGCCATGAACGAGATCGACATCTCGATCCAGCAGGTGGAGAACAACGCCAACGAGACGGCCCAGCTTTCGGAGGAGGTGGTGTGGGCGGCGGAGGGGGGCGTGGACGCGATCAACCAGACGGTCGAGGCGATCAACCAGATCCGGGCCTCGGCGGGCGAGGCCACCGATGTCATCGCCCGGCTGGGGGAGCGCATCGGGGAGATCGGGAAGATCCTCAGCGTCATCGACGACGTGGCCGAGCAGACGAACCTGCTGGCGCTCAACGCCGCGATCATCGCCGCGCAGGCCGGCGAGCACGGCAAGGGCTTTGCGGTGGTCGCCGACGAGATCAAGGACCTGGCGGAGCGCTCGGCGGCGAGCACGCGCGAGATCGCCGACATCATCAAGGCGATCCAGACCGAAAGCCGCAACGCGGTCGAGGCCGTGCGGCGGTCGAGCAAGAGCGTGGACGACGGCGTGCGCGTGTCGCACCAGGCCGAAGACGCCCTGCGACGGATCTCGGAGGCCGCGCGGCACTCCACCCAGATGGTCCGCGAGATCGCCCGGGCCACGGTGGAGCAGACACGAAGCTCCAAGCAGGTCACGAGCGCGATCCACATGGTGGCGACGACCGTGCAGCAGGTGGCGACGGCCACGGTGGAGCAGGCCCGCGGCGCCGAGCAGATCATGCGCTCGGCGGAGAAGATGAAGTCGATCACGCGGCACGTGGAGCGTTCGACGCAGGAGCAGACCCGGGGCAGCCGTCAGATCACCCAGGCCATCGAGACGATCAGCGAGATGATCACGCAGCTTCGGGACAGCCACCGCAGCCAGACGGCCAGCGCGGACGTGGTGCTCGAAGACCTGCGGTCGGTGCTGGCGCTGGCCGAGCGGCAGCGCGACCGGATCGCGCGGCTGCGGCAGCAGCTTCGGGCGGACTTCGCGCCGCGATGACCGGGCTCGGCGACCGGCGGCCGGTGGTGGGGTTCGGCGGTGCCTGCTACGGTTAGCGGCGTGTTCGGCATCGGCACCTACGAGATGCTGATCATCCTCGCCGTGGGGCTCATGCTCTTCTCGCCGAAGGAGCTTCCGGGTGTGCTGCGGGGGATCGCCCGCTTCTGGGCCTCGGTGCGTCGGACCGCCGACGAATTCCGCGACGCGATCATGCAAGACGAAGACCTGCGGGAGGTGCGCGACGTGCTCGACGAGGCCCGCAGCGACCTGCTGGCGGCCGAGCAGGCCGCCCGGGAGGAACTCGTCAAGGCGCGGATGCAGGTGCGCGAGGCGGAGGCGAAGCTGGCGGCGGCCGTGCGACGCAACGAGGCCGAGACGATCAGGACGCACGCGGCGGCCCTCGAGGACGAGGCGGCCCGACGCCAGCGCGGCGCGGCCACCGGCGGGGGCGCCTCGGCGCCGCACGAGCAGGCCTCCGCGGCGACCGCGACGGCAGACGATCCGGCCGGCGGCTTCGCGGACGAGGCGCTGCGACCGTCCGGCACGGTCGCCGCGGTGGCGCCGGCGACCCCATCCCGAGCCCCGGTGAAGGCACCCGCCCCACCCCCCGCGAAGGACCCGGCGGCGGGCGCCGGGGCCGCCTAGCAGGCCGCCATGACGACGCCTTCCCCCGACGCACCGCCCGATCCGGGCGCCTCGGCCGCCGAGCCCGGCTGGCTGACGGAGGGCCCGGAGGGCGATCGCCCCATGTCGTTCTTCGAGCACCTGGCGGAGCTGCGCACGCGCCTCATTCGGGCCACGCTCGGGGTGGCGGCGGCCTTCGTCGTGGCGTGGGTCTTCCGGATGGAGTTGCAGGCGATCATCCACGCGCCGCTGTTCGACGCCTGGCAGGCGCTGGTCGCCGAGGGCAAGCTTTCGGGCCCGCCGAAGCTCCAGACGCTCGGCGTGCTCGACGCCTTCTTGACGCAGGTGCGCATCGCGGTGACGGCGGCGCTGTTCCTGGCGGGCCCGGTGGTCTTCTACCAGTTCTGGATGTTCGTGGCGCCGGGCCTCTACCCCAGCGAAAAACGCCTCGTGATCCCCTTCGTCGCCACCAGCGCCGTGATGTTCGCCCTGGGCGCGGCCTTTTGCTACGAGATGGTTCTTCCGTTCGCGACCCAATGGTTCCTGGAGTACCCCCTCGAAGAGGCCGACACCTCGGGTGTGCTGGTGGTGCCGCAGTACACCTTTCCGGACTACACGACCTACACGACGAAGCTCTTGCTCGGCTTCGGCGTGATGTTCGAGATGCCGCTGGCCGTCTTTTTCCTGGCGAAGGTAGGGCTCGTCACACATCGCACCTTGCTTCGCTTCTGGAAGGTGGCGGTGCTGATCATCTTCGTGGTCTCGGCCTTCCTCACGCCGCCCGACCCGATCACGCTCATGTTCATGGCACTGCCCATGACGGCCCTTTTCTTCCTGAGCGTGGGGATCGCCTACGTGGTCTCGAAGGGCCAGGCGCAGTCTGCGGAGCCCTCGACCGCCCTCGCGCCCGGCGGGGCGCCGGGGTCCCGGGCCCGCGAGCCGAAGGACCCGGGGGCGGGCGGCGCGTAGTCGGTCGGCGACCGGCCGGGGGCGCGACCGGGGCCCCGAGGGCCGCCCGCGACTGCACCAGCGGGGCGGCACGAGACGAAACGATTGCGCCGCAGCGACGGACCGTTCCCAGGGGGTGGCAAAGTGGGGCCCTCCCCGCGTATGCTCCGGCCGCCATGGCTCTACGATTCGCACTGCGTACCGGACTGCTCGCATCCGTCCTCCTGCCGGCCGCCTGCACCTGCGGCTCGGGTCCGTACGAGGGGGAGTATTTCGACGGCGACCGGCCGCCACCGGTCACGGCGGTCAAGTTCGTCGAGAGCGAAAAAGGCGACCCCCGCATCATCGGTTGCGCCGATGGGCAGCGTGAGGGGTTCGCGGACCTGAAGAAGGCCCCGCGGATCGCCGGCTGCATGGGCACGTGGGACGGCAGCAAGAGCCTGACCGATCCTCCCACGGGCAAGGCGTGTGGGGACGACGGGGACAAGTGCGCCGTCCCGGCGGACGTGTGCGCGCCGGGCTGGCACGTGTGCGGCGCGGACGGCAACCCCCGCGAGGTGCGGGAGCGAGCCAGCGCGGACCTGTGCCACAACGCCGGCCCCGGCCGCTTCAACGCGGGCATGAGCCACTCCCCGACCGACGAGATCGATCCCTGCCCGCGGATCACGGCGGCCACGAAGCTTCCGTGCGTCCAGGCCGGTTTGGGGTCCGAGCCGGTGTGCTGCGGCAACGACTGCCAGTACGGCGCCTGCAAGGACGGCGTGTGGAAAGACAAGACGAAGATCTCCCGCGGCACGAGCGAGGGCTGCGGCGCCGTCACGAGCGAGCGCAACGGCGGCGTGCTGTGCTGCTACGACGGCAAGGGCAACCCCGCCGACGAGATCGGCGGCGCGGACGCGAAGGCCGACGCCAAGACCGACGCCAAGGCCGACGCCAAGGCCGAAGGCGCCAAGGCCGCGGGCGGCAAGCTCGACGCCAGCGGCAAGCCCACCGCCGCAGGCGCCGACGGTGCGACCCCCAAGCCGGGCGCCGCCGACTCCACCAAGCCGACCGCCAACGCGGGCAAGCCCACGCCCACGAAGGCCGCGCCGAAGAAGGACAAGTAGCCTCCCGCCGGGGCCCTTCACGCTTCGCAGCCGAACCGCGACAGGGCCCCGACCTGCCCGCCCGGCCCCGAGGCACCCCGGCGCCTCCACGCGACGCCGCCCGCATGCGCCCACCGTGACGCGCCCCCTCCTTGCGGGGCTTGCAGCCGCGGGCGACGGAGGAACCGGGCGGCGCGAGGGCAAAGGCCGCCGTGCCCCGCGTCGCCAGGCCCGCCCAACCGTCCCGGCCTCCGAGGCGCCCGCTGGCCGCCCTGGCTCGCGGCCGGACCGGTTCACCCGCGCTCAGTCGATGACGATCACCACGTCCTCGGGGAAGGTGCCCGAAGCGGAGACCTGCCGCTCGGGGGTCGGCGCCTCCAAGTCGTAGACGGAGATCGGACAGGCACCCGACGGACAGTCGCACTCGACGATGGCGGTGTCGTTCGGGTCACACTGGCTCGTGATTCGCGCGGTGACCGTAAACCCCATGCCCTGGACGGACGTGGCCCTGCGGCAGCGAAACGGCGCGCTCGATCCGACGGGTGCGTCGGGACCGCACACATCCTCGTCCCCACACGCCGCGGGGATCGGGTCCTCGATCCACACCCGGCCGTCCCACGGCACCTCCGTGCTGGCACCCGGCGCCAGCGCGATGCCCGGGTAGCTGCCGTCGGAGCAGCCGATGTTGCACAGGCTCGGGCTGCGACACCCGTCGATGGGCTGGCCCTCGTACGGGAGGTTCGTTCCGAGCCCGTCCACGCCGAGCACGAGTTGCTGCGACTCGCAGCTTCCGATGTTCGGCAGGACGTATTGCACCACGCTGGTCTCGTTGCGGATCGTGATCGTGGCGCCGGTGGCGGGCGCCGCTTCGTCCTGGGGAAGCTCGCAGGGCTCCATGGTCGTGCCCGTCCCACCGGACGACCCGCCCGTCGTGCCCTTCATGCCGTCGGACCCGCCACCGGCCCCCTCGGACGCGTCACACCCGAGCAACCCCACGGGCAGGACGAAGGCAAGCCCGCACACGAGCCGCCGAAGGCGTCCGCCGCCGGCGCGACGCCCCGCCCCAGGGAGGGACGAAGGAACAGGGATACGGTTTCTTTTCGTCATCATGCCCCATGGGTTCGGCCTGCCACCGCTTCGTTCGCGCCGACCACTTGGCCTACGCGCATGTACGTAGCGCATGGGCCGCGGCTTCGTCGGTACGCACGATCGATGCACTGGCCCTCAGTTACACCAGTTCGGCAGCGACGGCGGGTTCGCACAGCTCGACAACACCGCAGTTTCGCCAGGCGCCTCCGTGACGCACGATCCTGGTGCAGAGTACACGAAGATCGGCGCGCAAGCATCTCCACCTTGTTGTTTGTAACCAGAATACAAGACCCCGGGGGTTGCGCAGGATCCGGCCGCCACCGCACAGGTCCCCGATCCTCCGTTGCAGATCTCACAGGCGAACTTCGCGTCGCTGTCGAGAGTCTTGATGCACGGGACAATCCTGCACCACTTCGTCTTCCCCGACGGACAGTTGTCGGGCAGGTCCTCGCAGAAAGGCTCGACGACAAGGCAGTCCCCACGACAGCCATCGTAATCCTCCTGATTGCCGTCGTCGCACACCTCGCCCGCTTGCACGATCCCGTCCCCACACACCGGCAACGTACACGCGTTCGTGCAAGTATCGTCGTTGATCCCGTTGCCGTCGTCGCACTCCTCGCCGGCCTGCACGATCCCGTCCCCACACACCGGTAGCGTGCACGCGTTCGTACAACCATCGTTTTCGATGCCGTTGCCGTCGTCGCATTCCTCCTGTCCCTGCCACACGTAGCCGTCCCCACAGGTCGCCACCTTGCAACCCTCGACACACGCGTCGCCGTTGATGCCGTTGCCGTCGTCGCACTCCTCGCCAGCCTGCACGATCCCATCCCCACACGCCGGCAACGTGCACGCGTTCGTGCAGCCGTCGTCGTTCACGTCGTTGCCGTCGTCGCAGGCCTCGCCGGCCTGCACGATCCCGTCCCCGCACGCCGGCAACGTGCACGCGTTCGTGCAGCCGTCGTCGTCGATGTCGTTGCCGTCGTCGCAGGCCTCGCCGGCCTGCACGATCCCGTCCCCGCACGCCGGCAACGTGCACGCGTTCGTGCAGCCGTCGTCGTCGATGTCGTTGCCGTCGTCGCACTGCTCGCCCGCGTCCATCTGCACGACGCCGTCCCCACAGGACGCAATGATGCAGTCGTTCGTGCAGGTGTCATCGTTGTTGTTGTTACCGTCGTCGCACTGCTCCTGCCCCTGCCACACATAGCCATCCCCGCAGGTGGCCGCCTTGCACCCCTCGACGCATGCGTCGTCGTTGGCCCCGTTGCCGTCGTCGCATTCCTCACCAGCCTGCACGATCCCGTCTCCACACACCGGCAGCGTGCACGCGTTCGAACAGCCATCGTCGTCGATGTCATTGCCGTCGTCGCACGCCTCCCCGGGGTCTACCTTGCCGTCCCCGCAACTCGCCAGCTTGCAGTCGTTCGTACACGCGTCGTCGTCGATGTCGTTGCCGTCGTCACAGCCTTCGCCGGGTCCCACGAAGCCGTCCCCGCACACCTGGGCCGTGCAGTCCGACTTGCACACGGCGTCGTCGGCGTTCGCGGCCCCATTGTCACACTCCTCGGTCCCGTTGACCACGCCGTCGCCACAAACCCCCTGGACGCACTCCCCCTGGACACACGACAACCCTTCGGCACACTGCCCGCCGGACGCACAAGGACACCCCTCGGAGCCCGGCAAGCAGTCATCCCCGGTCTCCGAGGCCGTCGCCGCCGTGGTGCCCGTGATTCCCGTGGTGCCCGTCGTTCCCGTCGTGCCCGTCGCGGAAGTCGAGGAAGTCGCCCCCCCGTTTCCTCCCCCGCATCCGATGAGCAACGCGAGGGTCAAACAAAATGGGACAACGAGGTCAGACGTTACTGAATACATGACGCATGTAGTCTATCCAAGCCTCCGATCGGATTCCACCCCCATCGGCGTCCATCCCCCGCGACCCTGGTGACGCCTTCGGACTCCGGCAGCCGGTACAGGAGATCCATGCTGCCATTTATCATGCGTTCGAGGCCGACGCCCCGATTTCCGTGTCGCCGACGGGCGAGTTCGCGCACCAAGCCTCAGCTACACCACTTCGGAAGCGACGGCGGGTTTGCGCAGCCCGACGACACCCACGTGTCGCCGGGCTGTACGCTGCCGCACATCGTCGAAGAGGACACGAATGTCGCCGCGCAGGCATCTCCACCGTTGAGCGTGAAACCAATGAGGTTGCCTCCGATGCCTCCGCAGGACGAGTTGTTCGTCGTGCAGGTGCCCGACCCACCGTTGCAGATCTCGCAAGCGAGTGTCGCGTCCGTCACAGAGACATTGAGGCACTTGGACATTCTGCACCACTTCGTCTTGCCCGACGGGCAGTTGTCCGGCAGGTCCCAGCAATAAGGCTCGACGACGCAGCTCGCATTGCAGCCGTCGTAGTCCTCCTGGTTGCCGTCGTCGCACGCCTCGCCGGCCTGCACGATCCCGTCCCCGCACGCCGGCAGCGTGCACCCGTTCGTACAGCCGTCGAAATCGATCTGGTTGCCGTCGTCGCATTCCTCACCGGCCTGCACGATCCCGTCCCCGCACGCCGGCAGCGTGCACGCGTTCGTGCAGCCGTCGTCGTCGATGTCGTTGCCGTCGTCGCACTGCTCGCCCGCGTCCATCTGCACGACGCCATCCCCGCAGGTGACGATGGTGCAGTTGCTCGAACACGCGTCGTCGTCATCCGTGTTCCCGTCGTCGCACTGTTCCTGCCCCTGCCAGACGAACCCATCGCCGCAGGTGGCCGCCTTGCACCCCTCGACGCAGGCGTCGCCGTTGAGCGCGTTGCCGTCGTCGCATGCTTCTCCGGCCTGCACGATCCCGTCCCCACAGGCCGGCAACGTGCACGCGTTCGTGCAACCATCGTCCTCGACGTCGTTGCCGTCGTCGCACGCCTCCCCCGGATCCACCTTGCCGTCCCCGCAACTCGCCAGCTTGCAGTCGTTCGAGCACGCGTCGTCGTCGATGTCGTTGCCGTCGTCGCAGC
>JALSIN010000146.1 GCA_026989935.1 Polyangiaceae bacterium | reverse complement strand
TCCGCCGCAAGGGTACCCGCCGCAAGGGTACCCACCCCAGGGCTATCCACCGCAAGGGTACCCGCCGCAAGGGTACCCACCCCAGGGCTATCCACCGCAAGGGTACCCGCCCCAGACGGGCTACCCGTCGGCCCCCCCGGCGCCAAACACCCAGCCGACCCAGCATCCCCCTGGCCGTCCGAACGCCCCCCAGCCGACCCCGCCGACCAGCGGTTCCGGACCGGCACGAGCCTCGGGCGAGGCCACGGCGCCGTCATCCGCCTCGACCTCCACCACGGCGGGCCGCCGGCGGACCACTGCGCTGCACGGTCGCCTCGAGCAACTCGGCCTGTCCAGCCTACTCGTGATGATGGAGATGGAGCGCAAGGACGGCGTCCTCGCGCTGGCCGACGCGGACACCGAGCAAACCGGTCGGATCTTCCTGCGCAAGGGACAGGTCATCCACGCCACGGTCGATCAGAAAGAAGATCTCGACGGGCGGCAGAGCGTCTACCACATGATCGGCTGGACGAAGGGCACCTTCAGCTTCGCGGCCATGGAGGTGGACATGGAAGACACCGTCCAGTCGTCCACCACGCACCTTTTGATGGAGGGTGCGCGCCTGCTCGACGAACAGAACCGATGAACGCCTGGGAGTCCGGTCGCTCGGCCGAGGCGCCGCCCCCGTCCGTCCTGCACGGCTACGCGGAAGGGGGGCTCGTGCGGCGGCTGGTCTACGGCGTCGCCGTGGTCGCGACAGCCGGCGCCGTGGTCGCAGGGATCCGCTACGCGCGGTACCGCGACGCCGTCTTGCGCGACCCGGCGCAGGTCTACGCCCCGGTCGAACCTCCGCCGGGAACCGCACAAGCACGCCCTCGTACCCTGTCGTGGACCGCAGGACGCGCACGGTTGGGACTCGCCCGGCGACCGCCGTCGGCCACGCGGATCCTTCTGCCCGACAAGATGATCGAACTCGCGCCCGATGCGGCCCACGCCCAGATCGAGGTGGAGGTCCGCGACGGGCGCACCATCCACCTTACGACGCTCGTGGGTGAAATCGTCGCACGCCCCCGCGATCCGACAGACGCACCTGCTGCAACGAGGCCGTAAGCGGCGCCAGGTCAGCCGGCCACGGCGCCGTCACCACGAGGAGACCGCCCTCCGGGTGTGGCAACGCAATCCGCTCGGCGTGCAGGGCCTGCCTCGCATACCCGGCTCGCGCGGCCGCCACGGCGGCGTCGATGCGACCTTCGGCCAGATCGAGGAACACGCCCTCGTCGAAGCCGTAGAGTTTGTCCCCCACGATGGGATGCCCCACGTGCGCGAGGTGGGCACGGATCTGATGCTGCCGACCCGTGACCGGACGGGCACGCACGAGGGTGACGGGCGCCCCCCGAAACCAACCGTGCGAAAGAGGGCGCACACGCGTCCGGGCGGGCCGTCCTCCCTCGGAACAGACCCCCATCTTGATCCGCACGGCCGACGAGGACGCAGGCCCAAGGGGCACGTCGATGTCGAGGGGCGCCGAAAGAGAGCCGTGGCACACCGCGAGGTAGGTCTTGCGGACCTGCCGCCGCTGATAGGCGCGCTTGACGGCGGACAGGGCCGCGCCCCGCCGCGCCAGCACGAGCACCCCCGACGTCTCCCGGTCCAGCCGGTGCACCACGTCCCACCCGTGATCCGGCCCCCACCATCGCGTAAGCAGGCCCGTTACGGTGTTCCGGACGTACCGGGCCGAAGGGTGCACCACGAGGTCCCCCGGCTTGTCGAGCACGAGCAGGTTCGTGTCGCGGTACAGGATCCCGACGTCCTCGCGGCACGGCGGCTCGGCCGCCGCGGGTTTGCGCACGAAGACGTCCTGCCCCGCGAGAACCCGAAGCGCGGGTCGCACGCGGCAAGTGCCGCCACCGACCCGCACGTCGCCCGCGCGGATGATCCGCTGCGCCCGCGCACGCGACAGACGCCCGATGGCGAGGCTCAAGAACCGGTCGAGCCGCTGGTTCGCGTGCCCCTCGCCCACCCGAAGGTGGACGAGCACGTGGTCCGGTTCCGCGGCCACCCGCGTAGGATATACTGCCGGGGCCATGACCGAGCAGCCGTCCTCGACACCGCCGGAGCGTGAAGGTGGCACCATGCCCGCACTGCTGGTGGGGCTCGGGATCCTCGCGGTCGGGGCGCTCGTGGTCTTCTTTCCCGGGGGCGACGACCCCACGCCCGTGCGCGCGACCTCCCCGGAACCCGGCACGCGCGCCGGCGGCGACGGTGCGGTACGCGGGGGGATCCCCAGGCGCGCGGTAGACAAGGCCGAGCACGGCGCGCGCGCCGACGCGCCCCGCCCCCGGATCAACAAGGCTCTACGGCACATGCCCACCGGCATGTCGGAGACCGTGCCGGATCGAGGCCCTCCCGAGTCATTCGATTCGCCGGCCGAAGAGCGCGCCTGGTACGAGAACGCGCTCCAACGCGCCAAGGCCGACCTCCAGGTCCGAGAAAAGGCCCTCACCCGGCTCGAAAAGAGCCGTGGCAAGATCGAACAGGCGAAGGATCCGGCGCAGGCGCGGGCCAACTACGAACGCCAGCGTGCGATCGTAGAACGAAATCTCCAGCACGCGCGCGAACAGGTCGCCGAGATCGAGCGCAAGCTCGCCGAACTCGACGGCGCCACGCCTTAAGTTCGTCGCTTTCCGCCTGGCGCCGTGGCGCCGTCGTCGGCCCCCTCGAACACATCCTGTATGGCGCGCGCCAGGGCGACCCGGTCGAAGGGCTTTTCGATGAACCCCACCCGGTGTCGGTCCGCGGCATCGCGGGCCACTGGCGCGCGATCGCCACTCGTGATCAACACCCGGACCTTCGGCAGCCGCGCAAGCATCCGGGAGGCGAGTTCGTCCCCGGACAGCCCCGGCATGTGCAGGTCCGAGATCACCAGGTCCACGTCGTCCTCGGGTGCGACGGCCGCCAGCGCGGCACTCCCGTCGTCGAAGGCCCGGACCTTCGCCCCCATCGACTCGAGCATCCGCACGACCCCGGTGCGTACCAGGTCATTGTCCTCGACCACGATGACGGACCGACCTTCGAGCACTTCATTCGCGGCCGTGGCTGCTGGAGACGGCCCGGAGACTTCCCGCGGCGCCGAGCGGTGGAACCGGATCCGCACCGTCGTACCGTCCCCCTCCTTCGAGTCAACGTCCACGAACGCACCGTAACGCCGTGTCAGGTCGCGAACGACCGCCATGCCCAGGCCCGTCCCGTCGGGCTTGGTGGTGAAGAAAGGGTCGAACAGGCGCGCCCGCACGGCCTCGCTCATCCCAACGCCGGTATCCGAGATCGCCAATTCCACCGCGTGCTCGTCCGAATGGACGCGAACCGTGACCTGTCCGCCCTCGGGCATCGCCTCGAAGGCGTTGACCACCAGATTCAGGAGCACCTGCTCGAGGCTCGCAATGTCCACCCGGGCCCACATCGGCTCGTCGGGGACCTCCAGGTCCAGGCGGCACTCGTCGGGGAGGATCCGGGAAAGCAGCGGCTCGATGCTGCGAACGGCTGCCGCCACGTCGCAGGGCCCCCCCGTCGCGCGGGGACGTTTGCTCACCGCCAGGAGCTGCCCCGTCACCAGCGAGGCCCGGTCGATGGCCGCTCCCAACAGATCGATCGTCTCCCCCGTGCCCGGACGGCTCGAAAGCTCCAGCCGAAGGTCGTCGGAGAGCGCACGCATCGCCGTGAGCAGGTTGTTGAAGTCGTGCGCCACCCCACCCGCCAAACGCCCCACCACCTCCAGCTTCTGCGCCTGCATCATGCGCGACTCCGCCTCGGCCCGCGCGTAAGCGGCCGCAAGGAGGTCTGCAACCAGCTGTGCACCTGGTGCCGGGTCTGGCACCGACGACGGTTCGGCCGGCGACAGCCCCACGACGAACCCCACGGGCGCGGCGGCG
>JALSIN010000145.1 GCA_026989935.1 Polyangiaceae bacterium | reverse complement strand
CGCGCCGCTGCTCAACCGCGCGGCGATCAAGGCCGAGTACCAGCAGGCCAACGCCCGGCAGATCGAGGCGGTCTACGACTTCGAACGCACGCTCGTGCGCGCCTACACCGAGACCGTCACCCAGCTTGCCGCGATCCAGAACTATGCGAAGCGCTACGAGAAGATCTCCGAGCAGGTGCGCGCGCTGACCTCGGCCATCGAGATGTCCACCCTGCTCTACCAGTCGGCCGAGGCCGACTACATGGAAGTCCTGCTGACGCGGCGCGACGCCCTGGAGGCAGAACTCGAGCTCGTGGAAACCAAGAAGGACCAGTGGATCGCCCTCGTGGAGCTGTACCAGGCCCTCGGCGGCGGCTGGAAGGAGCACACGAAATGACCGACGCCCCCTGCGGCACGTTCCAAACCGTCCTCGTACCGGTGGAGCTCATCGAGCTGTCGCCGTCGGACCCGACCGTGGGCCCCACCGTACACGTGGGCGACGTAAACCTCGGCGTCAACCGCGCCACGATCCGCGCCATGGAACTGGCCGATCGTCTGGCCCGCGGCGGGACGGTGGTGCTGTTCCACGCCATCCGCGACCTCGCCGGCTCGGCCTCCTTCCTGCGCGCGCGCGACACGATCGCACTCGAAGACACGGCCCGGGCGCAGACCGTCGAGGCCCTCGACCGCATCGCCGCGCATCTTCTCCCCGACGTGACACGGCGGGTCGTCGTCACGATCAGCGACGACCCGCTCGACGCCATCTTGCACGCCCTCGAAGACGACGGGATCGATGCCATCGTGCTCGCCACCAGCAGCCGCTCCCGCGTGCAGCGGGCCTTTCTCGGCAGCACGGCCGACAAGATCATTCGCCAGGCCCCCTGCCCCGTCGTGGTCGTCCCGGCCCACGCCGACTGACCGCGCCCGCGGGCGGAACGACGCGCTGCGGGACCGCACCGGGGCACGGGCGACGTCCGCCGTCGCTCGGGCGCAACCTCGGCCCCCGGCGGGCGCCCGTTGCGCCTATCCAAAATACTCGGGCGCGTTGCCCGGCTTCCACTTGATGTTGCAGCCGACGGACGGAACCTGCGGCTGGGGCGGGGGGGCGCCAGCGAGCAGGGCGTCGAGGGCGGCCGACAGGTCCTTACCCGTCACGGGCTTGCCGTTGCCCGGACGCGCGTCGTCGAATTGCCCGTGGTAGTAGAGCCCCAGGTCGGCGTCGAAGACGTAGATGTCCGGCGTGCAGGCGGCACGGTAGGCCTTGGCCACCTTCTGATCCGCGTCCACGAGGTACGGGAACGTGTAGCCGAACGCCTCGATCTCCTCGGCCATCTTCTCCGGAGCGTCGTCCGGGTACTTCTGGGCATCGTTGCTGTTGATCCCGAAGAAGGCGATCCCCTTGGCCTGGTAGGTGCGCGCCACCTCGGACAGCTTCTCGCGGATGAGCTTGACGAAGGGGCAGTGGTTGCACATGAAGATCACCACGACCCCTTTGCTTCCCCCGGCGTCGGCGAGCCGGTGTCGCGCCCCGGCGGGGTCGGGCAACTCGAAGGCCGGCGCCTTCGTTCCAAGGGGCAGGTCCTGGGACGGCGTCATGACCATGGCCCGGGGATTATAGCGTCCCGGTGCGGCAACCGGTGCAACCCGAACGGGCACGGAGAACTCGAACCACAGCCGCCGCTCGCCGACTTCGCCGCGACGGCGCCCGTCCGCCATGTAGCGCCGCACGACCGCCACGGTCCAGGCAAGTGCCCCGTCGCCGTCCCCCGTGCAAGCAACCGTCCATGCCGCACGACCCGGCCGCGTTTCGGACGACACCGTCCGTCTTCGTGGACGGACCCGAGGACCATCCGTGTTACTTCTGCCCCTGCGATGACCTTGCGCCCGCTCGCCCCGCTTCGACTTTCCGACTGGCACGCACACACACCATCGTCCTCTACGAAGCTGCGGGACTTCTGGGAGTGGTGGTACTTCGAGATCGACTTTACGTATCGGGGCGACCCCTGGAAGATCATCACGGTCTTGCACTTCCCCCACGCGGTGGACCCCCGCCGCGTCTTGTCCAGGCTCGGATACGACGATTTTACGATCTATCCACGAAACGGCCGGTTCTATGCCGGCGTCACCAGCTACGTCGTCTGCGACCGCACGAACGAGGCCCTCCTCATCACCCGCGCGCACCCGGACGACGTGGCGAGCGCCTCGAAGTCCGGCAAGCTGGACGTCCGGATCGGTCGGATGGCCCGTTTCCACAAGGTCGGCACGGACCGCTACCGCCTGACGGTCCGCCACGAAGGCCTCGAACGCGACGTGCTGGCCAGCGAGAACCGCAAGCTTCGGCTCGAACTCGACGCGACGTTTTCCGTCCACACCCCGGGCTTTCGCCCCAAGGACGCGCTCATCGTGGACGGTGGCGCCTCGAAGGTGTTTTGGGCCTGCCCCATGCCGAACCCCAAGGTCCGCCTGCACCACCTGGTGGTCCGCGAAAAGGACGCCTATCACATCCCCCCGTCGGCGCTCACGAAGCTGCGCGTGACCGGCGGCTACCACGATCACCAGTGGGGCACGGGGCCCCTCGAACGACACATCGCCGACTGGGCATGGGGCCGAATCTCGATCCCTCGCTTGGACCAGGAACGGCCGGACAAGCTCATCTTCTTCGCCGGCCGCAACATCGGCGAGTTTCCCAACGCCCCCTTGCAAGCGCCGGTGGTGGCCCTCGCCCGCGGGGACGGGTCCGCCAGCTACGCACTCGACCCCCTCGACGGCAAACCGCCTCTGCGCCTGTCCATGCGCCGCAGATGGCCCGCGCGGCCGATCCTCGCCCAGGGGATCCGCTACTACCGCCGCCTCGAGATCGCCGGCCGCGACCTCGACGGCACGAAGCTGCGCTTTCGGATCACCCACCGCGTGCGCAACAACGTGGATACCTGGCCGTTCTACCTGCGGTTCGTGCCCGAGGCCGAGACGCTCGCCGGTCCCCCCGGCTGCCCCGACCATGTCGAGGCGGTCAGCGAGTACGCACGCTGGTCCCGGATCCGCCTGCAAAAACCCAAGTGGCTCCTGGCCCAGAGCGACTCGATCAACGTGCCCGAGCGCGCCCCGTGACGCGGCGACGGGCGGCCGCGCCCAATCACGGGCGGTCCGGGCTGCGGGTGCACCCGCGACGGCGGAACCGGCTTACGGGACCTTGCCCTCTTCCCGTGCCCTGGCCGGATCCTCCCCGCGAATCTTGCGCGTGAGCATGGCGACCGGATCGTAGAACCGATCCACCACCCGCTCCTTCGTGGGGATGATGGCGTTGTCCGTGATGTTGATGTGCTCCGGGCACACCTCGGTGCAGCATCGGGTGATGTTGCACCAGCCCGATCCGAACTCACGCAGCGTCTGCGGGATCCGGTCCACCGTGTCGAGCGGGTGCATCTCCAGCGACGCGATGCGCATGATGAAGCGCGGCCCGACGAAGTTTTGTTTCTTTTCGTGGTCCCGAAGGACGTGGCACACGTCCTGGCACAAGAAACACTCGATGCACTTGCGAAACTCCTGGATCCGGTCCACGTCCTCCTGCCACATGCGCAGCTTGCCGTCGGGCCCCGGCGCCTTGGGGCGAAACGGCGGGATCCGCTTGTTCTGCTCGAAGTTCCACGACACGTCCGTGACCAGATCCCGGATGATCGGGAACGTCTTGAGCGGCTGGACCGTGATGATCTGCTCCGGCTCATAGTCCGAGATCCGTGTCATGCACGAAAGCCGCGGCTTGCCGTTGACCTCCATGGAGCAGGAACCGCACTTGCCCGCCTTGCAGTTCCAGCGCACGGCGAGATCCGGCGACTGCTCCGCCTGAATCCGGTGGAGGGCGTCGAGGATCACCATCCCCGGCCCCACCTCCACGTTGTACTCGACGAAGCGCCCTCCCTCGGCGTCGCCTCGCCACACTCGGAAGGTACGTTTAGACACGGCCTGCCTCCAGGTCTTCGATGGTTGCAAAGGCGATCTTCGCCAGTTCCTCGGGCGGCTCGTCGCGCTCCAACTTGCGCACCTCCATGGAGCCGTCGTCGAGCTTGCGCAGCACGATGTTGACCTTGCCCCATTCCTCGCGCTCGCCCTCGAAGTCCTCGCGCGTGTGGGCGCCGCGGCTCTCCTCGCGCGTAAGCGCCGCGCGGGCGACCGCCTCGGCCGTGGTGAGCAGCGAGTGCAGGTCCATGGCCTCGTGCCAACCCGGGTTGTACTGGCTCGCCGCATGGGCCTTGGCGTTCTCCGCCCGCTTGCGAAGCTCCGCGATCCCCTCGAGGGCCTGCGAAAGTTCCGTCGCGTTGCGGATGATCCCCACCTTCGTCTGCATGAGTTCCTGCAGGTCCTCGTGGATGACGTAGGGGTTCTCGCCGGACTCCCGGTTCAGGAACGACGTCGCCCATCGGATCGCGTCGCGGACCTGATCTTCATCCAACGCCGGAAGCTCCGACACGCCCTTGATGTAGTCCGCGGCGCCGAGCCCCGCGAGCCGACCGAAGACGATGAGATCCGATAGGGAGTTGCCACCCAGGCGGTTCGCCCCGTGCAACCCCGCCGCGGCCTCCCCGCAGGCGAACAACCCCGGCACGGTCGTGGACGCCTGGGTGTCCGGGTCCACCCGGATCCCCCCCATGAAGTAGTGCAGGGTCGGCCCCACCTCCATGGGCTCCTTCGTGATGTCGAGCTCCGCCAGCTCCTTGAACTGGTGGTACATCGACGGCAACTTGCGCTTGATGTCCTCGGCCGTGCGCTGGCTCGCGATGTCGAGGAAGGCGCCGCCGTGCGGGGAACCGCGCCCCGCCTCCACCTCGGCCTTGATCGCCCGCGCCACCACGTCGCGCGTCAGCAGCTCGGGCGGGCGCCGGGCGTTTTTGTCGCCGGCGAGCCAGCGGGCGGCCTCCTCCTCGGTGTCCGCCGTTTCCGGCGCGAAGCGCTCGGGAATGTAGCGGAACATGAAGCGCTCGCCCTTGTTGTTCTTCAGAATGCCGCCCTCGCCCCGGACCCCCTCCGTGACGAGGGTGCCGCGCACCGAGGGGGGCCAGACCATCCCCGTGGGGTGAAACTGCGTAAACTCCACGTCCATCAGCTCCGCGCCCGCGTCGTAGGCCATCGTCAGGCCGTCGCCCGAGTACTCCCACGAGTTCGACGTCACGCGCCAGGCGCGACCGCCGCCACCGGTGGCCATGATGACCGCCTTGGCCCGCACGATGAGGAAGCGCCCGGTCTCGCGCCAGACCGCCACGCACCCGGCCATCCGGTCTCCGTCCTTGAGCAGCCGCAGCGCCTTGCACTCCATGTAGACCTGCAAGCGCCCCTTGTGCACGGCATGATCCTGCAGGGTGCGGATGAGCTCGAGCCCCGTCCGATCCCCCACGTGGGCCAGGCGCGGGAAGCGATGGCCGCCGAAGTTGCGCTGGTTGATGAGCCCGTCGGGCGTCCGGTCAAAGACTGCCCCCCACTCTTCCAACTCCCGCACGCGATCGGGGGCCTGCTTGGCGTGCAGCTCCGCCATGCGCCACTGGTTCAAGAACTTGCCGCCGCGCATGGTGTCGCGAAAGTGCACCTTCCAGTTGTCGCGAGGGTCCACGTTGCCCATCGCCGCCGCCATCCCGCCCTCGGCCATCACCGTGTGCGCCTTCCCGAGCAACGACTTCGTCAGCACCGCGGTGTCGAGGCCCGCGTTCGAGCACTCGATGGCCGCCCGAAGACCGGCGCCGCCCGCGCCGATGATGAGCACGTCGTGTTCGACCGTCTTGATCTCGCGTACGTCCACCATGTTCGTCCCTTCAGTCCCAGGTGTTGAGGTCCGTGATGACGCCCATGGACACCATGCGGATGTAGAAGTCCGTAAAGCCCACCCAGAACAGGCTCATCCACGCCCACAGCATGTGCCGGCCGTTGAGCCGCGTGCAGCCGAGCCACAGGCGGTGATGCGTCGATGCCTTGCCTCCGTCGCAGGTCATCCAGTTCTTGCGGCCACCGATGAGATGGCGAAACGAGTGGCAGCCGAACGTGTACCCGGCCAGCAAGATCGCGTTGACCGTCTGCACGATGGAACCGACGCCCACGCCGAACTGCCCGTCCTTGAAGAAGGAGACCACCGCGTCGTAGGCCAGGATCACGATGAAGACCAGCGCGAAGTACAGCGCGAAGCGGTGGAGGTTCTGGAACAACAGCAGGTGCGTCTCCCCCCGGTACTTGCCGCGGCGCACGCCCTCGACCGCGCAAGCAGGCGGCGTGAGCGCGAACGAGCGATAATACGCCTTGCGGTAGTAGTAACAGGTCAACCGGAAGGTCGCGGGGAAGATGAGGATCAGCGCCGCCGGCGTGGAAAGCGCCCGCTTCGGCAGCCCCGGCAACAGGCCGTCGAGCTTCGACCACCACGCGGGGAACGTCCCGAACCAGGCGTGATCCACCGGCGCACTGCCGGGCGCCGTCGGATCCACGAACAGCAGCGGGGCGTACATGGGCGAAAGGTACGGATCCGCCCAGTAGTACGCGCCCTGCATCCCGGCCCAGGAGGCGTAGACGATGAAGGCCGAAAGGCCGAGGAAGGTCAGCGTGGGCCCGATCCACCAGTTGTCGGAGCGCGTCGTGGCGCCGAAACCGCGGCCGTGGCCCCCAATTTGGACGAGTTGGTCGCTCATGGCCTCGCCCCGGCGCTTAGCACACGCCCGCGGAATTTGGGAGGGGCGCGGCCCCGGAAAAACCGCCCCACCCGACGCCCCCCGACGCCCTGCACGGATCTACAGAGTTGCGCGGGCCACAGGGCCCGGTACGCTGCCTGCGCGGGGCCGCCACGGGAGCGCTTTCCATGAGCACGCAATCGTCGGACATCTCCACTATCCTGGGCAAGGGCAGCGTCTTCGAGGGCAAGCTCTTGTTCGAGGGCGCCGTCCGGATCGACGGCCGCTTCGCCGGAGAGATCCGCGCCCAGGGCAGCCTCGTGGTCGGTGAGTCCGCGCACGTGGCGGCCACCGTGGAGGCGGACCACATCGTGGTGCAGGGGCACGTCGAGGGAGACCTCAAGGCCAAGGTCCTCATCCAGGTGCTCGCCCCCGCGAACGTGCAGGGGACCCTCGAGGCCCCGCAGATCGAGATCCAGCGCGGCGCGGTCTTCAACGGATCGTGCGCCATGACCGGGTCGGCCTCCGCGCCGGCCGACCACGACACCCCCACCGAGGCCGCCGCCGAGGCCTAGCCCTCGCCGCCGGGCCCCTGCGAAGGTCCCCGCACGGCGCTCGCAGCGGCCGCCGCGCAACGGTTGACGGGGTGAACGAGGCCGTGCTAGGGACCCGCCGCCGTTTGGGCCCTGCCCGCGAATTTCGCCGTTTTCCGCCAGGAAAGAGCCGTCCCATGGCTGCAAGCTCGCCCCTCCTGTTGGCCGCGACCCCGGTCGTCGATATCGACGGCACCTTCTTCGTGCAAGGCGCCCTGTTCCTCCTTTTGATGCTCGTGCTGCGGCCCGCCCTGTTCCGCCCCTGGCTCGCCGCCCAGCGGGCGCGCCGCACCGCCATCGAGGGAGCGCGAGAGGAGGCCGATCGCCTGTCCGCGAAGGCCGCCGAACTCGAGGCGACCTACGGCGCGAAGGTGGCCGAGGCCCGCGAGCGCGCCGCCCGGGAGCGCTCCAAGATCACCCGGGAGGAGGAGGCCCGCAAGCAGGCGGCCATCGCCGCGGCGCGACAGGAGGCCGAGGCCGCCGTCCTGGAGGCACGCCTGCGGCTCGAACAGGAGGCCGCCGAGGCGCGCAAGGCCCTGGAAGCACAGACCGGTGATCTGGCCCGGACCATCGTCGAGCGGATCCTCGGGAGGGCGGCATGACGCGACGGTTTCCGACGGCCTGCTGGCTGCTCGCAGCGCTTTCTTTACCGGCCACGGCGCTGGCATCGGGCTCCCCCGCATCCCACGAGGGTGGGATCCGGTTCATCGGTCCGATCTCGCCGATGTTCTCGGGCGATCCCGACACGCGCGTGGGCCTTTTGTGGGTCCTCGTCAACTTCGTGATCTTCCTCTGGCTCCTGAACAAGCTGCTGTTTCGCCCCCTGCGCGCTCGCACGGCCGAGAAGTTCGAGACCGTGCGCAAGCAGGTGGAAGCGGCCCGGATCGCGCGCGAACGGGCCGAGTCGCTCATGAAGGAATACGAGGCCCGGATGCAGCGCGTGGACGAGGAGGTCGAGGCGCTCTTGACCGACGCGCGCGCCCGCGCCGAGGCCGACCGGGCCCGGATCCTGGCCGAGGCCAACGCGGAGGCCGACCGGATCCGCAAGGAAGCGGCGAATCTCGCCGAGCGGGAGGGGCAGCGGATCCTCCACGCGCTGCGGGCGGAGATCGTCGATCGCGCCGTGGCCGAGGCCGAGGCGACCCTTCGCCAGGCCATCACCCCCGCCGACGAGTCGTCCCTGCGCGGGCGGTTCGTCGAGCAGATCGAACACACCCACCTGGGAGGGACGCCGTCGTGATCCCCGGCAGCCTCGCCCGACGCTACGCGAAGGCCCTGCTGGCCCTGGCCGAGACCCCGCTGTTGCGGGACCGGTTCGACCAGGACCTCGAAGGGTTCGTGACCGCCGCCCGCACCCGCGACGCGTCGGGAGCCACGGTCCTTTCGGTGCTCGCCGCCAAGCGTTTTCCCCTGTCCGAGCGCACCGCGTTGTTGCAGGCATTGGCCCGGCACCTCGGCCTCGACCGCACGCTGACGGCGTTTTTGACCTACGTCCTGCGCCGCGACCGGATCGCCGGCATCGGCCCGATCGCCCGCGCCTACCGCCGCCTGGCCGACGACGCGGCCGGCCGCGTCCGCGCCGTCTACCGCACCGCACGGCCGCTTCCGCCGGCGGAAGCGGCCAAGATCACCGCGGCCTTGCAAAAGGCCCTGGGCAAGCAGGTGGTGGCCTCCATGGAGGTGGACCCGGACCTGCTCGGGGGCCTGTCCGTCCAGGTGGGCAGCTACCTCCTCGACGGCAGCGTCCGCGCCCAGTTGGCCCGCATCCGCGACGAGCTTCGTAACGCACCCTAGGAAACGACCCCATGCAAATCCGAGCCGACGAGATCAGCCGCATCATTCGAGACCACGTCAAGGGCTACGACGCCAGCGTGTCGGTCCAGGAGTCCGGCACCGTCCTGACGGTGGGCGACGGGATCGCCCGCGTGGACGGCCTGGCCGGCGCCATGGCCGGCGAGCTCCTCGACTTCCCCCACGGCGTGCGCGGGATGGTGCTGAACCTGGAGGAGGGCAACGTGGGCGTGGCCCTGTTGGGGGAGGACCACCTCATCAAGGAGGGCGATCCGGTCAAGCGGACGGGCAACATCATGTCGGTGCCCGTGGGCGAGGCGCTCGTCGGCCGCGTGGTCAACGCCCTGGGCGACCCCATCGACGGCGGCCCGGCCCTGTCCGGCACGACCTTGCGCCCGGTGGAGGTCAAGGCCCCCGGGATCATCAAGCGCAAGAGCGTGCACGAGCCGATGCAAACGGGCCTGAAGGCCATCGACTCGATGATTCCCATCGGCCGCGGCCAGCGCGAGCTCATCATCGGCGACCGCCAGACCGGCAAGACGGCCATCGCCGTGGACACGATCCTGAACCAGAAGGGTCAGAACATGATCTGTGTCTACGTGGCCATCGGCCAGAAGCAGTCCACCGTGGCGACCGTGGTGGAGAAGCTGCGGCAGGCCGGGGCCATGGAGTACACCATCGTCGTTGCCGCCACGTCGGCCGAGTCCGCGCCCCTGCAGTTCATCGCGCCGTACACGGGCGTGACGATGGGCGAGTACTTCCGCGACAGCGGCCGGCACGCGCTGCTCATCTACGACGACCTCTCCAAGCAGGCCGTCGCCTACCGGCAGCTCTCCCTGCTGTTGCGGCGCCCGCCCGGCCGCGAGGCGTATCCGGGCGACGTCTTCTACATCCACTCGCGCCTGCTCGAACGGGCGGCCAAGATGTCCGACAAGGAGGGCGCGGGCTCCCTGACGGCGCTGCCGATCATCGAGACCCAGGCCGGCGACGTATCGGCCTACATCCCAACGAACGTCATCTCGATCACGGACGGCCAGATCTTCCTGGAGAGCAACCTGTTCTACCGGGGGATCCGGCCGGCGGTGAACGTGGGTCTTTCCGTCTCGCGCGTGGGTGGATCGGCCCAGATCCCCGCCATGAAGCGCTTTGCGGGCCAGCTTCGCCTGTATCTTGCGCAGTATCGCGAGCTCGAGGCGTTCGCGCAGTTCGCCTCCGACCTCGACCAGAGCACGCGGGACATCCTCGCCCGCGGCCAGCGCCTTACGGAGTTGCTCAAGCAGCCCCAGTACCGCCCCCTGGACGTGGCGTTGCAGGTGGCGTCGATCTACGCCGGCACGAAGGGGCACCTCGACGACGTGCCGGTGGAGAAGATCCGGGCCTTCGAAGACGCCCTGCACGCCTGGCTGCGTGAGCACCGGGCGCAGCTCCTCGACGAGATCCGCACGGCCCGCAAGAAGGACGACGTCAAGGCGCTGGACGCCAAGCTCGAGGACGCGATCACGGCGTTTCGCAAGGAGTCGGACCTGGTGTAGCCGCCGGCGCGGCTCCCCGGTCCACCGGCCTCGTAGGACCCCACCATGGCGAACCTCAAGGAACTTCGCGTCCGCATCGCGTCGGTCAAGAACACCCGCAAGATCACGGCCGCCATGAGCCGGATCGCGGCGGCGCGGCTCTCCCGTGCACAAAACGCGATCCTGTCGGCCCGGCCCTACGGCGCGGGCCTGCGCACGATGGTCGCGGACCTGCTCGCCTCCGTGCCCGCCCGCGAGCGCGCCGACGTGGACCCGCGGCTGCGCCGAACGGCGCCGAAGACCGTCTGGGTGGTCGCCATGAACGCCGACCGTGGGCTGTGCGGGGGCTTCAACGCCAACGTGCACAAGGCCGCCGCGAAGGTGCTCGACGAGCTGACCGAGCAGGGGATCGACGTCCGGCTCGTGTGCATCGGGCGCAAGGCCCAGGCCTACTTCACGCACTTCGGGCGCCCGATCCTGCGCTTCTTCCACGCACCGGATCCGGCGAACGTCGAAGATCTGGCGCCCACCGTGGCGCGCTTTCTGATGCACGCCTTCTGCGAGAGCCCCGAGGGGGACGAGCCTCGACCGGACGAGATCCGCCTGGTGTCGAACCACTTCGCGTCGGTGCTCAACCAGGAGGTCCGTACGAGAACACTCCTGCCCGTGGAGGTCGAAGACGAGCCGTCCCGCGAAACCCCGCCCCTCCGGGCGGAGCCGTCGATCCCGGCCCTCTTGCGCCACCTGCTGCCGGTGTTCGTGGAGAACGAGGTGCGCGAGGCCATGCTCGACTCGATGGCCGGCGAGGTGGCGGCGCGGCGCATGGCGATGGACGCGGCCACGGACAACGCCACGGAGCTCATCGCGGACCTGACCCTCGAGTACAACCGAGAGCGGCAGGCCGCGATCACGAAGGAACTGATGGAGATCATCGGCGGGGCCGAAGCGCTCGCCGGCTAGACCGTACCCACGACCCGAGAAGACCATGTCCGAAGACAAGAAGACCCCCGTCCCCCCGACGATCGGTTCCACGCCCAAGGCGCCCACGTTCGGCGCGCCCAAGCCCGCCGCCGGCGGTGTGACCACGAAGCCCGCCGCGACGGCGACGAAGGTCGGCAAGGTGTTGCAGGTGATCGGGCCGGTGGTGGACGTCGAGTTCGAAGATCACCTGCCCGAGGTGAACACCGCCCTCGTGGTGTCCAACCCCTTCGTCTCCGACGAGCCGGACAACCTCACGCTCGAGGTCGCCTTGCACCTGGGCGAGCACACGGTCCGCACGATCGCCATGGACACGACGGACGGCCTCGTGCGCGGGATGCCGGTCAAGGATACGGGTGCCCCGATCTCCGTCCCCGTGGGCAAGGAGGTCCTCGGGCGGATCCTGAACGTGACGGGCGCTCCGGTGGACGAGCAGGGCCCCGTCCCCGCCAAGAAGAAGCTGCCGATCCACCGGCCGCCGCCGTCGTTCACGGAGCAGAGCACGAAGGTCGAGCCCTTCGTGACCGGGATCAAGGTCATCGACCTGCTCGCCCCCTACCGGCGCGGTGGCAAGATCGGCCTGTTCGGCGGCGCGGGCGTGGGCAAGACCGTGTTGCTCATGGAGCTCATCAACAACGTGGGCAAGAAGCACGGCGGTTTCTCGGTGTTCGGCGGGGTCGGGGAGCGCACCCGTGAAGGCAACGACCTGTACTTCGAGATGATCGAGTCGGGGGTCATCCAGGCCGACTGGAACGAGGAGAGTCGGGAGGTGCGCAGCATCGACAGCGAGAACTCCAAGGTCGCCCTGGTCTACGGCCAGATGAACGAACCGCCGGGGGCCCGAGCCCGGGTCGCACTGTCGGCCCTGACGATCGCGGAGTACTTCCGCGACGAGATGGGCCAGGACGTGATGCTGTTCATCGACAACATCTTCCGGTTCACCCAGGCCGGTTCGGAGGTGTCGGCGCTGCTCGGCCGGATCCCCTCCGCCGTAGGCTACCAGCCCACGCTCGCCACCGAGATGGGCGTGCTGCAGGAGCGGATCACCACCACGACGAAGGGGTCGATCACCTCGGTGCAGGCCATCTACGTCCCCGCCGACGACCTGACGGACCCGGCGCCGGCGACCACCTTCGCCCACCTGGACGCCACCACGGTGCTCAACCGAGCCCTGACCGAGATCGGCATCTATCCGGCCGTGGACCCACTCGACTCGTCGAGCACGATCCTCACCCCCGAGGTCGTGGGCGAGGAGCACTACCAGGTCGCCCGCGAGGTGCAGCGCATCCTGCAAAAGTACAAGGAGCTGCAGGACATCATCAAGATCCTGGGCATGGACGAGCTGTCGGAGGAGGACAAGCTGCTGGTGGCGCGGGCGCGCAAGATCCAGAAGTTCCTGAGCCAGCCCTTCTTCGTGGCCGAGCAGTTTACGAACATGCCGGGCAAGTTCGTCGAGCTGGAGGACACGGTGCAGAGCTTCCGGGAGATCATCGAGGGCAAGCACGACGACCTGCCCGAGGACGCCTTCTACATGAAGGGCGGCATCTCCGAGGTCGTCGAGGCGGCGCGCGAGAGCGCCAAGAAGTCGGCCTGACCCCCTGGAACGTCGTCCCGGAGGCATGCACGTGTCCAAGAAGCTTACCCTCGAGATCGCGACGCCGAAGGGCACGCTCGTCGAAGGCGTCGAGGTCGCCGGCGTGGAGGTGCCAGGGGCGCTCGGTGAGATCGGGATCTTGCCGGAGCACGAGGCGTTTTGCGGCCCGGTCGCACCCGGCGTGGCGCGCTTCGTCGGCGACGACGGACCGCGGCGCGTCGCGGTGGGAACGGGCTACTTCGAGGTCACCGGCGAGGGGCTCGTCCGCGTGCTCGTCGATCGGGCGGTCGCGGCCGAGGAGATCGATCCCGGGGCCGTGCGGGCCCGGCTCGCAGACGTCGAAGGCTCCGAAGACGAGGGCGCCGCCCGGGACGCCGCGTTCTTGCGTGCCCAGCTCCGCGCCAAGGGCGTCGCGGAGCAGGCCTGACCCGCGGCGACGATCCGGGTCGGTGCTCGCGGCACACCGAGGCGCGCACGGGCGCACGCGGGCCGACGCGCTCGCTTGCGAACCCCGCCGCGCCGCCCGCGGGCGCACGAGCTGCGGTCGGCCGTTGCGGCGGCCCCCTGCGGCCCCGCGTACCGGCGAACGGGGCCTCGGTCCCCGGCGACACGGTGCGGCCCCACGGCCTCTGCGAGCGGGTGGGCGGCAACCTCTGGGGCACGTGGAGCGTCTCGGGGCGCTTGCCGGGCACGCCCGCCGGGCCGCCGCCGCCGGCGACGCGCCCCAGCCCGCCCGGCCCGGCCACGCGCGGTCCGCTACAGGTCGAGGTGCCCGGACTTCGTGCGCTTGGTGGCGATGTAGGCCCGATTCTCGGGCCGCGCGGGGGTCCACAGGGCGACGCGGCGCACGACGTCGATCCCGAAGCGGACGAGCCCCTCGACCTTGCGCGGGTTGTTCGTGTGCAACTCGACGGACTCGACCGCGAGGGCCCCGAGGATCCCCGCCGCCACGTCGTAGCTGCGAAGATCGTCGTCGAACCCCAGGTGCAGGTTGGCCTCGACGGTGTCGAGCCCCTCCTCCTGCAGCTTGTACGCTCGCACCTTCTCAGCAATCCCGATCCCCCGCCCCTCCTGCCGCAGGTACAGCAAGATCCCCGCCTCGGACGCTGCAATTCGCTCCATCGCCACCTCGAGCTGGTCCCGGCAGTCGCACCGCAGCGATCCGAACACATCCCCGGTCACGCACTCCGAGTGGATCCGCGTCGGAACGGCGGACCGGCCCGCCACGTCCCCTTTGACGAGCGCGATGTCGTCGATGCGGCGGCCGTCCGGGTGCCGAAACGCCACGACCTCGAATGCCCCGAAGCGCGTCGGAAGCCGCGCGCGGCCGTGGAGACAAAGCCGAGGCGCAACCGTCGTCCGGGTGGGCAGGGGGTCGTTCGGGGCCATGTTCAAAACCGACGCGAGGCGTCCACGATCTGGCGGTACATCCGGTTGCTGGACTTGATCCCCGTCTCCACGGCCTCGAGCATGAGATCGAGGAGCTGGTCCTGATCGTGGCGCAGCGCGTCGTAGTAGCGCTGCCGGTCCACCGCGTGGATGATGGCCGGCCAGTAGTCCTCGCTGATGAGGATGTGGTTCATGGCCAGGCGCGCCACGCGGCCGCTGATCTCCGGCCACGGGAAGATCCGGATGACCTCGCGGTGGATCTCGGCCGCAAGCTCGAGGGGATGGGCCCGCTTGCACTCGTCGGTGCGGAACCAATCGGTGAGCTTGCGCATCCGGTAGCTGATCTTGTCCGCCGGCGCCAGGTCGTGGAAGTAGAGCCGATGGATCGGGTTGTCCTTGCGGTACTGCACCTGGTCCTTGCGGTCCTCGGGCAGCAGGAGCGCGTGCAGGCTCTTGAGCCAGTCGAGGGACAACTCGACCGGCTTGCCACGGTGGGAGAGCACGTGGCGGATGCCGTTGCGCAGCGCGATGATGTGGTAGTAGCTCGGAATGAGGCTCGGGGCGCTGATGATCGCGTCGTCGATGGCCGCCTTGATCTCGGGCACGGTCAGCACCGTGCCCTCCAGGGCGAAGTCGTGGTGGATCCACGAGATCAACAGGCGGTCCAGGAACAGCGCGTGCTGCGCATCCGACAACATCTCGAGCTTCTCCCAAAGAAGCTCGGAGGACTCGTGCAATACGCGGTAATTTCGAGCGCGTAGGGCCATGGAGGCGTTCTCGTCGGGGCCGCTGGCGGGGAGCCGGACCCTACGGCTCGGCCTGCCCCGCGTCAACACCGGCGCACGGGCACACGGGCGAGGACTTCGGGCGGAGCCGAGCACGCGGACAATTTGACGGATCCACCCCGACTTGGCACGCAACGGGCGGTGCCCCACGACTTTCACCGCCCCGTGCTGGCCGACGCGGTCGTCGCGTGGGCGCGGGGACCGCTGGCGGAGCCGGGCGAGCCCGCGCGTGGGATCTACGTGGACGTCACCTGCGGCGGCGGCGGCCACGCGGCCCGCCTGCTCGACGCCCTGCGGCCCCGGCGCGCGGTCCTGCTCGACCGGGATCCGACGGCTCTCCACCATGCTCGGGCGCGTCTGGCGCCGTTTTCGGACCGCACCCCCCTCGACTTCATTCATGCGCCCTTTGCGCAGATCGATACCGTGCTGGACGACCTGGACCTTGCGTCGGTCGATCTGGTCCTGGCGGACCTCGGTGTGAGCTCCCACCAGCTCGACACCCCGAGCCGGGGGTTTTCGTTCCAGGCCGACGCGCCCCTGGACATGCGGATGGACCCGAGCTCGGGGCCCACCGCCGCCGACCTCGTGGCGGAGACAAGCTACGAGGACCTCGTACGGATCCTGCGAAACTTCGGGGAGGAGCCCGACGCCGCCGCCATCGCGCGGGCGATCGTCCGGACGCGTCCGACCACGACCGGAGCCCTGGTGCGGGTGGTCGAATCCGCCGTGGGCCCACGCAGGCGTTCGCGACGGCGCCATCTAGCCACCCGCACCTTCCAGGCGCTGCGGATCGCCGTCAACCGCGAGCTGGAGCAGCTCGATGCCCTGCTCGATCGGGCGCCGGGGCGCCTCGCCTGCGGCGGGCGCCTGCTCGCGATCACCTACCACTCCCTCGAAGATCGGCGGGTCAAGCGCTGTTTCCGGCGCCTTTCCACCCCCCCACGCCTGCCTCGCAAGCTGCCGGTACGGGCGCACGACCGCCCGCCCCCCTCGTTCGTCGTCCCCCCCGAGGCCAAGGGCGGCGTGGTCCCCGAGCCCGGCGAGGTGACGGAAAATCCCCGGGCGCGCAGCGCCCGACTGCGGGTCCTCGAACGGAGGTGCGCGTGACCGCCCGCCCCCCGCGCTCGGACCACGAGGCCCGCCGGCGCCGCACACGTCCCCGCCACGGCCACGTGCGTCGCTCCGACCGGCCCGGCCGCACGGTCGCCCCGCCTCCACCGGCGCCGCCTCGTCCCCCCCGCGCCCTGCTCCCGTCCGTGTTGGTGCTGTTTTGTGTCGGCCTCGGGCTGGGTTGGATCCACATCGAGACGAAGACACGCGAGATCGACGTGGCCGCCCGAACCGCCCGCGCCATGGAGATCCACACGCGGCACGCGGAGCGCCTGCGCGTGCTCGAAGCCGAACGCGCCTACCTGCGCCGCCCGGACCGGATCCGCGACGTGGCCATCGGACGCCTCGGCCTCGTGCCGCCGCCCCCGGAAAAGGTCCACGAGATCGTCGTGCGAAAGGCGCCGCCATGACCCCGTTCGGCCGTCGAATCCGCCGCCTGGCCGCTCCCATGGCGAGCGACATCACGGCCGTGCGCCGCCGCGCGACAATCGTCGCCGGCGTGCTGTTGCTCGCGCTGGCGGGGCTACTCGCGCGGGCCTACGAGATCGCGGTGGTGCGCCGCGACACCTACGCGGCCCTGGCCAAGCGCCAGCAGATCCGTCCGAAGAAGCTGCGCCCCACGCGCGGCGAGATCGTCGATCGCGGGCACGTCGCCCTGGCCGTGGACGACCGCGTCTTCCGCGTCGTCGTAAACCCCCGCCTCATCCGGGCGCAAGACCAGCTCGAACGGGTGCGGGCGGGCCTGCTGTCGCTCGTCCCCACGTTGGATCCAAAGCGCCTGGACGCCGAACTCGCCCGCGACAAGGCCTACCGGCGCCTTCCCGGGCTCGTGGACGAAACGGTCGCGGACAGGATCTATGAGGCACACCTGCCCGGCGTCCACCTCGAACCCACCCCCCACCGGGTCTACCCCCGCGGGCACCTGGCCGCGCACGTGGTCGGGCGCGTCCAGGCGGAGGGACGGGGACAGCTCGGCGTCGAGTACGCCCTCGACGAGTTCCTGCACGGACGCCCCACCGAGAGCCCCTCCACGGTGGCCCGCGGGACCACCTTGCTGCTGCGCGGGGCGCCGGACCCGGCCATGGCCGCCGGGCACAAGGTCGTGCTCACGATCGACTCGGCCATCCAGGCCATGGCGGAGGAGGCCATCGACACGCTGGTGCTCGAGCACCGGCCCGTGGGGGCCTCCATCGTGGTGCTCGACCCGACGAACGGCGAGATCCTGGCGCTGGCGAACCGTCCCACCTTCGACCCGAACCACCCGGTGCCCTCCCTCGCCCAGACACGCAATCTCGCCGTGCAGGCGGCCTACGAACCGGGCTCGACCATGAAGGCCATCACGGTGGCCGCCGCTTTGGAGATGGGGGCGATCCGTCCCGACGAGACCTTCTACTGCGAAAAAGGTCGCTGGCAGGCGACCAGCGAACACGTCATCCGCGACACGAAGCCTGCCGAGTGGCTGGACGTGACGAAGATCCTCGCCATGTCCTCGAACATCTGCACGGCGAAGATCTACGGTCGTATCGGAAAGCAGGCGCTGTACCGCTGGGTCCGCAAGTTCCACTTCGGTGAGCGCCCACCCGTACGGCTGCCGGGCGCCACCGCCGGCCTGCTCGACCCGTGGGAGAAGTGGTCGGACATTCAGGCGGCGAACATCTCCTTCGGGCAGGGCATGTCCGCCAGCCCCCTGCAGGTGGCGGCCGCCTTCGCCGCCCTCGCGGCGGACGGGGTCTACCGGGCCCCCCACGTGCTGCGGCACGTCGTGGACGCCAAGGGGAACGTGGTGTGGGCGCCGTCCATCGAACCGGAGCGCCTCGTCCGGCCGAGCACGGCCCGCACGGTGCTGCGGATGCTCGAGGCGGTGGTCGCGTCGAAGGTGGGCACCGGCAAGAACGCGCGCATCGAGGGCTACCGCGTGGCCGGCAAGACCTCCACGGCGCAAAAGGCGAGCCGCTTCGGAGGCTACGCCGAGGACCAGTACTACGCCTCGTTCGTGGGCGCCGTACCGGCCCGGGCCCCCCGCGTGGTCATCCTCGTGTCGGTCGATACGCCCGAGGGCAAGCACTACGGCAACGCCGTCGCCGCCCCCACCTTCGCGCGCCTCGGGGCCAGGATCCTGCGCTACCTCGCGGTCCCGCCCGAAGACGAGCGGGACGACTCGGACACGCCCGCCGGCGCCGCGTTCGACCCCGAGCGCCACGAGGTCGCCCTCGCCGCCGCGGTGGACACGGGCATGGAACCGGACCTGCCCGGCGCACGCGGCAAGCGCGTCCAGCTCGGCGTCCCCGACTTCCACGGCCTGTCGATGGCCGAGGCGCTCGAGCTCGCGGAGCGATCGGGCCTGCGCCTCGTCCCGAAGGGCACCGGCATCGCCGTCGCCCAGGACCCGCCGCCCGGCCCCACGCCCCCCGACGGGCGCGTGCGCGTGCTGTTCGAACCGCCGGCGTAGATCCTCGTCACGGGCCCCGGCCGGGCCCACCCTCCCTGCGGCACGCGGCCGGGACCACACACGACGGTTCCCCCCGTCGTCGCCCGCGACCGCGGCGCCCGGCGCGGCCCCCGGTATCCTGCACCGTCGGCGACCACGGCCACGGGTCGTCGTCGCCCACTACCGCGATGAACGGTGCGGTCCCTGGGCGCGCGCCAGGGCCGACGCCTGCCGGCCACGGGCAGACGACGCCCACCGCGGGTCGAGTTCGACGGCCCGTGCAAAATGCTCCCGGGCGCGGGCGAGGTCTTCGGGTCGGCCGCGCGCGTCGAGGGCGATGGCGCGGTAGGCGTGCGCCTCGGGCAGGTCCGGGTTCCGGTGCAGCGCCAGCTCGAACAGGCTGATCGCGTCGTTGAGCACGGCCGCGTCGAGGAACGCCCGGCCGAGCGCAATGGCCAGCCCGGCGTCCGTGGGGAACCGGTGCAAGGCCCGCGTGGCATGGAAGCGGGCGTCTTCGATCTCACCGCGGACCAGGTGGCCGCGCACGCGATCGAGGTAGGCCTGTCCGGGGTGGGCGAGCAGGTCGAGCCTCCGCAGGAGCTCCCGGCGGCACCCGTCGCACAGATCGTCCGGGGCGAAGTCGAGGCTCTCCGGCGTGCCATCCTGCCGCATCACGCAGGCCGGGTCGTCGTGGTGCCCCAGGCCGAGGGCGTGCCCCACCTCGTGCAGGACGAGCTTGCGGATCCGGTTCGCGGACGTCACGTCCGGGCGGCGAAAATCGTCCGTCACCCGTGCAAGCGACACGACCGCCACGCGGTCGGACAGCGACGCCAACCCGAAGACGTAGGGCCGCGTCCCCTCGTAGATGTCGAGCGGGGTCAGGTCCACCTCGACGAGGGCATCGGTTCGATCGACGAACAGGCGGTCGAGCAGGGCGCGCCCGTCCACCTGCCGGCGGCGGTCGTTCCAGGCCGCCCGCGCCGTCATCACGTCCCGCGCGGGCCCGATCTCGCAGCGCACGGGGTAGTGCTCGAGGATCGTGCGGCAGGCGTGCCGCAGGTGGGCCGGGCCGACGTGCCCAAGCGCCCGCACGACCACGAGGGGACGGTGGTCCGGGACCGTGACCCGGCGCGGCGCCGGGGGCTCGATCGACTGCGGCGCGACCGCGGGCGACGAACCTGCCGGGGCGGCCAGCGTGACTGCGGGAGCGAGCGCTGTCACGAACCAAAGCACGGCGCCGCGCACGAGCGACCCGAGCGCGAGGAGCGTGCCAGTGGTTCGACCCTCGTCCCGCACCAACCGATACTTTAGGTCAACGCCGCGCACCGGCCGGGGGCCGTCACACGCCGCCCGCCCCCACCAGGCGGCAAAGCCTCCTCCATGCCCAGACAGAGCGGTCCCCGCAGGGATGCGCCCACAGCGCACCCGCGCCGTGGTTCAATCTGCGCATCGTGCGCAACCAGCATCGACCGGCCCCGTCGCTCCGCGCCGTAGGACGCGGGATCGACGGTCGCCACGTCGCGAAAAGGACGGCCCCACACGCTCCGCACCGCACCGCGCCCCTGGGACCGTGGCTTGCTACGGTGCGCCGGCCATGACCTCGGCGCGACGGCACCGCGACTGGACGGTGGGCGAACTGCTCGACTGGACCCGCGGGCGCTTTGCCGCCGCGGGGATCGAGACCCCCCGCCTCGACGCCGAATTGCTCCTGGCGGAGGCCGCCGGCATGAGCCGGGTGGACCTGTACGTGCACCGGGACACCCTGGTGGACGAGCCCGCCCGGCGCCGCTTCCGCGAACTGGTGCAACGCCGTCTTCGGCGCGAGCCGGTGGCCTACATCCTTGGACGCAAGGAGTTCCATGCCCTGTCACTCGCGCTGGCGGTGGACGCACGCGTGCTCGTTCCGCGTCCGGAGACCGAGCTGCTCGTGGACTGGGTCCTCGAGGACTCCCCCGACGACCCGGAGCGACCACGGCGCGCCCTCGACGTCGGCACGGGCAGCGGCGCCATCGCCCTGGCCGTCGCCCGGGCGCGGCCGGGGTGGCAGGTGGTGGGGATCGATCCAAGCCCGCAGGCCCTCGCCGTCGCGCGCTCGAACGCCGAACGCCTCGACCTTCCGGTCACCTTCGCGCAGGGACGCGCTGCGGACCTCCCCGCAGTGACCGAGGCCTACGGGCCGTTCGACGTCCTGGTGGCGAACCTGCCCTACCTTACGACCGACGAGCTGCGCGACGCCGCCCCGGAGCTTTCTTTCGAGCCGATCGTTGCGCTCGACGCGGGCCCCGACGGCCTTGCGGTCTTCGACGAGCTGTGCGGGGCGCTTGCGCGCCTGCCCGCTCCTCCGGCCGCCGTCTACCTGGAGATCGGCGCCACACAGGCCGAGCCGGTGACCCAGCGGCTGCTCCGTGCCGACTATCGATCCGTCGAGCTGCGCCGGGACCTCGCGGGCCATCCCCGACTGCTTCGGGCGCGCGAGCCGTCCTCCGGGGACGGATCCGCCGGAAATTCGCCGGTCGCCGCCCCGGTTGCCTAGCCTGGAGGCGCCATGCCGTCGTCCCTGCGCCGTCGTCTCCTCCCCTTCTTGCTCGTGACCGCCTGCGCCACCGGCGACGGGATGGCCAGCAAGCTCCAGGATGCCTCGCGCGACTACAACCGCTACCTGCGCTGGGGTGACCAGGACCGCGCGGCCGCCTTCCTGCCCTCTGGCAGCCAGCAGGCGTTCATCGAGCAGCGCGAGGCGTTGGCCGACCGACTCTCGCTCGTGGAGTACGAGGTCACACGCATGACCCTCGACAAGCAGCACGGCACCGCGGTCTCGCGCGTCGAGCTCTCCTGGCACACGGACCGCGACCTGGTGGTACGCAAGACGACCCTCGAACAGACCTGGCAGTGGTTCGAGGGCCGCTGGATCCTGGTGGACGAGCGCCGCGTCGGCGGCACCCCGCTTGCGGGCTTCGTCGAACCCGGCGCCCCCCACCCCTACCTGCCCGGCATCGAGACCTTCCGCCGCACCCACGGCATCAAAACGGGCGAAGAAGACGCCAAGAAGCACCGCCGCGCCGCCCGCCCCCCACGTCAGCACGCCGGCTGACCTTCCCAGCGCTCCTTGCCTCCACCTCCGAGACCCCCGTTTCCCCCACCTCAGACGGCCCAAACCGTCGTCGGAATCGCTCCCCGCCCGGGCCCCTCGCCGGCCCGAAACGCCGTGCGGGTCCGCACACGTCCCACGGCATCCCGAGCATACCGCACCCGCATCACCTCCGCACCCGATGCCCGCGTCATCTCATCCATCCATCCAAGAGAGCTCACCTCCCGGTTGCTATGCTGGGACACCTTCCCGGCTGCACATATCCCGACCCGAACATTCGACCACGGCTCACCACCACTTTGGGATCCGGCCCCAGGAACACCCACTCGCGGAAGGGACGCTCCAAGTAGCCTCTCCGTCCCCACACCAAGAAATCTTGTTCCGGATCGTACGCCGGCTCCCACCTCGCATCCATTTCCGCCACCAGTACCTCCCCTTCCCCGTCTGGATCACGCAGATCAATTTGTGCCACACCTCTTCCACCACACGTGTACAGGAGCCGACCGGCTCTCGTACGCCAGGCAATTGGCACGCATCCACGCGCTTCAGCACCAAAACGAACTCGAATCGAACCTCCTTCGTCTACGTCGCAAACCGCGAACCGATCCACCTCCCCGTCCACGTAACACACCGCGCCTTCCAGGCACGGAACCAACGTCGCCTGTTTCCCTGCCCTTGCATACGACGCCAGCGCAGCCCGGCTGCATACTTGCCGTACCCGAGGCCGCTCCAACGGGGCGAGATACACCGTCTTGTCCGGCCCCGCGACATATGCCACGAGGTTCTTCTGTGCGATGTAAACCCCCTCCGAACCGCGCCATTTCCTGAGGACACGACGTTGTACCGGATCGATCTGAAACACCGTCGCTTCGTAACTATGATCACTCGAATCCTGTCCACTGCAAAGAACCGTTCCAGCCGGCCCCGGTCGCACACTATCGAACCCGAGGATGGGGAGCCATCTTGCATCCTGAATCTCCCCGGAGGCGAGATCCTCGAACGAAATCTCTCCAATAGAACCAGCGTAGATCAAACACCCCGCCAACGGAGGCGGAGGCGGTTCCCGGCAGCCACTTCCCACGCTGGCAAAAATGAGTGCCCAATACATTCTCGCTTTCCAATTGGAAACATCCATCAGCGCCCTCCGCAGAATCGATCGAACCACTTGCAAAAATAATATCGCCGGAGTGCTTCCTCCACGAAATCTTGGCAGTTAAGACCGAACAAGAAGTAAATCGGCCACTTTTTCTGAAGGTCTTCTACGATGGGGTACAATACCTCGTCGTCGTATTGCTTGGAGTCACAGGTATAGTCAGAAATGTCGTATTTCTCGTCCGGCACGATCTCGGGCCAGGACAGGAGGATCCCCTCCCGTGGAAAAAGACCAAAGTTCCTACCGTCTTCGAAGAAGATCTGCTCGTGATAAAGAGGGCCGATCATGAACGGCATGCCGTCCAACGGGCGCCGACACACACGCGCCAGCCCCCACGGATCGAACCCATTGACCGGGTCCCCCAGCACGTAGCCGTACAGGTTCGGGTCGCCGCCCGCGAAGCGCACCGGGTCCCTGCTCGTCCAGCGGCCCACCTCCGGCCAGTACTCCCGTAGCCCGAAGTGCACCAGGCCCGTGTCGCGGTCCCACAGGCCCCCGGCGTACCCGAACGGCTGAAAACCGGG
>JALSIN010000144.1 GCA_026989935.1 Polyangiaceae bacterium | reverse complement strand
ACCTTCCGCGAGCCGAGATCCTCCCCCGCATCGAGCGCACCTTCGCGGGCCTGCCCCGATCCCCGCGGCACGTGCCCGCGACCGGCCGGGCTGGCCACGCGCCCGCCGCCCGTCGCCTGGGCCCCCCACAGGACCGCGCCACCTGGCTCCTTTCCCCCCTGCCGCCCGGCCCCCACGCCCGCGAAGCGGCCCGCGTCCTGTGCCGCGCGCTCAACCGTTACCGCCCGAAGGACCGCAAGGCGCGACGGTTCGAGGCGACCTGCCACCTCGACACCGATCCGGACCGGCCGCTCTTGCAGATCCGCACTCGCGGCGTCGCCCCGCGCAAGGCGGCCGAGGCCCTCGAACGACGCATCGCGGCCCTGCTGCACGGCGACGGCCGGCCGGTCTTCGAGCGCGAACGAGCGATCGTGGCGGCCTCCCTGGCCGCCGACGCCGGGGTCTTCATCGGGCTCGCGCGTCGGCTCGCCGAGCGGCCGCCGTTTGGCGAGCCTCCTGCGGACCGGGCCGACGCGATCGGGACCGGCCGCTTGGCGGACCCGGACGCGGCGGCGCGCCTGGCCACCCGGCTCGTCGAGGCGCTGCGCTGGTCCTACGTGCCGCCCGCCCTCCGACCGCGCGGGGCTCCCAAGAAGCCCCCCAGAACGGAGCGACCGAGGGGGCGACCACGGCCGCCTTCGACCAAGAAACGAAAACCCCTCCCGGCTCCCGGAGCGAAGAAAGGCGGCCCCCCGTGACGGCACGCCGTCGTGCGCCGTGGCACCACGGGGCCGGCACGCCACGGGGCGAGCGGCGCCCGTGCCGGGAGATCGTGCCGACCGGGGGCGCTCACCGGCGCCGCGGGCGACGGTTCGCGCGTGCCGGCGTACTCGCCCTCGCAGCCCTCCACGGCGCGTGCCGCCCCGCCCCGGCCCCCCTCGCCGATCCGGAGGCCGTGGTGTCCCCGCAGGCGACGGGGGGCGGGACCGATGCCTACGACGTGACCGTGATCGCCCGCCGCGTCCCCCTGCCCGGCGGGGCGACCTTCCTCGACGTCGAGGCGCCGGACCTTTCGTGGGTGACGATCCGCCTCGGCGCCGCCACCAGCTTTCCCGAAGGCATGAGCGAGGTCGGCCGCGTCGCGCTCGCGCTCACCGACCGCCGGATCGCACGCGCCGTGCGCGGCCGGTCGGTCCGCCTGTCGCGCACGCCCCGACTCGGGCGCTTCGAGTGGACCGTGACGGTCGCCCCCGACCAGGCCGCGTCCGTGGCCCGGCGCCTGCACGAACGCCTCCGAGAACCCGTCACCATTGCCGAGGCCGAGGCGGCGGCGGTCCTGGCGACCCGGCGCCTGCACGAGCGCTGCTTCACGGCCGCCGTGGACGCCGCCGTGGCCCGGGCGGCGGGACGCGCCCTCCCCTCGACCGAGCGCCCGGCCGGGCGTGCCCTCGCCCGGTCCGTCGAGCGCAGGTTACGAGCCCTCTTCTCGGAGGCCCGCGCCGTCCTGGCCGTCGGCGGACCGAGCGAGCGCGAGCGCCGGGCGGTCGCCGAGGCGCTCGCGCCCGTGTTCGCACCCAGCGCCCCCGCCCCCCCTACCGAGACGAGGCATCCGGCGCGAGCACCCGACCGAACCGGCGGTCACCCACGGGCCATCGTCCGGATCCCGCGCGGCCCGGCGAACCTGGTCGCGGTGCGCCTGTGGACGGACACCGACCCGCGTACCCGGGCCCTCTTGCGTCTGGCCGTCGCGCACCTGGCCGAGCGGATCGACGTCCGCCTCGCCACCACGGGCCCCGCCGCCGTCGTCGTGATCCGCCTGCGGCCGACTGCATCACCCCCGGCCGCGTTTCCCCCGGCGTCTCTTGCTCGGATCCAGCACGAGTTAGCCGCGCCCTGGTCGGACGCCGCAGTGCGGGCGACCGCCGAGCGGTACCTGGGCGCGCGCCTCGTGCAGGCGGCCCTGGCCTACGAAGACCCCACCGGCGTGGCCGTCGAAGCGCTCGACCTCGCTGGCAGCCCCGGCGGCGGCAAGGCCGCCCTCGACGCGGAAGCCGCCGCCCTGCTCCAGGCTTCGTCCGACGACGTCGCGGTCTTCGCCCGGCAAGCGCTCGACCCGGCGCGCGCGCCAGGTCGCTGGGTGCTCGGGTACTGTGGCCCGACCACCGGCCCGGACGGATCTTAGCCCACCTTGACGCCGCGGGCGCGAAGGTCACGCAGCACGGCCTCGATGCCCCGCTTGTCGATGATCCGCATGCCCTGGGCCGAAACGCGCAACCGCACCCAGCGGTTCTCGCTCGGCACGAAGAACCGCTTCGTGTGCAGGTTCGGCATGCTGCGCTTCTTCGTGCGGATGTGGGAGTGGGACACGTTCATGCCCACCTGGGGCTTCTTGCCTGTGACCATGCAGACCTTGGACATGGAATCCTCCGGGGGGCGCCGAGGATGGGGGCGGACGGCGCGGCTTGTCAAGGACGGTCGGGCAGACTTGGCGCAGGTCGCGCCTTTTTCTCGTATCGCACTCGCGAGCGGCCGTTTTCCCACACGGTCACGCCTTCGAGGAACAGGCGCCCGTCCTCGTCGTGCCGGGCGAGCCAGGCCGAAAGGGCCTCGTAGAAGTGCCGGGCGACGTTCTCGGCGGTGGGGTTTCGCGTCACGAAGGGCTCGACCTCGTTGAGGACGCGGTGCTCGAACCTGGCGGCGATCTCCGACAGGACGCCGCGCAGTCGGCGAAAGTCCACGGCCATGCCGATCTCGTCGAGGGCACGGGCGCCCACGTCGGCCTCCACGATCCAGTTGTGGCCGTGCATGCGCGCACACGGGCCGTCGTAGCCGTGGAGCTGGTGCGCCCCCGAGAACTCGACACGGACCGATACGATGAACCGTTCGTCCACGATCATCTCCTAGGGGTTCGCCCCGCCGGCGATCCAGTCATAGATCTTCTGCTGCACCGCCTCGTCGAGCGGCATGGTCCCCTTCGGCATCTGCGTGCCGCAGCCTCCCATGCACACCATCTCGTGGGTGCCGGCGATCTTGTGCCACAGATAGCTGCTCTCCGGATCGCCGGGCTCGACCCGCAGCATGGACGGGTTCTGCACGCTCATCTTGTCCACGATGTCGTCGTAGCCGTCCCCGTCCAGGGTAAGATCGAGGTTTTGGTTGAGCGGGTCGCAGGTCCCGGGCATTGCGCACGCCGAGTCGTGGCACCCGGCCACACAGTTGGCGTCCCAGATGGGCTGGATGTCCTCCGCGTGGCTGTAGCTCGGTGTGCCCGTGGACCCCGCGGTGCCCGCAGAACCAGACGCCCCGCTCGTCGTACCGCCGTCTCCGCCGCCGCCGTCGTCCCCGCACCCCGCCCCGAGCCCCGCCGCCAAGAGCAGCGCCACGCGTTTCGGGTCGATCCGTTTCGCGCTCCCGCGGTTCATGGGAGCCTTGCTACCACCCCCGAACGACCGCCTGCAAGCGCGGAGGTGGCCGTCCGGCGCATCACGCGCCGGCACGCTGGGCCCGGCGTCCCGAGCGCGGCGCGGCCGCGGGCCCAACGAGCCATGGGATTCGCCCGCATGGCCTCACAGCGCCCGGCGGGTCCGCTGCTCGCGCTGCTGCGCCTGCAGCACCGTCAGCGCCGTCATGTGGACGATGTTGTCCACGCTGCAGTCGCGCTCGAGGACGTTGACCGGCGCGTCCATCCCGAGCAAAAGTGGCCCGATGGTCGGCACACCGCCGAGCTCCCGCATGAGCTTGTAGGCCGTGTTGCCCGCCTCGAGGTTCGGAAAGACGAGCACGTTGGCCGGCCCCGAAAGGCGCGAGAAGGGGAAAATCCGCTTCTGGAGGGCGTGGTCCACCGCCACGTTCGCCTGCATCTCGCCGTCCACCTCGAGATCCGGCCTTCGCTTGCGCAGGATCCGAACGGCCTCGGCCACCATGTTCGACCGGGCGTGACGCACGGAGCCGAAGTTGGAAAACGACAGCATCGCGAC
>JALSIN010000143.1 GCA_026989935.1 Polyangiaceae bacterium | reverse complement strand
GAGACGGTGGTCACCGACGTCGAGTTCCAGTACCGCCAGGTCGCGGTCGACGGGACGGTGCTGGTCTACGCCGCGACGGTCACCTTCGAGGAGATCCTCGACGCCCGGGTGACCTCCGAGGCCCTGCGGGAGGAGGTGTAGCGTGGCGCCGCGCGTGGGCTCCCGGCACAGCTTCACCCTGGGCGTGCGCGACGCCGGCGGCGTGCTGCACCTGACCGAGCGCGAGCCGTACCGCTTCCGGGCGCACGCCGACAACCGCGTCCACGTCGTCGTGCAGGGCGACACGCTCTTCGACCTGGCGGGTCGCTACTTCGCGCCGCTGCCCCGGGCCTGCGGCTTCTGGTGGGCCATCGCGGACTTCCAGCCCGACCCCATCGTGGATCCGACGCTGGAGCTCGAGCCCGGCCGACGGCTCTTCATCCCGTCGCTGCGGGTGCTCACCGACGTGATCCTCGGCGAGGCGGGCAGGAGGGCGCGCGGATGAATCCGATCCTCGACCGGAGCGCCCCCGGCGTGCGCATCACGCTCCTGCCCGACGAGCGGGCTGCCAGCGGCGAGCCGCTGAAGCTCGGCGGCCGGATCATCGGCTTCACCTTCGAGGACGCCGAGCGCAAGGCCGACAAGGTCTCCATCCAGCTCGACAACTTCGACCTGTCGCTCTTCGACCGCGAGGACCTGATGGGCGGCGCGACGCTGGAGGTCTCGTGGGGCTACCCGGGCAACATGGCCGTGCCGCGCCGCGTGGTGGTCAAGAAGCTCAAGGGCTTCACCACGCTCACCGTCGAGGGGCAGGCCACCTCGGTGTTGATGAACCGGGAGGCCAAGACCCGGAGCTGGGAGAACGTCACCCGCGCCGAGGTCGCCCGCCAGATCGCCGAGGAGCACGGCTACGAGGGTGAGTTGCGCGCCGCTTCGCGGTCGCGTCCTTCGGACTCGCGCCTTCGGCGCTCGCGCCCCGTTTCCTCGCTTCGCTCGGAAGCCGTGGTCATCGACGTGGATGACACCGAGGAGGTCTTCGACGTCATCAACCAGTCGGGCGAGACCGACGCCCGCTTCCTGCGCCGCCTGGCCGCCCGCGAGGAGTTCGAGTTCTACGTGGACGACGGGGGCTTCCACTTCCACGAGCGGCGGCAGAGCGCGGCGCCGACCCACGTCTTCACCTGGTTCGCCGACCCGGGCCGGGGCGACGTCATGTCGGTCAACGTCGAGTCCGACCTGGTCAAGCGGGCGGGTCGCGTGACCGTGCGCGGCCGCAATCCCATGACCCGCAGCACCATCGAGTCGTCCGCGTCGAACGATACGGTGGAACGGGCCACCCTGGCCGAGGTGGTGGAGGTGGTGGATCCGGAGACGGGCTCGACCTCGCTGGAGACCCGCAACGCCACGGCCAGCGTGCATCCGACCTCGGCGAGCACCGAGGGGCGGGCGCGGCGCGAGTCCGCTGCGCGCTTCCGCCGGGCCGAGCGGGCGACCGTGAAGCTCTCGATGCGCGTGGTCGGCGATCCGACCCTGCACGCCAAGAGCATCGTCGAGGTGCGGGGCATCTCGCCGCTCCTGTCGGGCAAGTACTACGTCACCGAGGCGGGCCTTCGGCCCGCGGCGGTCAGCCGTCAGCGATCAGCCCTCAGGAGGAAGGAACGGATGATCACTGACAGCTGACAACTGACAGCTCATTGCGAGCGGAGCGAGCAATGCCCGCGACGTAGACGCGCCCTACTACCTGTCGGCCCACTGGGGCAAGCCCGACGGCGAGAGCGAGGTCCCGGAGGAGGCGCAGAAGGACCCGCCCGACAACCGCGTCATCGCCACGCCCACCTTCCGCATCGAACTCGACGAGTCCGAGGGCGCGAAGAAGCTCAAGCTCACGAACCGCAAGACCGGCGACTACCTGCTCTTCGACGCCGAGGAGAACACCATCACGCTCGAGGGGACCACGGCGATCACCATCAAAGCGGTCGGCGCCATCAGCCTTGAGGCGACGCAGGTGACCATCGCCGGCCGCGTGGTCCGCCCCGTCGCCGACCCGATCTGATGGAGGGAACGATGTCAGGCACGCTCGGCCACGCGACGCAGAACCCCGGTGACCTCCTCCTTGTCGGCGCTTCCGGCCGCGACCGCCAGGGTCAGCTCGTAGAGCGTCTCCGAGTCGCGCTCGATGGAGATGCCGTTGATGTCCAGGAACACCAGAGCGGCGAGCAGGCCCACGCGCTTGTTGCCATCGACGAAGGCGTGGCCCTGTACGAGGTGGAAGAGGTACGCGGCCGCCATCGCGAAGAGATCCGCGTGTACGAACTCGCCCCCGACCGTCATCTGCGGCTGGGCGACTGCAGACTCCAGCAGGCCTTGGTCCCGGACGCCGGCCGATCCTCCAAACCGTTCGAGCTGCAGCGCGTGGATCTCGACGACGTCCTCGACGGTGAGGAACTCGGGGGTCATTCAGCCAGCTTGCGCAGCGTCTCGTCGTGGCTGTCCATCATTCGCTCGGTGGCAGCGCGCACACGGGCCCGGTGCTCCTCGCGAGCCGGGCGGATGATGAGCGCCTCTCCGTCGGTCCGCACCTCGAGCGGTGTGTCGCGGTCGATGGACAGCAGCTCGAGGATCGGCCGCTCGATGATGAGGCCCAGACTGTTTCCGATGGCGGTGAGTTTCTTGATCATGCTGGCGCCTCCGTTCAAACGAAGTTCTAACGACAGTATAACGCCGGGTCCGCGGCCTGACAAGGGAGGGGCATGATGGCCCTGCCGATCTGCCTGGAAATACCAGAAATTCCGGACCCCTTCTCCATCACGCTGCCCGGCGGCGTGACCATGGAGTCCATCAACCTGATGGAGCAGATCCAACCGGCGCTCACCCCGCTGGTGCCGCTCTTCAACATCATCGACACGGTCGTGGCCGTGTTCAACTGCGTCAAGGCCATACCAGATACGATCGGACCGCCCCCGGACCCGACCGTGCTCGCGGCGTGCATCCCGGAGCTCGCCGAGAAGGTCAACGCGCTCTTGAAGCTCATCCCGCAGCTCTCGCTGCCCTACACGATCATCGGGATCATCGACCTGGTCATCGACACGCTGCGCCAGGCGCGCACCCAGCTCCTGCACCTGCAGGCCCAGATGCAGCAGATCCTGGGCGCCATCGATCGGGCCACGGACCTCGACGACGCGGGGCTGATGGCGATCACGAGCTGCGCCGAGGCCAACGTGGCGCAGGAGGCCGCCAACGTCGGCAAGAGCCTGGCGGCCATGGGCAAGCTCATCGGGATCCTGAACCTCTTCCTCGGGATGATCGGCGCGCCCGAGGTGCCGGACCTGTCGGACCTCGCCGGCACGCCGCTCGACGAGGCCATCGAGCCCATCGACGCCATCATCGAGTCGCTGCAGACCGTGCGCGACGCGGTGCCGGTGCCTTGAGAGGAGTTAGCCATTGGCCTTTAGCTGTTAGCTCTGGAGGAGCCATGCAGGATTTCAGAAACCTCAAGGTCTGGGAGAAGGCACACGCGCTCACGCTGGAGGTCTACCGAGTCACGACCAGTTTCCCGCGCGAGGAGCGGTTCGCTCTCGTGGACCAGCTCCGGCGATCGGCATCGTCCATCCCGACCAACATCGCCGAGGGATGTGGCCGCGAGACCGACCGAGACTTCGCGCAGTTCATCAACATTGCCGCGGGATCGGCGAGCGAGTGCGAGTACCAGCTCCTGCTGGCCAAGGACCTCGGCTATCTCGACGCAGAGTCCCACCGGCAGCTCGACGAGCGGGTCAACGAGGTCAAGCGCATGCTCAACGCGCTCGGCCGGAAGCTAAGGGCCAAGAGCTAATGGCCAAGGGCTTGACCACCCCCTTCCGCAGAGACCGCAAGCGGGACTTCGCGTCCGGCTCGGGCGGGGACCTGCTCGCCTCGAAGGTGCTCCAGGCGCTGATGACGAACGGGGCCACGCCGCGCTCGTCGGGTGAGCTGCCCTGGCGCACCGCC
>JALSIN010000142.1 GCA_026989935.1 Polyangiaceae bacterium | reverse complement strand
GCCGGCTCGACGGCCATGCGCCGTTCGACGATCCGCACGAGCAACTCCCATCCGAACGGGGTCAGCCGCAGCGTCCGCGTGCGGTTGCGCGCCCGGTCGCGGTACAGACAAAGGGGCGTGTCCTCGGCGTCGGGCTCCGTGCGGTCCGCAGGCGAGCGGGGCAGGCGGTAGAAGGCGTAGGCGAACCGGGCAAGGCGCACCGAGCCGTCGGCGCGCAGGGGCCGGTCGAGGGCCAGCGGCCGGTTCGTGTGCGGTTCGCCGCCGGCCGGCTCGTTCGCGACGAGGTAGTCGAGCAGCTCGTAGGCCGCCAGGTCCGCCAGGTAGGCAGGAACGGCCGGGTCGTCGGCCCACCGCGGGCGGACCCAGGCGAGGAACCCCCCGGGAACGTCGCGCAGGTACGGGGTCGTCGGACCCCGCTCGGCCATGAAGGCGTCGAAGTCCGCGCCGAAGGCCGCGTCGCCGCGGCGGGCCACGGCCCGCGGCATCAGGCCGCGCGTTGCGTTGCGCAGCCGGTTGTGGACGAGCTGCCGGTAGGTCAACAGGCGCCCGGCGCCGTAGGCCAGCAGGGCGCGCCGGTCTGCCTCGCCCACGCCGAGATCGGCCAGGTAGGCGTCCGGGTCCGTCTCGAGCCGCGCCCCGGCGTCGGGATCCACGCACACCCGAAACAGCGCCACGACGCCCGGGGCGGCGTCGGGGAAGGTCGATCGGTCGATGTCAGCGGGACGCATGGTCCGCAGCGCGGGGGGCCGAGGCGGCCGCCCGCCGGGCGAGGGCAGCCTCGTACGTGCGACGAAAGGCGGCGAGTTCCTCGATAAGGTCGGCCAGCGGCGGCAGGTTGTTGTCGCGCTCGAGCAGCACGGGCAGGGGACCCGTCCGTTCGAGGACCCACGCCAGCAGGTCGTGCACCCGCGGTTCGGCCGTTGCGCCGTGGGTGTCCACGTACAGCGTGTCGTCGTAGCGCTCGTGTCCGGCCACGTGGATCTGCCATACGCGGTCGAGCGGCACCCGGGCCAGGAAGTCGTAGGGGTCGAAGCCGTGGTTCTTGGCGTTGACCAGGCAGTTGTTCACGTCCAGCAGCAACCCGCAGTCGGCCCGCTCGCACACCTCCGCGATGAAATCGGCCTCGGTCGTGCCGTCGCTCGCGCCCGCGTGCGCGTACCAACTGATGTTCTCGACGGCCATCGGGCGGTCGATGCGGTCCCGCACCTCCACCACACGGGCCGCGACGTGCCGGGCGCTTTGCGTGGTGAACGGAACGGGCAGCAGGTCGTGCAGCACGGTGGAACCGAGGCCCGAGAAGCACAGGTGGTCCGAGTGCCAGGGGCTGTCCACCCGGGCCAGGAACGACCGCAAGGTCGCCAGATAGTCGGCATCGAACGGCCCGGCCCCGCCGAGCGACAACATCAGACCGTGACTGACGATCGGATGGCGCGCCGCGATCTCGTCGAGGCGCGCGCGCGATCGGCCGCCGCGGTGCATGAAGTTCTCGGGCGAGATCTCGAGGAAGTCGGCGATCCCTTCGAGGGCGCCGCCGGCGACCGCTTCGAGGTACCGGCTGCGAAGGCCGAGCCCGACCCCCGTTGGGCCGGAAGGGCGTTGCGTGGTCATGCCTGGCCAGGCGCGGATGGGACAATCGAGACCCGCGGATGCCGGGCACCCGCGGGCCTCGAAGGTGCGTTCGGTGGGCTACCCGGCGCCGCCGCAGGACCCTTCGGCCTTCTCGCCGCCGCAGGACCCCTCGGCCTTCTCGCCGCCGCAGGACCCCTCGGCCTTCTCGCCGCCGCAGGACCCTTCGGCCTTCTCGCCGCCGCAGGACCCCTCGGCCTTCTCCCCGCCGGCGGCGTCGTCCCCGCCTGGGACCTCGGTCGCCGCCTGGTCCTTGCCGCAGCCCGAGACGACGAGGGTGCCCGAGCTCAAGATGGCGAGCGTAGCTGCAATGTCTTTGAGGTTTGCCATGAGTGTGTCTTCTCCTGATCGGTTCCCGCTGGGGATACGTCGGCGGGTTCGACGTTCGTGTGTGCCGCGATGTTACGCGATCGGCCCCTGCATCGTGGATTTTTTTTCGGCGCCGCGCGCGCCCGGATCGCGGCGGCGACCGGCTGGCGGGCCGGTCGATTCCCCACGGGCCGAGGCTTGCGCCGCGCAGCCCCGCGACGGCGGCTGCCCGGTTCCGAGCCGATGGCCCACGCGGTCGAGGATCTCGTCGGACCCGCACCCCTCGAACTCGGGCTCGAGGGTGGCGTGCTCGATCCCCCAGCGCTCGGCCAGCAGGCGCCGCACACGGCGAAGCACGGTCTCGACCTCCGAAAGGGCGCGGTCCGGGAGGCACACGTGGGCGGTCAGCAGGCGTTCCCCGCCGGCGGTCTCCCACACATGGACGTGGTGCATGCTGGCGAGCCCGCAGCGCCGCTCGCATTCGCGCGCGATGTCCACGATGTCGAGACCGGGCGGCGTGGCCTCCATGAGGATCGAAAACGCCTCTCGAAAGACGGTCCAGCCCGCGCGGAGGACGAAGGCGGCCACGAGGATGGAGGCGATACTGTCGAAGTAAGGGCTGTAGCGCCACGAGGCCGACAGGCCGACGGCGACGACCACCACGCTCGACAGCGTGTCCTGCACCAGGTGCAAGAAGGCGCTTCGGACGTTCAGGTCGGACCCGGAGGCGTACCGGTGCAACAGCGCGACGCCCCCGAGGTTGGCCAGCAGCCCCACGACGGCCACGGGGAGCAGGATGCTCGCGTCGAGGGCGCGGGGTTCGAAGAACCGGACCACCGCCTCGCGCACGATGAGGGTGACGGCCACCAGCAGCGTGACGCTGTTGGCCAGCGCGGCGAGCACCTCGAGGCGCCGAAAGCCGTAGGTGTGGCGCGGGGACGGGGGGATCCGGGCGAACCGGCGGGCCAGGACGGCCAGGATCAGCGACGCGACGTCCACCAGGTTGTGCACGGCGTCGGACAGGAGCGACAGGCTGCCGGACGCGATGCCGCCTACGAACTCGGCGAGGACGATCAAGCCGTTGAGCCCGATGGACCACCACAGGCGCCGGTCGAGGCGATCGTCTGCGTGGACATGCACGGCGGGGCGACTATCCCCCAGCGACGCCGGGCCGTAAAGGACGACGTCCATCGGCCTCGCGGCGGGCCGTTCCACCGTGGCGACGAGCCGACCTCGTTTGCTTGCGTCGGCCGACGGGTTCGCCGCCGACCGCTGTCACCTCGACGGCGCCGCGGGGGCCCGTCTACGATGCGCGCCGTGCCGGATGTGCACATCGGCCGGCGCGAACGCGCCGCACGCTGGCTGCTCGTGCTGCTCGCCGCCACGAACTTCGCCAACTACGCCGATCGCTACGTGTTGGGGGCCGTCCTGGAGCCGATCCGGAGCGAACTGGGGCTTTCGGACGCGCGGGCGGGGCTCCTCGGGTCGGTGTTCATGGCAAGCTACATGCTGATCGCCCCCTGGACCGGGCTATGGGGCGACCGGGCGAGGCGCGTGCGCATCGTTGCCGGCTGCACGGTGCTTTGGAGCCTGGCCACCGCGGCGACGGCCCTCGCCGACGGCTACGGGCAGCTCGTGGCGCTGCGGGGCCTCGTGGGCGTGGGCGAGGCGGGCTACGCGGCCGTCGCCCCCTCGCTCATCGCGGACTCGTTCGTCCCCGACCGGCGGGGCCGCGCGCTCGCGTGGTTCTACCTGGCGATCCCCGTGGGCAGTGCCGTGGGCTATCTCGTCGGCGGCCTGGTCGCGGCCGCCGCGGGCTGGCGGGCGGCCTTCGTGGTGGCCGGGGCGCCGGGCCTGGTGCTGGCCGCGCTCGCGGTCCGGCTCGAAGAACCCCGGCGCGGCGCCCTCGACCCCCCGGGGCTCGCCGCCGGGGCGCCGCTTTCCGCCCGCCGGACGGTGGCGCGCCTGTTCGCGACGCCCGCCTGGGTGTTGAACACCGTCGCCACGGCACTGATGACCTTCACGATGGGTGCGCTCGCGATCTGGATGCCG
>JALSIN010000141.1 GCA_026989935.1 Polyangiaceae bacterium | reverse complement strand
GTTAGCGTCCGAGCACATCGCGCTTACTGCGCACCCTTCGCACGAGCGCCCGTCATGACGGCCCCCTCTCCACCCGCGTTCGCCGCCTCGCCGACCTCCCCCGCCCCTCGCGCCGAGCCTTCGGCCCTCGCCACCGCCGCGGATCGCTACGCCCGGCGCGTCGCCGCGAGCCTTCGCGCCGCGACGGCCGGGACGCCGCTGGATCGCCGCCTGCTGGCCGTGCCCGACGTGACCCCGTCGTGCCACGTGCTGCTGCTCGACCCGCTCGTCGGCGACCTGTCGAAGGAGGAGCGGGATGGCCTCTTGGCGTTCGTCCGCAGCGGACAGGACCCCGAGACGGGGGCCTGGCTCGGGGACGACGGTGCCCCGGACCTCTCGCGCACGGTGCTGGGCTGGTGGACCCTGGTGCAGTACGGGATCGATCCCGACACGCCAGCCCTCGTGCGGGCGGCCCGCACGGTACGGCGACTCGGCGGCGCCCAGCGAAGCGACGTGACCACGCGCCTTTGGCTCGCCCTCGCCGGCGCGATCCCCTGGTCGTTCCTCCCATCGATCCCCGCGGAGTTGTGGCTGGCTCCGGACGGGGCCGCCCTTTCCCCCACACGGATCGCCCCGTGGGCTCGCGACGTCCTGACGGCCTACTTCCTGTTGTCGCGGGCCGCCGCGCGGGTGCACCTGGTCGTGCCTCACGATCTCCTGCTACGCCGTGACGACGGGTCGTTCGTCCCGCCCCGCCTGACGCGCCCGGGACTCGCCGGCGACCTGCTGCAACTTTTCGACCGCGGGGTCAAGCTGGCGCGCAAGATTCCGCGGGGGCCGCTGCTCGATCGCGCCGTCGGGTCGGCGAAGGCCTGGCTGGACCGGTCCCAGTCGAACAACGGCGGGTGGTTCGGCTCCGTGGCGACCGTGCTTTCGATCCTCGCACTGCGCGCCCATGGGGCGCGGTCGAACGACCGGCGCGTGCTGTCGGCGCTGGCCTACCTGCGCGCGGCGCGGGGACGACCGGGCGGGGAAGACGCCCCCCTCCTGGCTCAGGGGCTCGCCGCCGTGCGGACCTCGGACCGGATCCCCCTGCTGCTCGCGGCCAGCGACGACGCCGAACTCGATCGGCTGCTCGACGAGGAACTCGACACACCGGGCCCATGGAAGCTCCGCGCCGACGTCGCCCGTGGCGGATTCCCCTTCGACGAAGGCGGCACCCTCCACGTGGACAACGCGGCCACCGCCCTGGCGATCCCGCTGCTCCAGCAGGCACCGCGGGCCGAGGACACCACCGTGCGTGCCATGGCCGCGATCCGCCGCGCGACGGCCGTGGTCGTTGCCATGCAGGAGCACGACGGGTCGTTCGCCCGCTTCGAACGCGGGGAAACGCGTCCGCCTCTCCAGCACCTGCCCTGGCAGGACGCCGACCACCTGGCCCACGGCCGCCCCTTCGACGAGGAGCACCTTTGGGTGACCGGACACTGTCTTTCGGCCCTCGCCCGAACGGGCCACCGCGCCGAGGACGACCGCATCGCGCGGAGCGTCTCGGCCCTCGACAGGCATCCCGTCGAATCGCGTGGGCTTCGCACGGTCGCGGCGCTCGTGGTGGGACTTTCGGCGTTCGGGATCGACGCGCCCGTACGCCGCGCGCTCGAGCACCGGCTACGGGCCACCCAACGCGAAGACGGCGGCTTTGGTGACGTGGCGACGACCGCCATGGCCCTCGATGCCCTGCTCGACGCGGGCGGACCATGCGTTCAGGCGGACCGCGCGGCCCGCTACCTCGCGGACCGTGCGGATACACCGCCGCCACCCTCCACTTCGTTCGGCCTCGGTCTGACGCACACATGCCGGTGCCCGGCCGAGCCCGACGCACTCGCCGCTCGGGCGCTGGCACGCTACGCCGACCTCGTCGCCCGACCGCCGTCGAAAAGAGCGGAAAGGACCACGCCATGAAGGAAAGCGCCTGTGACGTCCTCGTCTGCGGCGCCGGTCTGACCGGCTGTGCCACCGCGAAGGCCCTGATGGACGCCGACTCCGGGCATCGACGCCGAGTCATCGTGGTGGACAAGCACCGTGGGCCGAGTGCGCGTTTCTCCGGGGAGTTCATCCACCCGCGTGGCGCTCAGGTGCTCGATGACCTGGGGCTACTCGAACCCCTGCTCGCGGCGGGGGCGATCGAGGTGGACGGCTTCGTGGCCTTCGAGGCCTTCGACGGCACGCGCGTGGACTTGCCGTACGCGGACGTACCCTACCGCCGAGCCCGTGGCCTGTCGGTGCATCACAAGGTGCTCGTGGCGGTGCTTCGCGAGGTGATCACGAAGCTCGACGGCGTCACGTTGCTGGAAGGCACGAGCCTCGTCCAACTCGAACGAGACGCGAGCGGGCGGTTCCGTGCAGCCGTCGTCGAGGGTCCCGAGGGGCGGCACCGGATCGCCTTCGGCACCCTCGTGGGGGCGGACGGCAAGGGCAGCACCACGCGCAAGCTCGCCGGCCTACCCGACCGCCGCGAGACCATCGGCTTTACGGCCGGGATCGAGCTGTACGACGCCCCCCTGCCCGCCCCCACGTCGGCTCACGTGTTCCTGGGCGCTTGGGGACCGATCCTCGCGTACCCGATCCTACGACGCCCCGACGGCACGGTGGTCTCGCGCATGACCTTCGACCTACCCCGTGCGCTGCCGGCCAAGGGACGAGCGCTCGCCCGCCACCTGCGCGACGCCTTCGTCCCGCACCTGCCGCCGGACCTCGCCCGGTGCGTGCTCGAAGCCCTCGATGCCGGGCAGCGCATCGAGATCGCGGCCACCGTCAACCTGCCCGCTCCGCGCGCCGCCTTTCGCGGCCTCGTCCTGGCGGGCGACGCCGCCGGTTGTTCGCACCCGATCACGGCCAGCGGCATGACGATGGGCCTGCGCGACGCCGAACTGCTCGGGCAGGAGGCCGCGTCACGCGCCCCCGAAGCCGACCCCTGGCTCGATGACGCTGCACTCGCGGCCTACCGCGCCGGGCACGACCGTTACGTACCCACACGTCAGGCCCTGGCCGACGCGATCTACGAAGCCTTCCGCGGCGAGACCGAAGGCGCCCGCGCGATCCGCCGGGCCCTGTTCGCCTACTGGCAAAAGAGCCCCCAGGCGCGGCAGCGCTCCATGGCGCTGCTAAGCTGCGTCGAACGGCGGCCGCACGTCTTCTTGACCGAATACCTCAAGACTGCACGGTACGCCCTCGAGTCCGGCCTTCGCCCGCGGCACGCAGTGCGCCCGCCGTGGGAGGACCGCGTGGACCGCCTCGCGGGCGCAGCCGGGCTCGCGCGGGAAAAGCTCGGGCTCGTCGCGCGCGTGATGTGGGCGCAGGTGCGACCTTCCTTTCTGTCACGAGTCGCCTAAGTCGCCCGAGCCCCCTGCGGCCCGCCGTATCCGCGGCGGGCTCGTTGACAGGATCGCGGCCCCCTCCTACGCTGCATGCGATGACCGCCGCGCGCGTCCTCGTCGTCGATGACGACCCGTGGATCTTGAGGATGGTGACGGCCACCCTGCAGAAGAAGCAGTTCGTCGTGGATACGGCGCAGGACGGGCGTCAGGCCCTGCAGAAGGCGCAGGCCGCCCCGCCGGACGTGGTCATCACGGACGTGATGATGCCGGTGATGGACGGGTGGGCCTTCGTACAGCAGCTTCGCACGATCCCGCACCTGGCCTACACGCCCGTGATTTTTCTCACTGCACTGGGCCGGGACGAGGCCACCTTGCGGCAGATGGGGATCCGGCCGGAGGACTACCTCACGAAGCCGTTTCGGTTCGATGAGCTCGAAAAGCGCGTCACCGCCGCGCTTGAGCGGCGCGGGGAGCAAAGCGCTCCGGGCTTCGTCCCAACCCCGGGTTCGGTCCCCGGGGCACCGCCGCCCGGCTATCCGCCCCAGGGCTACCCGCCCCAGAACTATCCCCCCCAGGGCTACCCGCCCCAGAACTATCCGCCTCAGGGCTATCCCCCCCAGAGCTATCCGCCGCAAGGGTACCC
>JALSIN010000140.1 GCA_026989935.1 Polyangiaceae bacterium | reverse complement strand
CACGAGGTCGGGCCGCAGGGCGTGAAGGACCCGGGTCAACCGGGCGACGGTGGCCGCGTCGCGGGTGGGGTTCGTGCCGCCGCGGTCGAAGGGCACCGGCACGAAGCCCACGCCCTCGGCGCGGACCTTCGCCCCGTGGCCGCAGTCGGGGGCGACGAGGGTGACGCGAAAGCCCTCGGCCATGGCCGCACGGGCCACGGGCAGGCGGTGGGACAGGAAGAACCAGTCCGTGTTGACGACGAAGACGAGGTGCGGCGCGGGCATGGGGGCGCGAAGCGGCCGGGGCGCGGTTGACTTCGCCAAAGGTAGCGACAAAATCCCCCGTTGCGTGGCAGCGCGTGCCCAAGGGGCCGGCGGTCGGGATCGTTCGGCCGCCATGGCCGAGTTCGACGACGACCAGGGGCGGTACCGGGCGGCGCTCGAGCGCCGGGTCCGCGCGGGCGACCGCGTGCTGCACTTCGGCTGCGGGTGGGACCGCACGGGGATCGTGCCCGTACTGGCCGGGCGCGGGGCCGAGGTGGTGGGCCTCGAGGTCGATCCGTCCGCGGCGGACCGCTACCCGGCGCCGGTCTTCGTCACGGACGGCGGGCGCCTGCCGTTCGGAGACGGGTCGTTCGACCTGGTGGCCTCGGAGTACGTGTTCGAGCACCTCGAACGCCCCGCCGAGGTCTTCGCCGAGCTTTCGCGGGTGCTGCGGCCGGGCGGCGCCCTGGTGGTGCTGACGCCGAACCGCTGGTCCTACAAGTCGGTGGTGGCGGCGCTGACCCCCCACGCGGTGCATCGCCTGGCCGCCCGCACCTTGCGTCCCGACGCGCGGGAGGCGGCGGACGTCTACCCCACCTTCTACCGCGCCAACACGGAGCGGGCCCTGCGGCACCTGGGTGCGGCGGCGGGACTTGCGCTCGTGGACCTCGTGTTCCTCAACAACGGCCCCACGTGGTTTCGCAAGACGCCGGGATTGTTCGCGGCGGGCGTGGTCTACCACCGGCTGCTGCGGCGCCCGGCGCTGCGCCGGCTGCGGTGCGGCCTGCTGGCGACCTTCGAGAAGCGCCCCCACTGGAGCGACGCCGACGGGGGCGAGCGGGCGGCGGCGCGGGGGCCGCTCGTGCTGCGCTGCACCGCGTGCGCACACGCGCCCATGACGGCGTCCGAGACGGGGGCCCGTTGCCCGCGGTGCCGCCATGGCTTTCGCACGCGCGGCCCCGTGACGGACACGCGCGCCGGCGGCGCGTAGCCGCGGGACGGGTCAGAACTCGACGGCGAGGCCGAGCAGCCAGGTGGCGTCGCCGACGGAAAGGGCCTTGCCGCTGCCGAAGTCGTCGAGGCGCAGGACCTGGTACTCGCCGAACAGGGCGAAGTGGTTGACGCCCGTCTCGGCGTCCATGGAGCGCGTGGCGCGGAAGCTGACCCAGTCGAGGCGGAGCATGCCGCCGGCCGAGACCTGCCACCCCCAGCTTCCACCGGAGGCCTTGCCGGCGTCGTTTTCGGCCACCTTGCCCCTGCCGTCGGTGGACCACCAAAAGCCGTACCCCAGGCCCGTACGCAGGTAGGGGACGATGGGCACGTGGAAGCGGTCGTCGAGGTAGGAGAAGCGGTAACCGAGGGTCAGCGACAGCGGCAGCACGTTGAAGGAGGTGTCGTCGGCCTCGCTGCGGGCCGGGCCGTCCGGCGGCGGATCGGCCAGGGGGGCCTTCGCGGTGTCCCGGAAGAATCCCGCCTGCAGGCCGAGGCCGAGGGCGCCGTAGACGTAGAAGAACTGCCACTCGAACGAGACGAACCCCACGGGCCCGGGCTTCGGCGCGCCCGTGGCCAGGCCGTTTTCGTCCGTGGTGCCGTAGATCGTGGCGTAGGGGCCGAGGCCCGGGCCGTCGTAGCGGCGGTCCACCTCGGGGACGTACGGTCCGAGCTTGACCTCGAGCTCGAAGCGCTGGGGGGAGCCGGGTGGCTTGTACAGACCGCGCTTCTTGGCCGTGGGGAACCGGACGGACGCCTGGCGCTCGAGGGCGGCGCGCGGCGGGGGGGCCGGTGGGCCACCGGCGCGGCGGGCCGGTGGGGCCGACGGAGGGGCGCCGGCTTCGGCCGAAACGGGACGCTGCGCCTCGGCGGGCGGTGGTGGCGGCGGCGGCGGCGCGCGACGGGCCGGCGCCTCGCCCTTGGCGGGGACCGGATCCTCGTCCGCCGCGTCGCCCGGCGCCGGCGCGACGGTCAGGGCGAGCAAGCACGACAGCGCGGGGGTCATTGCCGCCGCCTCCGCGCGGCGAGCCCGAGGCCGGCGACCAGGAGCAGGGCGGGGGCGGGCGCGGGCCGTCCCGCACGGCAGTGACAGAAGCCGCGTTCGCCACAGATCCCCCCGTAGGCGGGATCCTGACACGCGTCCCACAGGTCGTTCGTGGCGGCGGGGGCGGCGGTCAAGATCCCCGAGGCAGGCACCGGGTTGCCGAACTTGTCGTAGGCCACCACGAGAAACTGGTAGGTCCGCCCGTTTTCGAGGCCCTCGACCCGGGCCGACGACGACGTGGCGGCGATGTGGCCGGTGCAGACGTAGGCGTAGTCGAGGGTTCCCAGGCTGCCGAGGTCGGCGCCCGTGGTCGTCCCGGCGCCGCCGGTGGTGCTCCCCGACGCGGCGCCGGTGGTGCTCCCCGACGCGGCGCCGGTGGTGCTCCCCGACGCGGCGCCGGTCCCGGTCCCCGTCCCAGCTCCCGTTCCGGTCCCCGTGGCCGTGCCGGTGCCGGTGCCCGCGCCGGTCCCCGTGCTCGTGGCCGTGCCGGTGCCCGTCCCTGTCCCCGCGCCGGTCGTCGTGCCGGCGCCCGTGCCCGTGCCCGCGCCGGTCGTCGTGCCGGTCCCGGTCCCCGTTCCCCCGCCGGTCCCCCCCGCGGTGCCGAAGGGGCCGTCCGGGCAAAGCTGGTCCGCCGTGTAGTAGATGTTGCCGAGGTTGATGTCGGTGGGGGCGGGCGGATCGATCCCCTTGCCGGGCACGGGGCTTCCGTCCTCCAGGGCGCACAGGACCCGAAAGCCCGCCAGGTCCCCGTAGGCGTCGAGGTCCCAAGAGATCTCGACGGCGCCGTCCCCGGCCGCGACGGAAAACGACGTCGGGGGCGCCACCGGGGCGGTGAAGTCGTAGGCGATCCCCGCCTTCGTCTGGCCGTCGGAGACGTTCAGGTTGTCGGTGTCGGTGAGGAAGAACTCCTCGGGCTGGCACTGGGCCTGCTGCCCATTTTCGGCGCACATCCAGATCCCCGCCGACCCCTGGCCGCTGTCGCAGGTGGCGTCGGGGATCGCCATGTCGATGGCCTGCGGCGATCCGGGCGCGACGCCGGCGGCGAGCCAGACGGGCTCGAACTCGAAGCTGCGCGTGGTGGAGAAGGTCTGGGGAAAGGAGGTGTCGAGCAGGGCGCAGGGGCGGTACTGTGTGGTGTTCCCGAGCTGGCCGTCGGGGCAGTTGGGGCCCACGAAGGTCTGGAGTTGCACCGAGTCGATGGCGGTCGCCTTCGCCAGGGTGATCTCGGCCCGGATCTTCTGGCCGCACTCGCAGCGGGCGCGGTTCCAGAACTGCTGCATGTCCTGCTGGGTCAGCTTGCGGTCGCGCTCGCCGTCCTCGTCGGTCAGGTAGTAGGTGACCTTGAAGTCCTCGGCGGACGGGGGCGCCGCGCGGGCGGGCGCGGCGGCCGAGGCGGCGAGCGCGGCCGGGGCCAGGCGGAGCGTTCGGCGGATCGACGGCACGGGGCAGGTTCTTCCTGCAAGAAAGGTGCCACGGCAACGAGGCCCGTGCGAGCCGGTCGTCCGTGGCGGGCGGGGCCGTGCGGAGGCTCGCCGTGCCGGCCGCGTTGCCAGAATGGCAGCGCGGGTGGGGCGCCGGGGACATCGTTGCATCCGCCCGGCGGGGCGGGGGCGGGCGCTTGCCGGGGGGCCGTGGCCGGTCCGTCGCCCGAGACGCGGGGGGCGGGGGTGCGCCCGGCCGCGGCGGCCGCGGCGCGGCGCCGGCGGGCCGGCCGTCGGCGGGG
>JALSIN010000139.1 GCA_026989935.1 Polyangiaceae bacterium | reverse complement strand
CGAACCTGGCCGACCGGCGCTACGCGATGGGATTTTCGATGCACGCGCCCCTGGCGGCCGCCGGCCGGTTCGTGGACGGCGTCCTCGCCGCCCTCGACGCCGAAGGCGCCAGGATCGCCCCCTCGCTGCTGGTCGAGGTCCAGCGTCTCTACGAGGGCTTCGCACACCACTTCACGGCGCGGTTCGCCTCGAACATGCTCCTGACGGCCGAAGACGCCTTCCGGCGGCTGCTCGACGGCGCCACCGACCCGATCGGGCTGCTGGACGAGGCGGGGGTCGTCGTGGGCGCGAACGGGGCCTTCGCACGCATGTTGGGCTTGGCCCGCAGCGCCGTCGTGGGCGAACCGGCGCGCCGGTTCGTGGTCCCCGCCGACCGCGATCGCTTCGACGAGGCGATCGCGCGGCTCGAGCACACCGGCACCGCCATCTGCGGCATCCGCATCGCCGTTGAAACCGCCGACGGTACGCCCCGCACCGTGGAGCTTTCCGCCCACCGCTCCCACGCGCAACACCGGCCGGCCACGCTGGTGTTCCTGCGGGACATCACGGAGCTGGAGCACGCGCGCGCGCGGACGATCCAACGGGACACCCTGCTCGCCATGGGGCGGCTCGCCGCCAGCATGACCCACGAGCTCAACAATCCTCTTACGTGGGTCCTCGGCAACCTGCAACAGGCCCGGGACGACGTGGACCGCCTCGGTGGCGCGACGGCGTGCGCCGAGGTCCGCGACATGCTCGAAGACGCCCTCGCCGGCGCCCGGCGCATGGCCGCCATCGTACGGGACTTTCGCGGGTTCATCGGGGGCGACACGCCCGAGCCCGCCGTCTACCAGCCGCGGGAGGTGCTCGACCTGGCGATCCGCATCGCGAGCGTGCAGGCGCGCGGCCGATTGCGGGTCGAGCGGGACCTCGCCGACCTGCCGCAGGCGGTCGGGCTGCCGGGCCGACTTTCCCAGGTCTTCGTCAACCTGGTCGTCAACGCCATCGACGCGACCAAGGACGTGCCCACCCCCAAGGTGACCGTCCGCGCCCGGCCGTGCGAGGAACGCGACGGTTACTGGGTCCTGGTGGAAGACAACGGCTGCGGCATCGACGCGAACGCGCTGTCGCGGCTGTTCGATCCGTTCTTCACCACCGGCAAGACCGGGGGCATGGGGCTCGGGCTGTGGGTCACGCGGGAGATCGTCGAGGCCCACGGGGGCGCGATCGCGGTCGAGTCCCAGCCGGGACGCACGGTCTTCGAGGTGTTCTTGTCGAACGACGGCGGTGGCCGGTGGCAGAACGTTCCGCGGACGGCGGCGGCGACCGGCGGCGTCCATCGCCCGCGGCTCCTGCTCGTCGAGGACGAGGACCTCCTGCGCCGGGCGCTGTCGCGGCAGCTTCGGCGGATCGCCGAGGTCGAGGCGGTCGGGACGGCCGAGGAGGCCCTCGCCCGACTCGAAGAAGACACCGCCTACGATGCCGTCATCAGTGACGTGGGCCTGCCGGGCATGGACGGACTCGCCTTGCGGGTGAAGACCGAGGCCATCGCCCCCTCTCTCGCCCGCCGATTCGTGCTGATCTCCGGCGTCTCCGACTTCGAGGGCGCCCCGGACGACACGCCGTGCCTGCGCAAGCCGTTCTCCCGCCAGGAGCTGGAGGAAGCCCTCGCGAAGGTGATCCCCGCCCAGCGAGCCGCCGGCGCGCGCACCGGATGACCCGCAAGGTTCGTGCACGGCGCTCGCACGCGCCGGTGTGCCGTGCTACCCACGGCCCGTGAGCTCGATCGCACGCACGGCCGCCACCGGCGGCAACCTCGACCCGTCGTTCTTCGCGTGGCAGACCTCTCTGCCGTTCGACCGGCGCCTTCTGCCCGAGGACCTCGAAGGCAGCCGCGCGCACGTGCGCGGCCTGCTGCGCGCGGGGCTCGTGACCCGCGACGAGGCCGACCGCCTGCTCGCAGGTCTCGCCGAACTGGCCGACGAGGCGGCGGCCGGCCGCCTGACCCTGCCGGACGAGGAAGACGTGCACATGGCGGTCGAACGATGCCTGCGCGAGCGCCTCGGGCCCGTGGCCGACAAGCTCCACACCGGCCGCAGCCGCAACGACCAGGTGGCCACGGACCTGGCGCTTTGGAGCCGCCGGGCGGTGCGCGCCCTGCAAGCCGCCATCGACGACCTCCTCGCCGCGGCCGAGCGCCTCGCCCAGCGGCACGGGGACGTGCCCATGCCGGCCTACACCCACCGCCAGGTGGCCATCGGCGTCCTCGCGGCCACCTGGATCGACGCCGCCCTCGGGCGGCCGCTCGCGCGCGATCGCCGGCTGCTCGACGCCGTGCTCGACGAGCTCGACGAGTGTCCGCTGGGCGCGGGAGCGATCGCCGGCACCACCTTGCCCCTCGACCGCGAGGCGACGGCCGCCGACCTCGGCTTTTCACGCGGCCCGACAAACCCCATGGACGCCGTGGGCGCGCGCGACGGGGCGCTGGCCCTGGTGTTCGCGTGCCAGCGGATCCTCTCGCACCTGGCCCGCTTCGCGGCGGACATGGTGGAGCTTTGCGCCGACGGCCTGTGGGCCCTCGACGGTGCCATCGCCTGTGGATCCTCCATGATGCCGCACAAGAAGAACCCGGACCTGTTCGAGCTGGTGCGCGGACGGGCCGCGCTGGGGCTCGGGGATCTCGCAGCCCTGGCGGCCCTGTTCCACGGCCTCGGGACGGGGTACCACCGCGACCTTCAATACGACAAGATCGTCCTCTTTCGTGCCATCGACGGCACGCGCGACGCCCTGGCCATGATCACCCTGTCGCTGGGCCACGTGGCCCCCGACGCCGACGCCTGCCGGCGGGCCCTCGAGCGCGGGGACGCCATCGCGACGGATCTCACGGAGCTGCTGGTGGCGCGCGGCGTGCCGTTTCGTGAGGCCTACCGCCGGGTGGGGGCGCTCGTGGCCGCCCAGCGGGCCAAGGGCGCCCGGCTCGTGGATCTGCGCGCCGACGAGCTGACCGAGGCCGGCTTCCCGGCCGAGGCCGCGTCCCTGCTGGACGTGGCCCACGCCGCGCGACGCCGGGCCGCCCGCTGGGCCGGGTAGGCTTCCGCCGTTCCAGTCGATCCCATGGTCGCTGCGGGCCGGCGCGGTGAAGGCCGGCCGCGGTGGGACGGCGGCGAAGGAGCGAAACCGCAACGCACGAGCCCGGCCCGCAGCCGGTGGACGTTGGCGGAGCCCGTAGGGGTCCACCGATCCGGTATGCGCCAGGGCGCGAGCGCTTCGCGACCCGATCACGTAGGGTCGGCGCCGTCGCGCTCGACCAAGAACCCCACCGGGTCGTCGATCTCGCCCGCGAGGGACGCGATGCGCCCGCCGGCAGCCCGTGCCCTCGCCACGGCCGGCCGCGCCGCGTCGGCCAGGCGCCACGGGACGAACACCCGCCCGCGCGCCGTCTCGAGCCACAGCCCCCCGAGCAGCCGGGCCCGCCGCACGCGTCGGACCGCCCGGTACCGCACGAACGCCGCCGGGCGGGCGAACGTGTGCACCCCGAGCCCCTCGGCCGTCACCGCCACGACGCCGCGCCCGTAGATCTCGCGCACGACGAGCAACCCGAGCGGAGCGAAGTAGACGGCCAGCGGACCGGCCAGGCGCGCCCACGGCTCGCGCCAGATCTCCGGCGCCAGCAGCGTCACGAACACCAAAAGGCCCACAAGCAGCCCCGCGACCATCGCAAGGGCGCGCCGGTCGATCCGCTCGACGCGCGCCACGTCCACCACCGCAAGGTCCAGGGGCACGACCGCGCGCAGCTCGGGCGGCCACGCGTCGCGATCCGCCGCGGCCGGTGGCTTCTCCCCCGCCACCAGGCGCAGCCGGGTCACGCCAGTTCCTCCGCGCGGGCGCCCAGGCGCAGCAGCACGTGGTCCACGAGGACGAGGGCCGCCATGGCCTCGACGATGGGCACCGCGCGCGGCACCACGCACGGGTCGTGTCGGCCGCGCGCGGTGTAGGTGACCGGCGTGCCGTCACGGCGGACCGTCTGCTGCGGCTTGAAGATCGTCGCGACCG
>JALSIN010000138.1 GCA_026989935.1 Polyangiaceae bacterium | reverse complement strand
GAACGCCCGGGGGGTTGCATCCCGCGAGCGCCGTGGCGGCCTGCACGGCGCGGGCTCTCGCCACCGAGCGGGGGGCGGCGATGCTCGGGATCTGTCCGGGCCTGTCGGACGCCTGGGATCCGGCGATGGAGCGGGCCGCCGGGCGTTTCGGCTGCGATCGCCTGCTGTTCGCCGGCCCCTCCGATGTCCTGGAACTCGTCCGCCGACTGCGGCCGGTGCACATGCTCGTGCCCTGGACGAGTGAGGGGCTTTCGGTCGCGCAGGGACTCGGACTCGGGGACCCGGTGCCGCGGATCGTCGTCGGGCCGCCCCCCGGCCACGCCCCGCTCGACGCCGTCACGGCGGTGGCGGCGGGCGGTCTGCCCTGGCTGGATCTACCGGCCGCCCTCGATGCCGAGTATACCGCCGACGCGGGCATGGTGCCGCTGCCGGCGTGGATCGAGGCGCCGCCCCCGACGCCGCCGCCGGACTTCACTCCCCTTTCCGGACCGCCGTTTCGGGCGGTGGTCCACGGCGCCGCCACGGCCCCTGTCGAGGCCGCCCTCGCGGCCCTCGGCGCCGCCGTGATCCCGGCCGCACAGGTAGGCCCCTTCGAGGCCGGGACCCTGCTGTGGATCGAGCAGGCCCCGGCGGTCTTGCCGGCGAGCCTCGACGACCGCGCCGCGAGCACGACGGTGGTGGTCCTGTCCCAGGCCCTCGGCGACCACGGGCGCGACGACCTGCGGTTTGCCGACTGGGTCTTCCGAGGTGACCCGGCGGCACGTCTTCGATCCTTCGCCGGTCCGCCATGGACGAGCCCGAGCCACGAACGGCCCTGAGCGAGGCTCTCGCGGCGCTGGCGGACGGGCGCGAGGGATCGGTGGTCGTCGCCGCCTCGGTGGACACCGGGGCCCTCGACTGGGACGGCTCGCGGGTGCCCGACGCGGAACTGCCCGCGCGTCTTTCGGGCCCCGTGCCCCCGGCCGTCCTGGTGGTCTCGGGTGTGGGTGCGCGCCTAACCCGTGCCCTGCGCCGGTGCGCCCCCGCGCTGGTGGTCGTCACGGGCCCCGCCGCTCCGGCCTTGCCCCCGTCGATCCACGTGCTCGGGCCGAGCGCACGGGTTCGGCGCGGGCCCGGCCGGGTCCTGTTGGCCTGTCTTTCCGAGGAGGAACTCGCCGGTTACACGCGGGCACTCGGAGACGACCTCGCCCTGGGGCTGGCCCCGTCGCCGGGATGGCTCCCCGCTGCGCTGGGCCTGCTCGACGCGCGGGGCTGGGCGCTGTGGGCGCAGATCGACGTGGGCGCCCTGCCGTCCGGCGACCCCGACACGCGCGCCGCCTGGGCGGCCACGGCCCACGCGGCCGCCGCTCGTCCCGACGCCTGGTGGGTGCCCGCCGGCGTGTCGCCCTCCGCTCCCCCGGGGGACGATCCGGCGCGCTGGTGGCCGGTCTGCCTTGCCGGCGCTCTCGAACGACGTACGGGGCCGATCTTCCCGTCTCCCCGGGTGGCGGCCCTGCTGCTGGCCGGTGCCCGCCCCGGGCGCCGAGCGCCTGCCCCATGGCAGACCGCGTTGTACGCCCAGGCGGCGCGCGCCCTGCCGGAGCTATCGCGCGCGCTCGCTCCGAATCAACCCCCAGCCTTCCCCCTCGATGCCCCCGGTCCGGCCCTGTTGGCCGAGGTGGTCGCGCGGCGAGCGGCGCGGGGGGCCACCCTTGCCGAGCTGCCACAGCCCTCCCCCCCCCGGGGGCGTGACGACGGCCGTGCCGACGAGGTCCTGGCCGGCGCCGGCATGGCCCTTTCCGAGCACGAGAGCAAGGTCGTTCTGCGCGCGGCGGGTCTTTGCGTGACGCGGCAGGCGGTCGCGACCAGCGCGTCGGCCGCCGCCGCCTTTGCGGAGCGGATCGGCTTCCCGGTTGCCCTGAAGGTGGCGAGCCCCGATCTGCGCCGCAAGGAGGACATCGGCGCCGTGGCCCTCGCCCTCCCGAACGCCTCCGCCGTACGCCGCGCCTACGGGACCGTGTTGCGCGCGGTGGAGACGGCGGCCCCGACGGCCCGCGTCGATGGGGTCATCGTGGCCGAGATGGTCGCGCCCGGCCTGGACCTTCGTGTGCGCGTCCGGCGGCTGTTCGAGGGGACCCTGGGGGTGCGGGTGGACCTCGTATCGGGGCCAGTCTCGTCCGCGCCCGTCTTCGACCTCTTGCCGCTCGACTGGCAGGGTGCCCTCTTGCTGGCCGAACGGGTGCTCACCGGAACCGAGGGGCGCACCCGCCGCGCCGGAGATCCCGCCCCGGAACGCCTGGCCCCCGTCTTCGTGGCTCTGTTCGAACTGTGGCGGCGCACGGGGGACCGGCTCGTGGAGATCGAACTCGACCCGGTTCGCATGGTCCCGGACCGCCCCGAGCCCGTGGTTCTCGACGCCAGGATCCGCCAGCGCGCCCACCTCGAAGGCATGTGATCGCAACGGAGACGGGCGTCATGGATCCGCGCCGCCACAGCAGGCCCGCGCGTGGTCCAACAGGCGCGCGCGGTCGTTGCGGCTCGGGTCTTCGAGGACCCAGTCGAGAAGCGCCGCGAGGCATCGGCCCATGGCCGGGCCCGGGGGCACGATCCCGGCCTGTGCCAGGTCCCGCCCGCCGACCCGCAGTTCCCGCACCGACAGCGCCGCCCCCTCGAGAGCCCGTTCGACGCGCCGCCGCACGGGGCCCGCGGCGTCGAACAGGTCGAGGGCGTCGCGCACGGCCGCGTGACCGAGGGCCGCCGCGGCTCGGCGAATCACGGCGGGGTCGTCTTCGGTCACGAGGAGGCGCGCGCGCGGATCGAGGACCGCGCGGACCCGCTCCGTGTCGCGCCGGCTCGCGCGCAAGCGCCGTAGGACGTCGGCGACCTCGCGGTCGGAGCGCTCCGCCAGCAGCGCGGCGAGGCGAAGGACCGGGTCGCACGGCAGGCGGTCCACCCGGGTCAGGAGGTCGTCCAGCGGGGCCGACGCGGGCGGCGGCAGCGTCCGCGCCCACAGCCCGGTGCGGTGCATGGGGGCGAGCCCCAGGGAGGGGCGCGGGGCCGCCAGGAGCTTCCACAGTTCGTCGTGGATCCGCTCGGCCGCGACCTTCGAGAACACGTCGAGGGTCCGGGGGATCGCTGCCTCGGTGTCCGGGTCCAGCGTAAAGGACAGGGTTGCACAAAATCGGACGGCCCGCATGGGGCGCAGGCCGTCCTCGCGAAAGCGCTGCTCGGCCGAGCCGATGGCCCGCAGGCGCCGGTGCGCCAGGTCGCCCAGGCCATCGAAGTCGTCCACGAAGGTTCCGTGCAGCGGGTGGTAGGCGAAGGCGTTGACCGTAAAGTCCCGCCGCGCAAGATCCGCGTGCAGGTCGCCGTGAAAGGTCACGCGCTCGGGGCGGCGGCCGTCGCGGTAGTCGGCCTCGCCGCGGTAGGTGGTCACCTCGACGGTCGTGCGGCCACGGTCGAGCAGGACGGTGACGGTGCCGTGCTCGATCCCGGTGGGGATCGTGCGGCGAAACAGGGCCTGCACCCGCTCGGGCGGGGCCGAGGTGGCCACGTCGAAGTCGGACAGGGGCCGGCCGAGCAGCACGTCGCGCACGCACCCGCCGACCAGGTACGCCTCGAAGCCCGCCGCCTCGATGCGCTCGACGAGGTGCTCCAGCGAGGTCGGAAACGGGGCCGTCGCGAGCAGGCTCCGAGCCTGGCGCGGATCTCGGGGAGGGGGCGCTGCCACCGGACGGGCGAAGCTAGCAGAGCCGGCGCCGGGGTGGGGTCCGGTTGGGGGCCACGGTCCCCACGTTCAACAACGTCTCGCCTTGGGGTAGGCTGGGCGCCGTGCCCCGCGCACCTGCGCCCGCCCAGCTCCCCCGGTCCGTCCGAGGGCGCGCGACGCGGTCCTGGCCGTTGCTCGCGCTCGTGGGCGTCGCGACCGCCTGCGAGGTCGTCGATCCCGGGCCGGAGGTGGGCGTCGCCGGGCGTTGCGTGACCGACAGCGCCTACTTCGTCGAGCGCGTGGTGCCCGACTACCTGGAGAAGTACGACTGTCGCAACGCGAGCGACGGCGGCTGTCACGACATCGGCAACGGTGCGAGCATCTTCCGCCTGCGCGACACCAGCTCGGTCCTGCCGCCCTCCCCGCTCGACCCGGAATCTTCCTGGCCCGAGCCCTGGCAGCGCAACCTCGAGGCGACGGCTGCGCAGATCACGGACTGCGACAACGCGGCCCTATCGCCGCTGTACTCGGAGCCGGCCGGCGGCGACACCCGGACCCACGCAGGGGGGGACCTCTTTCCGCCCGGCGGCCCGGAGCTCGACCTCTTGCAAGGATGGCTGGACGCCGCGCCATGACGTGCCGCAGTCGGACCGGCGGGCGAGGTGGGGCCCGGGTCGCTGCGACCGTACTCGCCGCCCTCGTGGCGGCGCCGGCGGCCCAGGCCCGCTCGGGGCGTGGCGCCCGGGTCCGCGCGCACGCGCGCGTCCTGGTCGAGCGGGCCCCGCTCTACTCGGGGCCGGGCTTCGGCTACCGCGTCATCGCCACGGTCGAGCGCGACGACGTGGTGGCCATGGTCGAGCGCGGGCGTCGCGGCGGGTGGACGCGCGTGCGCCTGCCCAGCGGGATCGACGGCTGGATCCTCACGGAGCACGTCCACGTGTTCCTCCGCAAGGACGATCGCCCGCCCTCGCGTTTGCGGCGCTTCGGGCGTGCCCTGCGTCGCACGATCCTGGGCCCCCCGAACCTCTCGACGGACCGTTTCACCGGCGCCCTGTCGGCGGGCGCCCTGGGCCGGGAGGGCCTGTTCCTCGTGCGGCCGGGCGTCCTGGTGGCCCCCCACCTGGGCCTCGAAGCCTACCTCGGCCCGACCTCCGGCCGGGAGGCCTCGCGCGGGATCTTCGGCCTCGCCGCCAACGTCTTCGTGACCCCGCACCTGCCGGCCACGATCTTCGTTTCGGTGGGGACGGGCGCGGTCTACACGAAGGGCAAGGTGGATACCCTGGAGACGGCCTCCTGGTCCTACCTGCTCAGCCCCGGCGGCGGGTTCTGGGTGATCTTCAAGCACAACGTCGGCCTGCGGTTCGACGTGCGCAACCACATCCTGTTCCGTGCGGACACAGCAACCTCCATGCAGGAGTATTCCGGTGCCCTCGCCTTTTCGTTCTGAACCTCGTCCGGCGCCCGGACGCCGCCTTTCGCCCTGGCTCCTCCTCGCCGCCGCGGGCGGCCTTTGCGGCTGCGCACGGGCCGTGCTGCCCAGCGAGAAAGCCTACCTGGCCGATCCGATCATGCAGTTCGACGAGGACGCCCTGGAGACGGCCGCGGACGAGCACGTGGCCTCGAACCGTGAAGGAGCCTTCGGGGGTCAAGGCGCGGGCGGAGGAGGCTGCGGATGCAACTGAGCCGAAGGCGCCGCCGTTCGACCGGCGTCCTCGGCGCCTGCGCCCTGTCCGCGGCCGTCTGCGCGCCGCAGCCCGCGGCCGGCAGCGGTGAGAACCGGGTCCGGGGCGGGGTCACCTACTTCTACGAGCCGGCCCGCAACACCCCCCTTTCGGTGGTGCACCCGCAGGTCGCGTACAGCCAGGACTACACGCCCCACTTCGGCCTTTCCCTCGGCTACGACGCCGACATCGTCTCGGGCGCCACCCCCCAGATCTTCGGGGTGGACGTGACCTCCTCGGCCACGAAGTTCAAGGACGTGCGCCACAACGGTACGGTGGGCCTGCGGTTCATGTCGGACAAGGCCGCCTTTCGCGCCGGGGGGGGCTTTGCGGGGGAGCGTGACTATCGCTCGGGCACGATCCAACTCGGCGCCACCGCCGACCTGTTCAACCGCAACACCCAGGTGGCCCTCGACTACGTGCACAACATCGACCGCGTGTGCGACGCCGCCAACGCGGCCACGCAAGAGCTTCTCCAGCTTCGCGCCCTCGACAGCTCGGACCAGTGCTTTCGGGACTCCGCGGAGACGGCGACCCGCAAGCTCTCGATCGACACGGTCAGCCTCGCCGTCACCCAGGTCCTCACACCGTGGCTCGTCGGGCAGGTCGGGGTTTCGGGCCAGCACCTGCGGGGCTTCCAGTCGAACCCCTACCGGCAGGTGTTCCTGGGGCGCCGGGCGGTGCAGGAGCACCTGCCCGACATCCGCAACCGCCTGGCCCTGTATGCGCGCCTGAAGTTTGCGCTGCGGCCGGTGCGGGGCAGCGTGGAGCTGTTGGGCCGCTTCTACACCGACTCCTGGGCCGTCGATGCCGTCACCGTGCAGGCCGCCTGGGATCAGTACCTCGCGCGCCCCCTGCTGCTTCGGTTGCGCGGCCGCGTGCACATCCAGGACTCGGCGCTGTTCTACCGGGACGGCAGCGAGTACGCCAGCTCGGGCGCGGCAGGCAGCTACTGGACCGGGGACCGCGAGCTTTCGGCCCTGATGAACACGACCCTGGGCGCGAAGCTCACCTACCTCGCCCGCGTACGCGCAGGATCGAAGATCCGGCGCATCGAGTCGTTTCGCGTGTCGGCGAAGGCGGACCTCCTGTTCTACCGATCGCGCACGAAGAACCCGGCGTTTTCGCCCAACGCGGAGCGGACGAAGGGCCTGCTCGACGCCCTCGTGATCCAGGCGCAGGCGGGCTTCGACTTCTGAGCGGCCGGCCGGTCCCGGCGTGGTCAGGGGGCGGGCCGCGGACGGCCCCGGGCGCCGGCGGGGACCTGATCGCGGACCCGACCGGTGCGCAGTTCTTCGATGCGGGCACGGATCCTCCGGTCCCGGGCGGGATCCTGCCCCTTCGTGGCCGCGAGGAAGGCCTCGAAGGCGGCGATGGCCTCGTCGTTGCGGCCGAGCTGGGCCAAGATCACCGCCAACTCGTGCCGGACGTCCGGCGCGGGATCGAGGGCAAGGGCCTTTTCGTAGGCCTCGACCGCCTCGCCGAGGCGCCCCCGATCGGCCGACAGGGCCCGGGCCAGCGCGGTCCAGTCCGCCGCCGTCGCGCCGGGTGCGGCCGCCACCCGCCCGAGGGCCTCGGCGGCCAGCCCCGCGTTCCCCCGCGCCATCGCGGCTTCGGCCAGCGCCCGGTCCAGGTCCACCGGGTGCTCGCCCTCGCCGCGGATCGCCTCCGCCAGGTAGTACTCGGCCTCGGCCTTGTAGGCGCGCTGCGGCAACAACACCAGGGCCAGGCGCCCCTCGCACACGATGGAGGGGGGCACCTTGTTGGCGCACCGTCGAAGCAGCACGCTCGCTCGGATCGTGTCGCCGGCCTGCCGGGCGGCTTCCGCCTTTGCGAGGACGTCGGCCAGGGCCTCGGGCGGAAGCTGCGGCTCGCTGCGCGGCGGGGGGGGATCCGTGCTCGGCGTGCGGAAGGGCCCGGTCCGCTCCGGGCGCTTCGGGGGGGCGAGGACCGGCTGGTCGGTCACGTTCTTCGGGGGCGGCGGGTCGTTCTTGCACGCGGCGGCGAGTAGACCCGCCAGGGCGGCGGCAAGCGGCGAAACGGAGCCCTTCGGCATGGCCTGCATGCTAGCAGCGCCCCGCCGTGGGCGCGGCCGAGGGGGCGGGGCCGGCGCGCCGGGGCGCGATGGGCCCATGGACCGAGCCACGGCGGCGAGGCGGGCGGGCCCGCGATGGGAGGGCTAACCCTTGCACGCGGCCCAGGTCCGTCCCGTCCCCACGTGGATTTCGATCGGCACGCGCAACTCCACGGCGGTCGCCATGATCGGGCGCACCTTCGCCACGATGTCCTCCACGGCGTCTTCGCGGCACTCGAAGATGAGTTCGTCGTGGATCGTCAGCAGCATGCGGGCGCGGTCGTCGTGCGTGAGGGCGCGCTCGACCCGGATCATCGCCACCTTGAGGGCGTCGGCCGCACTGCCCTGCAACGGGGTGTTGCGCGCAATCCGCTCGCCGTGGGCCCGGGCCGCCCCGCGACGCGCAAGCTCCGGGATCCGCCGGCGGCGCCCGAGGATCGTCTCCGCGTACCCCAGACGGCGGGCGCGGGCCACGATGTCCTCCATGTAGGCGGCCACCCCGGGGATCTTTTCGAAGTACTTGCGGATGTAGAGGCTCGCCACCCCGCGCGGGATCTGGAGCTGACGGGCGAGCCCGTAGGGCGTCTGGCCGTAGATGACGCCGTAGTTGACCGCCTTGGCGATCGCCCGCTGCTCGTCGGTGACCTCGTCGTCGGGAACCTCGAAGATCTCGGCGGCGGTGCGCCGGTGGACGTCCTTGCCCTCGCAAAACGCCCGCACCAGGTTCTCGTCCCCCGAAAGGTGCGCGAGGATCCGAAGCTCGATCTGGGAGTAGTCCATCGAAAGCAGGACGTGCCCCTCGGGGGCGTGGAACGCCTCGCGGATCCGGCGGCCGTAGCGCGTGCGCACGGGGATGTTCTGCAGGTTCGGCTCGATGCTCGAAAGACGCCCCGTCTGCGCCACCGCCTGCCGATAGCGCGTGTGCAGGCGCCCGGTCCTGGGGTTTACGAGCTTCGGCAGGGTGTCCAGATAGGTGCTCTTGAGCTTCGAGAGCGTGCGATACTCCAAGATCATCCCGATGATGGGGTCGAGGGGCGCCAGCTCCTCCAGCACGCGCGCGTCCGTGCTGTACCCGGTCTTGGTCTTGCGCACCGGCGGCAACCCGCGTTCCTCGAACAGCAAGGCGCGTAGCTGGATCGGCGAGTCGAGGTTCACCGGGTGGCCGGCCTCGGCGTCCACGCGCGCCTGGAGGGCTTCGATGGCCTGGGCCAGCTCGTCGCGCTGCCGGCCCAGCACCTCCGGATCGAGGAGGATCCCGCGCCGTTCCATGGCGCGCAGCACGCCCGCAAGCGGCATCTCCAGCTCACGGAACAGGCGGACCACGGCGGGCCCCGAGGCATCGAGCCAGCCGGAAAGATGGGGCTCGACCGCCAGGATCGCCTCGGCACGGGCCAGCACGTAACGGGCCGCCTGTTCGGGCGGTGCCTCGACCCACGGGCGGGCCTTCTTGCCGCGCCCGAGGACCGCCGCCGCCTCGGGCAGGCTCGCACCGAACATGTCCCGGGCCAGGGCCGCGATGCCGTGGTCGGCCCGGGCCGGATCCACCGTGTACGATGCGAGCGCCGCGTCGAACGGCGGAACGGGCAACGTCCCGTCGTTCTCCTCCCAGCACTCGTAGGGGGCCTTGTGTTCGGCGGTCGCGACATGGACCGGTCCGGCGGGCGCCAGCGCGGCCCGGGCGGCGTCGAGGCGCGCCTGCACGGGCGGCGGCAACGGGGCGCATGGATCGTCACAGGTGGCGCGGTCCACCCCGAACCAAAGGAGCGTCGGCGGCGGCGCCCCCTCCCCCACGGCGGCGAGCCCCAGGGCGAGGGGGCGCGCGCGCATGGCGTCGTCTCCCGAGGGCAGCACGACCGCGGCGTAGCGATTGCACGACGTGAAGCGCTCCACGACGGCCGCCACGGCGTCGGGGGAAGGCGCCGCCAGCACCTCGTAGCGCTCGAACGCCGGCGTGAAGGAAGCCCCCACCGGCCCGATCTCCACGGGGTCGGCCGGGGATGCAGGCACGCCGCCGTCGCCGGGCGCCTGCCGGGCCATCGCCTGCACGTCGCGCAGCATCGATCGAAAGCCGTACTTCTCGAAGAACGGCCGCGCCTTGGCGGCGTCCATGCCGGGATCGCGCAGGGACTCGATGGGCGGGGCGTGGGCATCGCGCACGAGGGTCACCAGGCGCTTCGACAGGCGGGCATCGCCGGCGTGCTCGACGAGGCGCTCCCGGCGCTTCTTCTGGCGCAGGGTCGGGGCCGCCGCAAGGACCCCTTCGAGGTCGCCGAACTCGGACAACAGCGCTGCGGCCGTCTTCGGCCCGATCCCACGGATCCCGGGCACGTTGTCCGAGGTGTCGCCGGTCAGCGCCAGGAAGTCCGCAACCTTCTCGGGTGGGACCCCGAGCTTCGTCTCCACCGCCGCCGGATCGTAGACCACCTGTTTCATGGTGTCGTACAGGTAGATCGGCGGCGGACCGTCCGTCACGAGCTGCATGAGGTCCTTGTCGCTCGAGACGATGACCACCGGTCGTCCCTCCGCGTGCGCTTTCGCGGCGATCGTCGCGATGATGTCGTCGGCTTCGTACCCCTCCTGCTCGATGCGCGGCACGTCCAGGGCGTCGAGGGCCTCACGCACCACCGCAAACTGCGGCACGAGGTCCTCCGGTGGTTCCGGACGGTTCGCCTTGTACGCCGGGTACAGCTCGTTGCGAAACGTCTCCTTGCCGGCGTCGAAGACCACCGCCAGATACGGCGGCCGGGCGTCCCGGCGCAGCGCGTGCAACATCGACACGACCCCCCGAACGGCGTTCGTCGGCGTCCCGTCCGGCGCCGTGAGCATCGGCAGGGCGTGGTAGGCTCGAAAGAGGAAGTTGTAGCCGTCCACCAGATAGACGGCCCCGTCGTCGCGCGGCAACAAATCAGGCAGGCTCATCCCGTCCCTCCCCGGCCCGCTCCGTGACGCGGGCCCGCAAGAACAAGAACACCGTCTGCACCATGCTCGCCACCGGAACGGCCAGCAGCGCGCCCACCAGACCGTAGACGTGCTCGCCCGCCAGCAATGCGAAGATCACCACCACCGGGTGGATGTGCGCCGAGTCGCCGATGATCTTCGGGTTGAGCACGTTCGCTTCGAGCAGGTGGATCCCCGCGATCCAGGCCAGGATCCCCGCCGCCGGCCCGAGCGACGGCCCTTGCTCCCCCGAGACGACGGCGAGCAGCGCAATCGGCAGCGACGAGATGATCGTGCCGAAGATCGGGATGAGGCTCATCACGCCGGCGAAGACGGCCAGCAGCGGGGCGTACTTGATCCCAAAGATGAGGAGGCCGACGTAGGTCAACAGGCCGTTGACCAGGCAGATGACGAGCTGGCCGCGCACCACCCCCGCAAGCCCCTTGTCGAGGCCCACCAGGAGCTCATCGAAGGCGGCGCGGTGCTCGGCTGGAATCAGCGAGCGCACGAAGCGATTGACCCGCTCCAGGTCCACGAGGATGAACGCGGCCAACATGAAGGTCAGCAGCAGTTTGGTCACGAAGCCGACGGTGCCCGTGACCACCCGTTGCACGATGGGGCCGAGGGCCGCGGTGACCTCCGCCCCCTTGGCGGCCAGCAGGTGGCGCAGCGCGGTCGCCACGTCCCGGTCTTCCTCGGGGCGGGGGGCCCGAACCAGATAGCGCCCTTCCCCGGTCGCGGTGATTGAAAGTCGGGTGCCCGAAAGGTCCACCCGGTAGGCGCCGTCGGGCAGCGGCTCGATGCGAAGCTGTGCGGTTTCGGCATGTCCGTGCGGGGCCTCGACGAGGGGCGAGAGATTGCGCTCGACCCACGACGAAACCTGCGGGATCCAGCGCTGGGAGATCGTGGCCTGAATCTGCGGCGCGGCCGCCCGCAGGCGGGCGACGTCCTCGACCACGGCGGGCAGCAACAGACCGAGGAACAGGGCGAAGGCGCCCACGATCCCGGCGTAGAGCACCAGCACGCTGCCCACTCGCGTAAGGCGATCTTCGAGGCGCCGCACGAACGGCGCCGACAGGTACGCGACCAGCAGCGCGAAGACGAACGGCAGGATGATGCTGCGAAACAGCACCACCACGAACACCAAAAAGAGCAAGAAACCCCAAAGGCGCGAGAAGCGGCGCACCGTCGTCCACAGGGACTCCCGGCGGCCGTCGGTCGAGGGGCGTTCGGGGGCGGGCATCACAGCGTCCTCGAAAGCGCCGGGGGGGCGTCATCGTCCGTGCGGACCGCGATGCCCTCGGTCACGGCGCTGTCCCAGGCGCCGCAGTGGTCACAGCGGTACCGAAAACGCTCCATCCGGCGCCCGCACAGGCGGCAGGAGATCGCCGGGGAGGCCACCTTCGCCATGGCCGCCTTGCGCGCCTCCTCGCGGTGCCCCCGCCCCAGGTGAAGGCGCACGAGGGACAGCCGCGCCAGCGCGCTGCGCGTACCGACCCGTTCGAGAGCGTCGGCCGCCTGGTCCGGGTGGCGGCGTGCGACCCGCTCGGCCAGGGCCACCACGAGCTCCGGGTCCGTCGCCGATCGAAGGGTCGCGAGCATCCGCTCGACCATCTCGGCCAGCAACCCCTGCTCGCTGGCCCACGCCCAGGCCTCCGGGACCAGTTCGTGCGCGCCCGCCGGCGCCAGCTCCCAGGCCCGCTGCCACGCCTCCAGGGCCATTTTCGGGTTGCCCACCGTCGCCTCCACGCGGGCGCGCGCCGTCCATACGTGCCCGCTGTCGGGTGCGAGCTCGGTCGCCCGCTCGGCGAGCTTGCGAGCCTTGCGGTCGTCTCCCTCCACCATGGCGACCAGCGCCTGACCGGCCAGCGCGTGCCCACGTCCGACCCGACTTTCACGCCGTCGCCGCCCCTCGACGAGCTTCTCGTGCCGTTCCCAGGCCGCGGCTGCCCGCTCCCAGGCCCCGGCGGCCTCGAGCGCCCGCGCGAGCGACTCCAAGGTGGCGACCGAGCGCGGTGCGAGACTGATCGCGCGCACGAGGGCGCCCACCGCCGCCCGCTCGTTGCCCTGGGCGAGCAAGTCTCGCCCAAGCCCCACGAGAGCGGCCACGCGCTGCTCCTGCGGCAGGTTCGCCGACGCCAGGACCGTACGGTGGATCGCCTTGGCCCGCTCCGTGCGGCCCCGCGTGCGATCCAGGGCGGCCAGGGCCAGAAAACAAGTGGTGTCCTCGGGCTCGGACTCGGCGATCTGTTCCAACTCGAAGGCGACGTTCTCCTTGTCTCCCTCGGCCAACTCGTACAGCACGCGGGATCGGCGGCGAAGGCGCTCGTCGAGCGTGCGAGAACTGGGCGCGTAACGCTGCCCCACGTACACCCCCCCGGCGAACGCCGCCAGCAGCAACAGGATCCAGACGCTCACACGACCTCCCCTCCCGGCGAACGGACGGCACCGTGCGTACCACTGTCACCGGCCTTGCGCGCGCGGTCGAGGCGGATCTTCTCCGTCATGACCTTGCGCGTCGAACTGGTGTCGAGGTGGGCCTCGGCCGCGAGGATCTCGTCTTCTTCGTGCTGTCGCAGGGGCAACGTGCGAAGCTCGAGCACCTCCCGTTCGAGTTCGCGGATCCGTCGCTGGGTGCGGGCGGCGGCGCGGACGCGAAACGGCAGGCGCACGGCCAATACGAGCCATGTCGCCGCTGCGACCGTCCAGCCGGCCATGAGCGTCGAGACCTTCGTCTCGTATCGCACCCGTCGCAGCGGCTCCACCAGATCGAATTGGGGGACCCAGACCAAGATCTCCACCCACGTCTCGTTCTCGTTCAAGGTGATCGCCGTCAGGGCGATCCCGCCGAACAAGAGCACGAGGCTGGCGCCGAGGTAGGTCTTGCCGACGAGGGACACGGGGTGCCGCGACGATAGCAAGCGGTGTACCATCCCGCCATGGACGCGAAACGGCATCTTGCACGGTCCCACGGGCTTCGCAACGGATCCGCCTTCCTCGGCCCGCTCGCCGCAGTGGCCCTCGGCGGTGTCCTGGCCGCCTGCGCGACGAGCGACCAGGTGCTCGAAGCCCAAAAGGAGCTCGAGATCGTCGAGCAGGAGAAGCGAGCACCCGCCGAGTGCAAGCCGGGGATCGAAGAGCCTTGCTACGGGGGCCCGAAGAACACCGCCGGCCGGGGCATTTGCGTGGAGGGGACCCGTCGCTGTGGCGAGGATGCCCGCTGGGGGGCATGCAAGGGGGAGGTCCTGCCCACACGGGAGATCTGCGACGGCAAGGACAACGACTGCGACGGCATCGTGGACAACGGGTTCGAGCGCCATGGCGCCCTGTGCTGGCGCGGCCAGGGGGCCTGTCGCAGCCAGGGCACCTGGCGCTGTGCGCCAGACGGATCGAAGTCCGAGTGTGATGCCCCGATCATCAAGCCCACGAACGAGATCTGCGACGGCGTGGACAACGACTGCGACGGAACGCCCGACGACGGCGACGTGGAGGGCACCGGCGAGGCGTGCAGCACCGGCAAGGCAGGCGTGTGCAACGCGGGCACGAAAAAATGCGTCGCGGGCGCGATCCGCTGCGTCCAGAACCAAACGCCGAGCGTCGAGATCTGCAACAACCTCGACGATGACTGCGACAACACCGTGGACGAGGACTGCATCTCGGCCGAGGAGGCCGCCAAGCAGCTCAAGAACAAGTAAGCACCCGCCGCCGGCTCGTCCATGCGGGCGGGGGGGGCCTCGCCCGTTCCGGTCCTCGCGCCCCCCACTTGCGCCCGCCCCGCCGCCTCCAGGTGCCTGGGCAGGATCGTGCGGCGGTCCCGATGCGTCGGCTCGACGGTGTCGTTCGGAGCGAGCGATCGGATCCTCCAAGCCCCGGGCCACGGTACGCCGGGTCAGCCGACCCGTGTGGGCCCGCGACCGATGCGGTGTGCCCCGTCGCTACAACCCGAGCTCGGATGCCAGGGTCGTAAGCCCCTCGTGACCGCTGGCCTCGTCGAGCCCGCGCCGAACCATGGCCTGGGCCTTTTGCGGCTCGTTCATCGCCCGGTGGGCTCGCGCGAGGTTGTAATAGAGGTCACCGCGATCGACGAGGCCCGTGCGGTCCGCGTTCTGCAGGAGCATCGTCCGGTAGACTCGCAGGGCCGTGTCCCAGTCCCCTGCGGCCTCGGCCGCGCGCCCGAGGTGGACGAGGGTCTCCGTGTGCGTCGGATCGACCTTGTACGCCCGCTCCAGGAGCGCGCGGGCCTCGTCCGTGGCGCCCGCCTGCTGTGCGATCTGGGAAAGGCGCGCCAGGTCGTGCGCCATCGTCTTGGGTGGGCGGCCCGAGCCGCCTTCGGCCACGGCCACGAGCCACTCGTACATCCCTTTCGCCTCGTCGAAGCGCCCAGCCGCGAACAGGGCGTCGGCGATCCGGCGGTTGAGCTCCACGTCGTCCTGGACTCGCTCGTACTCCGGTGCGAGCGCCCGCAAGGCGGCCTCCGGATCCTGCAGCGGGCCGGCCAGGAGGTCCACCCGTTCGAACAACAGCGCCCGCCGCCTGGCCGAGTCACGCTCCCGTGCGCCGAGGACCTCGAGGAGGTAGGCGACCTTGGCCCAATCCTTGGCCTCGCGCGAAAGGGACAGCAAGGCCGATGCGGCAGCCGGGTTCCCGGGATCGAGCGAGAGGGCGCGCTCGAGGTGCTCGCGCCGGGTGGCGTCGTCGCCGGCGAGCTCTGCCAGCCGCACGTACAGTCGTGCGCCCTCCTCCCCCTGGGGGTCGAGCCCCGCGGCCCGCTGCAGGGACAGGCGCATCGCGCCCGTGTCACCCCGCACCTCGTAGACCGTCGCCAGGGCCACGATGGCCGAGACATCGTCCGGGCGCTCGTCCAACAGCGCCTGCAACAGGTCCGCGGCCGCGTCGGGATCGTCCAGGTGCCTCGCCAGGATCTCCGCACGCCGTGTGACGAGGCGTGCTGCGGCCGCCTCGTCCCCCGCCGCTCGGGCGGCGTCCGTACGCCGCAAGAGCTCGTCGGCCAGGTCGGCCCAGCGCCCCTCGTTCACCAGCAGGCGGTCGAGCCAGGCGTCCGTCTCGGGCGTGGCACCCCCTTCGGCGGACAGACGCTGCAGGTATCCGATCGCCGCGTCCGGATCCTGCCGGCGCTCGGCCGCGATCCGGGCGAGTTCGCGCAGGGTCTTGGCGCGTTCGGCCGGGTCGTCGAGCACATCGAGACGCCGCTCCAACAGGTCCGAAAGGTCGGCGTGACGCTCGGCCTTGCGCAAGAGCAACTCGAGGGCCGCCGAGGCCTCCTGGTCCGTCGGATCGTCGGCCAGCATGTCCTCGTACACCCCGATGGCGTCCTCCATCCGGTCCAGCTTGTCCTGGTAGAGGTGGGCCAGCTTGCGGCGAAGCTCCCGCCGGCGCTGCGGATCCATGGCGCGCTCGATCCGGCCCACGAGGGCTTCGGCATAGGCCGCCGCATCCCCCGTCTTCGCCAGGGACGCCAGATAGGCGTCTTGGGCCGGCTCGTCGTCGGGTTCGATCTCCAACAACCGGCGCCAAAGGTCTGCCGCAGTCGCCGCGTCGGCCAGCACGTCCGCAGCCAAATTGGCCGCCTTGCGCAGGATCTCCGCCCGTTCGACATCGTCGTCGAGGACTTCGGCGAGATCCCCGAGCGCCGATACGGTGGTCTGGGCATCCTGGGTTCGTTCGGCCAAGGCGGCCTTGCGCCGCAGAACCCGCTCGTCCCGCGGCTCGGCCTCTTCGACCACCCGCAAGACCTCTCCCGCCCCGGCCGGATCCGACAGGCGATCGGCGATGATGTCCACCGCAGCGAGACCGGCCGGCACGGGGCTGTGCCCGTCTTTGCGCGCCTTCCCCACGGCGTAGACCAAAAGCTCCGCCGCCCGGGGCGCCACCGCAGAGTCTTCGGCGACCTGGGACAGACGCTCCACGGCTCCCTCGTCGAGGGGATCGGCGGCAAGCAGCGCCCCGTAGACCTCGACCCGCTCCGACGCCGGTGCGTTCGACGCCTCGAGCACCCCCACGAGCCGGCGCAGCAGGTCGATCCGCTCGTACTCGTCCGCTGCCTGCAGGCGGTGGCGCAGCACCCGGGCGATGCCAGCGGGGTCGTCGGCCGCGGCATAGATCGCCTCCAGCAGGTCGAGCAACCGGTCCGGTGGCGCCGCCGCCTCGTACGCGGCCAACAGGCGCTCGGCCCCTTCGCGCACGCGGGGATCGCTGGCTGCCAGGTCGTGGGCGGCCCACAGGTGGTCGAGGGCCTCGGCCGTCTCCCCCGCCCCCAGCCGCCGCTCGAACGACCGAAGATGCGCCCCGGCCCGAAGCGCCGGGTCGTCGGCCTCTTCGGCGATGCGCCGCTGGGCGGCGGCCAGCACCGCCTCGTCCGCCTGGACGGAGGCGAGGCGCTCGGCCCAGGCGAGGACCTCCACGTCCACCGGCGCGCCGGGATCGAGAACCACGGGCCCCAGAAACGAAAGGGCCCGAGCCGGGTCCGCAGCCGTCTCCTCGGCCAGGCGCGCCGAGAAGGTGGCGATCTCGATCCCGAGGGGCGAGGTCCGTCCAACCCCCTCGGCCGCCTGCTCGAGACGGGCGAGGAGGTCGCCGAGGCTCCCGGTCCGCATCGCCAGTGCCGCGATGCGCTCGAGGACCCCCTGCCGGTCCTGCTCCTCGACGAGGGCCAGCACCCGCAGGTAGCTGTCGAGTGCACCCTCGAAGTCCTCGGAGCGCTCCGCCAGCAGGTCTGCAAGGGCCATCCGCGCCGCCACCTCCGTCGTCGGGTCTTCCGCCGCGTCCGCCTGGGCACGAAGCAGCGAGGCCAGATCGGACAGTCGGCCCGCGGCCTCGAGGGGGCCCCGTAGACGCTCCACCGCATCGGGCAGGATCTCCGGGTGCGCCAGGGCGAAGGCCACGAAGGCGTCCAGGGTGGGGGGATGATCGGGTGCCACCGCCAACGCCTCGGCGTAGCGTTCGAAGGCTCCGAAGGCGTCGTCGATTTTGTCGGACAGCAAGCCCGCCGCGTCCAGCAGGAACGATGCCCTGCGGGCGGGTTCCTCGGCGAGGCCCGCGCGCTCGACGAGGGTCTCCACCGCCTCCTGGTCGCGCTCGGTGGCGATCAGCGCCCGCGCGAGAGCCTCGAGGGCCTCGGTGTCGGTCGGGGCGTCGAGCACCATCTCGCGCAGGACGTCCACCTCGGCGCCGCGGTCCTTGATCGCCTCGCGCAACAGGCCAGCCAGCTGCCACCGTAGGTCCCGACGCGTGGCCGGATCGGCGGCGGCCTCGATCCGCCGGCGCAGGACCTCGGCGAGTTCCTGGCTCGAACCACTGCGCTCGTAGGCCCTTCCGAGGCGGGCCAGCGCCTCCTCGTCCGCCACGTCGATCTCCACGACGGCGCGCCACACCTTGGCCGCAGCCTCCGGTTGCACGAGCACGTCTTCGAGCAGGCGGCCGAGGCGCCGCAACAACTCGACGCGCTCCATGTCGTCGAGGGACAGGTCGATGCGACGCTCGAGGACTTCCCGCAGCCGCTCGTGATGTCCGAGGCGTTCGAGGGCCTTGTCGAGCGCGGCCAGAACTTCGGCGTCGTCGGGGACGAGGGCCAGTGCCTCCTCCAGGGCCCCGGCGGCCCGGGCCGCGTCGTCTTGTTCCCCGAGCGTGCGCGCGGCCGCGAGCAGCAGGTCTCGACGCCGGCTCGTGTCGCCTTCCAGGGCATCGTTGCGACTGGCTGCCACCCGGGCCTCGGCCAGCGCCCCCGCGCGCCCGAGTTCGTCGGCCAGACGCTCGACCTCGGCGTCGAGGGCCTCGTAGGAGGCAGGCTCCCCCGGCTCGGCCAGAGCGCGGCACAGCGTGCGAAACGCCGCGTCGGCGCCCCCGGGCCCGCGCAGCTCGAGGGCCGCGATCTCGCGCAGGATCTCGTGGCGCGCGGTTGCGTCCTCGGCTGCAGCGAGCCGCCAGTTCGCCAATTCCACGAGCCGATCGTAGCGGCCGGCCTCCTCGTAGTAGGGAGCGAGCCGGTCGGCCACGGAAAGGCGGATCGCCGGCCGCTCGCGTGCCAGGGCTTCGAGGGCGTCGATGGCCTCGTGGTCGTCGGGGCGCTCGGCGAGCCAGGCCGAAAGGGCCTCCAGGGCGCCCTCGGCATCCCCGAGGGCCCGGTCGAGCACCGTGGCGAGGCGGGCATAGAGCGCGGCCCGCAGGGCAGGGTCCGTCGTGCGATCGAGTTCGTCACGCAACAGGTCCGCCCGCTCGCGGTGACGCCCGGCCCGCTCATACAACGCCTCGATCCGCCGGCGCACGCGATCGTCCTCGGGCGTGGCGACGAGCACCCGCTCGAGCGCCCCGATGGCCCCGTCCACGTCCTCCAGAACGTCGAGGCTCACCCGGGCGGCGCGGTCCAGCATGGCCGCCTCCCGCGCAGGATCGAGCGCGCCGTCGGCCGCTTCGAGATACAGCGATCGCAGCGCCTCCCAGCGCTCGGTGCGGGTCAGGACCCGTTCGAGGGCCGAAAACGCCGCCTCGTCCTCCGGCTGCGCCCGCAGGATGCGTGCGTACAGGTCCGCCGCGCGGCCCAGATCGGCGCCGGTGCGCTCGATCATCTCGGCCGTCTCCCGTGCGAGAGCCAGGATCTCCGGGCGGTCGTCGTCCGCAGCGTCGCCCTCCAGGACCTCCAGGAAGACGTCCACCAGCCTGCCGATCTCTCCGAGTACGCCGCCGAGACGGCGCAGGTGATCGCGCACGGCGATGTCCGTGGGCTCCTCCTTGAACAGGCGGATGTAGGTCGAGAACGCGCGGTCGAGGTCCTCGATCTGCTCCTCCTCCATGCGGGCGATGCGAAGGAGCAGGGCCCGCCGCGCCGCCGGCTCGGTCGCTTCGGCCAGGCGGACTTCGTAGACCTTGAGCAGACGCGGCCAGTCCTGGATCGACATGAAAACCGGCTCGAGCATCTCCGCCACGCGCAACCGCATGTTCGGGTCTTCGAGGTAGCGGTCGATGTCCTCGGCGGCCACCGCGCGCGCGGGGTCCAGCCGCAGCGCGGCCGCCAGGTGGCGCACCCCTTCCTCGGGGTCGCCCAGGCGCTGGCCGTGCAGCCGGCCCAGGCGGATATGGATGTCCACCGCGTCCGCCCCCTGGACCCGCCCGAGTTTCGCCGCCAGGTGTGCGGCCAGGTCCCGGTAGCGCTCGGTCTGCTCGTACAGCGCCGAAAGGCGCGCCTCCACGGACGGGTCCATGCGTGTCTCGTCGCCCAGCGACTCCAGCAGGGCGATCGCGTCCTCGGGGCGATCGAGGCGCTCGCGCAGGAGGTCGGCCGCCCGGACCAGGAGTTCGTCGCGGCGGGCGGAATCCGGCTCGTGCTCGGCGCGCGTGCGCAAGACCTCGGCCAGGGCGGCGGGGTCGTCGAGACGCTCCAGGATCTCCAGCAGAGCTTCGAACGCCGCGTCGTCGCCGGGGTCCCCCTCAAAGACACGGGCAAAGGCCGCGCGCGCCTCGTCGAGGCGGCCGAGGCGTTCGAGGGCCACCTGCCCCATCGCACGCAGCACCCGCCGTTGCAGCGTGGTGTCGAGGATGTGATCGACGGTCTCTCCGTAGGCGGCCAGCAGGGCTTCGGCGCGATCCGCCTCTGCGCCGAGCCGCTCCACCTCCGCCAGCACCTCGGGCAGTTCCGGCTGGTCGGCCGCCTCCCGCATGGCCGCACAGAGCACGGCAAACGCGCGCTGTGGATCGTGCAGTCGCTCCTCGTGCGTACGCGCTACCTTCAACAGGGCCGCGAGGCGCCGCCGCCCCGAGGGCTGGCGTTTGGCCTGCAGCTCCTCGATGGCCAGCAGCGCCGGCCAGTTCTGCTCGGCCTCGTACAACGGGGTCAGGATCCGCATGGCCCGCTCGCCGAGCTCGTCGTCCTCCAGGAAGGAGGACACCATCCCACGCGCTCGAGCCTCCGTCGGCGCGAGGTCGAGGACGCGCTTGAGCAGGTCGAGGGCGTCGCCCCGGCGGCCGAGGTGCCGCACGAGCACCTGAGCGGTGCGCAGGGAGTACTCGATGCGGGTGGCATCGTCCCCCGACAGGTTGATGAGCCGCCGAAGGGCATCCTCCACGTCGGCCCAGCGCTCTTGCGACTCGAACAGCGACACGAGGTGCTCGAGGGCCTCTACGGTGCGCTCCCGCCTGGCGCGCATGTCCAGGATCGACTGATAGGCCGCGATCGCCCCCGGCACGTCCTGCAGGCGCTCGCGCCGCAAGTCGCCCAGGCGCTTCCAAAGGTCTGCAGTCACGCGCGGAAGGTTGCTGACGCTGATCCGATGCTGCAGCACCTCGTCGAGTCGCTGCCACTCCTCCTCCTCTTCGAACAGCCCCTCGAGGGCGGAAAGCGCCGCCTCGTTCGCCGGCTCCAGGTCGAGGACCTCGGCGTAGGACAGCGCCGCCCCCACCCGGTCGCGCAGCCTCTCGAGCTGGGCGCCCGCGATCTCCAACAGGTGTGCCGCTTTCTGCGCCGGGTCATCCACGAAGCACAGCAAATCGCGCTTGGCCTCCACCCAGGCGATGAAGTCCCCCGCCTCGGCGTGTAGACGGCACAGGGCCTCGACCGCCTGGGCCGCCACCCGCAGGTCGGCGGGCTCGAGGGCGAGCAACTCCGCGTAGGCGCGACGGGCCGCCTCGGCGTCGCCGAGCTGCATGTCGAGCACCTGAGCCAGGCGCATGAGCCGGTCCGTCCGCAGCGCCCGGTCGGAAAGACGCGAGCCCTCGAGGGCCTCGCGCCATGCCTGCACCAGGTCCCGCACCCGTCCGAGCTCGAAGCCCAGGCGTTCGAGCCGGTCGAAGGTGTCCTGGCGCGTGGGATCGAGCAGGTAGGCCGCCCGCGCGTCCGCAAAGGCCGCGTCGAAGTCGGCCAGATCGCGCTCTTCGATCTCCGAGATCGCCAGCAGCCGCGCCACGGCCTCGTCCAGATCCCCACGCCCCTCCGCCTGGGCCTTCTTCACACGCAGGAGCCGGATCCGGCCGCGGGCATCGTTGGCCTGCTCGTAGATGGGTTCGAGCAGGGCCGCCACGGACATCTGTACCTCCGGCACCTCGAGCAGCGCTTCGAGCAACGCTCGGGCCTTCTCGTTGGACGGGTCGTCGGCGAGCACCTGGCCGAGCAGGTCCACGGCCCCGAACACGTCTGCGAGGTGCTCCATGCGCAACGATGCCCGCCGGATCTGTAGATCGCGGCGAAACGCCGGATCGTCCGCAAGCTCCGCCCAGCGCCCGAGCAACTCCTCGAGCTCGTAGCGATCGGCCTCGTCCCCCGCGGCCTCCAGAAGTTCCACCAGCCCCGCGATGGCCCCCACGTCGTCGGGCGCGAGGTCCACCAGTTCCTGCGCCGTTGCGATGGCGCGGGGAAGATCCCCGAGCGGGCCCCGGGCCAGCGCGATCATGGCCTCGAGCAGCGCCCGCTGCTCGCCGGGGTGGAAGATGACGTCGGCCCGCCGGCGCAGGAGATCGAACAGCTCCGCGTGGGCCTCGCGCGCCTCGTAGAGCGATCGGAGGGCCTCGTAGGCCCCCTGATGGGCCTCCTCGATGTCGAGGACCGCCCGGTAGACGGCCTCCGCGTCCGTGGCGCGAGCCAGATCCTGGCGCAGGATCCCGGCGTACTCGAGCAGCAGATCCCGGCGGATCACCTCCTGCTCGCGCGGTACGGGCTTGCCCTCCATCTCGAGGTCGTTTCGAGCCTGGGCCATGCGCTCGGTCACCCGATCGTAGGCGCCGATGACGTCCTCGACCCGGCCCAGTTCACGCCCGAGGCGCAAAAGCGCCTGGCGATTGTCCCAGTCCGCGGGACGAGCCTCGAAGCGTTCGAGGCGGATGCGAAAGGCATCCGGCCGGCGCGGCGCCAGTCCCTCGAGGATTCGCGCCAGTTCCCCGAGGCGATCGAGGCGGGCCTGCGGGTCTTCTTCGGCCTCCACGAGCACCGAAAGGGCCGCCGCTTCCTTTTCGCTGGCGCCCGTCCGGCGGTAGACCGGCAGCAACCCCTTCGCCACCGGCAGCGCCACCTCCGGGCGGGCCTCCCGCAGTGCTTCGAGGCGGGCCACCGCCCCGGGGTGTGCCGGCACCAGGTCCAAGATTTCCAGATAGGACGAAAGGGCTCGATCCGGGTCCTCCAGGCGGTTGCTGTACAGATCACCGAGCTCCAGCAGGATCTCGATGCGAGCGTCGCGGGCATCCGTGCGGTCGAGCAAAACCGAAAGGGCCTCGGCCAGGTCCGCCCACCGCCCCAGGCGGCGCAACAGGTCGGCGTGCTCGCGCACGATGGCCGCGTCGTCCGGGACGAGTGCGCGCAACTCCGCGTAGGTGGTGGCCGCCGCCTCCACGTCCCCGAGGCGGTCGCGCTCGAGCCGGGCCAGCTCCCGCAACAGATCGATCCGCTCGGCCTCCCCGCGGGTCTGCGCAAGGCGCATCCGCCGGATCTCGGCGAGGTCCTCGAAACGCCGCGTACTGCGATAGATCTCCTCGAGGGCGGCCATCGCCTCCTGGTCCTCGGGCCTGTGGTCGAGGATCTTGCGGTAGTAGCGCTGGGCGTCGTCCGGCTTGAACAGGCGGTGCAGGGCGATTTCGGCCAGCTTGCGCAACAGCGCCACGCGCTCCTCCTCCCCCGCCGTCTCGGACTCGTAGCGCGCCTCGAAGCGCCGGGTCAGCTCGTCCCAACCGTCCGCGGCCTCGGCGGCCCGTTCCAGGTCGGCGCGGATCTCCGGATCGTCGGGTCGAAGCTCGTAGGCTGCTGCGGCGTAGGACAGGGTCAGCGAGGCCGAGCCGACCTTGTCGGCGGCCACCGCTTGCATCGACCGGTAGATCGAGACCCGCGCATCGTCGTCCTCGGCCCCCGCAAGCAGGGTCTCGTAGGTGGACAGGACCCGGGCCCAGTTTCCCTGGGCCTCGTAGATGGGCAGCAGCTCCCGCGCCACGTCCAGGGCGTTGGGGGCAATGGCGAGGATCCGTTCGAGGGCCCGCTGGCCGCGCTCGGGCTGACCGAGCTGCTCGCGCGAGATCGCGGCCACGCGCCGATACAGTGCGACACGTCGATCGATGTCGGCGATGCGGTCGGCGGCGCTGCCGAGGATGTCCACCACGTCGGCGAGGCGCCCCTGACGCTCGTACAGGTCCACGAGGTCGTCCCAGCGCTCCTCGGCCACGAAGGCGTCCCGCAAGGAACGCAGGGCGCGGTCGTGCCCGGGCGACAGCCGCAACAGTTCGCGGTAGACCTCGATGGCGCGGGGCCGATCGTGGAGGCGGTCGGCGTACACACTCGCGAGCTGCTCCAGTTTCCCGACGGACTCCGCGGCGTCTTCGACGTTCGCCAGCCGGCGGCGCAGTATCTCGGCCAGGCCCACCCAGCGGCCTTCCCGCTCGTACAGGCGGGCCAGGGCGTCGAGAGCCTCCGGTACATCCCCGTGGTGGGCGAGCACGTCGTTCCAGGCCGCGATGG
>JALSIN010000137.1 GCA_026989935.1 Polyangiaceae bacterium | reverse complement strand
AACACGTCCGCACCGCCGGGACGCCGCCCCCCGCTCGCGGACGTTCTACGCACGCACGGGTCCCGGCCACCGCGGACGCCGAGACCCTCGAACGGCTCGACGCCCTCGTCCGCGCGGTCCGCCGAGTGCACGAAGACCGGGCCGAGGCGGACCTCGCCCGGTTCCTCGGCGCCCCGCCCGCGGGTCGCCGGCGGCGCCTCGCCGTGTACCGCCGGCTCGTCCGCGGGACCTTCGGATCGGTGCTCGCCGCCCTCCTGCCCGAGGCGCGGGCGGCCCGCACGCCGCCGGCCTTCGACGAGGACGTCGCCTGCTTCCTCGAACGGGCTTCGACGATCCCCTGGTCCCTGCGGGCGGTCCCCGCGGCGTTCGTCGAGTACTGCGCCACCGCCCGCTGGGACGACGCGCCCGCCGTGCGCGCGGCGGCGGCCCTCGATCGGGCCGTGGCCGAGGCCGCCGTCGCCCCGCGCGGCCCGCCCCCCGAGATCTCCCTGTCGCCGGCCCTCGCCCCCGACCGTCCCGTGGTCACCTGCCGCAGCCTGCGCCTTGCGGCGGGCGCGTCCTCGGGGGCCCCGCCGCCGCAGGCGGTCTACCGCGACGCCGCCGACCGGGTACGCCGGATCGAGTGCTCCCGGCGGGCGTTTCGGCTCCTTGCGGACCTCGCCGCGGGCCGCTCCCTGCTCGAGGCCGCCCCCGCCTGGGGTCGTACCCCGGCGGACCTCGCCGACCTGGAAACCTTTCTGCGGGACATGGCCGCACGCGGCGTGCTGCTCGGCACCGCCGCCCCGCGGGCCAACCGGTAGGCCCCCGCGCCCGCGCCTACGGCATGGGACCGCCGTGCAGGTAGGCGAGGAGGTCCGCCGCCTCACCCGGCGCGAAGGTCGGCACCTCGACCCCTTCCTCCTCGAAGTGCATCAGCATCTCCGGGAAGGAGCTCCACATGCGGCCTCCCATGTCGGCCACCTCGCGGGCGGACAGGTGACCCGCCATGTCGTCGAAGGACGGCGCGTCCTCACCCCCCATCCCGCCGTAGCTGTGGCACTCGGAGCACTTCTTGTCGTCGAACAGGCGCCGTCCGTTGGACGGATCCCCCAGGGCCTCCACCGGCACGTCGGCGCCCCCCTCGTGACCCGCGGGCGCCGTCGAGTCCGCGGCGGCGCCCGACCCTCCGTGCAGATAGGCGATGAGGTCTGCCATCTCGCCCTCCTCGAAGGTGGGATACGGGATCTGCTCGGCCTCGAAGGCCGGGATCATGTGGGGGATGTGGTTCCAGAGGGTGCCCGTCATGTCCGCCACGTCCCGTGCGGACATCTTGCCCTTCATGAAGTCCAACGGCGGCGCGTCGCTGCCGCCCTCGCCTTCGAAGCTGTGGCATTCCACACACCGGTTGTCTCGAAAGATCTGCGCCCCCTTCCCGGCGTCCCCGATCTCCTCTGCCGTGAGATCCTTCCACCGGTCTTCCTCCCCTGCGTTGCAGGCGATGGGGCCCAAGAAAAGCGCAAGGCGTACGCCCCATGCGACGAATCCGAGAGAGGTTTGCATGCCCCCACACTAAGACTGCGCCTTCCAGTTGATCGACGCATATTTTGCAGGTCTTTCCGGCAGGTTCTGCACGCAACGCCTCCGCGAGCATGCCTTGCGCACGGTGGCACGGGCACGGCCGCAGAACGTTGCGCAAGTCAAGAGCCCACGCCCAGGAGGATCCGTCGCAAGAAGCCCCGCAGATCGTCCATGTAGGTGTAGGCGACGGGGACGACGACGAGGGTCAGCACGGTGGAGGTCACCATCCCGCCCACGAGGGCCTTGCCGAAGGCGTTGTAGGGGATCCCCTCCCCCGTGGGCTCGGAGAAGGCCAGGGGGATCATCCCGCCGATCGTGGTCAAGGCGGTCATCAGGATCGGGCGAAACCGCAGCTTGCCCGCCGCCACGATGGCATCTTCGCGGGAAAGGCCCGTCTTGCGGGCCGCGTTGACGAAATCGATGAGCACGATGGCGTTGTTCACGACGACGCCGAGCAGCAAGATGATCCCGATCCCCGCCAGCGCGTCGATGTGCTCGCCCGTGGCGTACAGGAACCACCAAACGCCCACGAAGGACAGCGGGATCGACGGCATCACCGAAAGCGGCAGCACGAACGACTCGAACAAAAAGGCCATCAGCAGGAAGATGAACACGGTCCCGAGCGCCATCGCCCCCGCCAGATCGCGCTGCGTGTCCTGCTGCTCGCGCAGGACGTGGTCGGCGTCGAAGGTGACCCCCTCGGGGAGCTTCCAGCGATCCAGGAAACTTCGCACACGCGCCATGGCGGCCTGCCGATCGTCGGGGTCGAGTTCGAGGCGCAAGAGCGCCGCCACGCGCTTGTTGTGGCGCGTCAGCCTCGCCTCGCCTTTGGCCACCTCCTTGCGGGCGAGCACTCCGATCGGGATCGACGGCCCGGCCGCGGTCGGCACCTGAAACTGCAAGAGGCCGTCGATCTGCTCGCGATCGTCCTCTTCGTAGCGGACCAGGACGTCGGTTTCCTTGTCGCCCAGGGTAAAGCGGGGCAACGTCCCGCCGCGCAGCGCGGAGGCCACGGTGTTTGCGACCAGGTTCGCCGAAACGCCCAACCTTGTCGCGAGATCGCGGTCGATCCGCAGGAGAAGCTCGTCCCGCCGGCGGTCGTCCTCTCCCTGGTTCTCGATCCCGAGCACCCCCGGCACGTGGACGATGGCGCGCGCCAGGGCGTCCTTCGCCGCCTGGACCGCCTCGTGCTCGTCCCCGTACAGGGACACGACGAACGTCTCGTCCCGTGCGCCGTCGCTTTCGGCGAAGCGCGACCGCTTCTGCCATCCCGGACGCTCGGGCAGGAGTTCCACGAGTTCCTTCGCCGTCTGCGCAAACGGTGGATCCCCCGGCCGAGGGGGCTTGAGAAACATCTGCACCCGCCCGAACGAGGTGTCGAACCCGACGTAGTACCCGGACAAGTTGTACTTTTCCCGGTTCTCCTCCAGCATCGCCTCGACTTGGCGGAAGAACACGTCCGCCTCCTCCAACGTCGTCTGACTCGGCATCGAGTAGAACACGTTGACGTTGCGCGAGCCGAAGCTCCCCTCGCCCACCACCGGCACCTCGCGAAAGGGGATCACCGTCGAGGCCATGGCGAGCGCGGCCGCGATCACCACGTCGAACCGCCGGCGCAGGCTGGCCCGCAACAGTCGCACGTAGAACCGGCTCAGGCGGCCGATCGTGCCCTCGTAGGCCCAGCCGAGCCCCGCCTTGACGGCTCGTTCGATCCGACCCGCCGTCGGGTGCCGGTGCCCCCACCGGCCGTGCGCACCGGGCCCGAGCAGGTAGGCCGCGGCCAGCGGGATGAGCACGAGCGCCACGAACAGGCTCGCCAGGAGGGACACGCACACGGGCGTGACCATGCGGATCATGAAGAACTGCGTCGGTCCGCTGGACAAGAGCGCCGCGGGCAGGAACACCACCATCGTGGTCATGGTGGCCAGCGTGATCGCAAGGCCCACCTCGGAGGCCCCCTGGAGGGCCGCGGCGAAGGGCCCGAGCCCGCGGCGCCGGTATCGGTTGACGTTTTCGGCCACGACCACCGAGTTGTCCACCACGAGCCCCACGCAAATCATCAGGCCGATGAGCGAGACGAGGTTGACCGTCTGTCCGGTAAAGTACATCACCGGCAGCGCCATGAACAACGAAAGCGGGATCGACAGGGCGATGATGAGCGTGAGCCGAACGCGCCGCAGGAACAAAAGCAGCGTCAAGAAGGCCAAGCCCCCCCCCTGCAGCCCGGAATCCACCACCTGCCGCAGGCTGTAGCGGATCGTATCCCCCTGCAGGAAGATCGGGCGGATCGAAAAGCCTCGCAGCGCCGGGTCCTTCGCCGCCTCCTCCATCGCCTGGCGGATCCGATCGGTCACGGCGACCGTGTTGGCCTGCGACTCCTTCATGACGAAGACGACCATCGACGGGCGACCGTTGTAGCGATCGTGCCGCTCCTCCTCCGGACGGTCGTAGACGACGGTGGCGATGTCCCCCAGCCGCAGGTCGTTCGCCCCCACCACGAGGGAACGGATCTCGTCGAGGCTGCGGTACTTGGCCATGGAGCGCACCAGGTAGCGTTCGGCGCCATCCCGCACGCGCCCGCTCGCGAGGGAGAAGTTCGTCGTCCCCAGGGTCTGGATGAGCTGGAAGATGTTGATCCCCGCCGCGTCCGCCCGCGCCCGATCCACCTCGATGCGCACCTGCCGGTCCTCGCCGCCCCAGGTGTCCACCATCCCCACCCCGTCGATCCGTTCGAGCCGGCGCATCACGTGGCGCTCGATGAGGTCCTGGGGGGCATCGATCCCCTCGTCCCAGTTGATGCCGTAGAAGGCCACGGGCAACCCCGCCCCGGACTCCTTTCGGATCCGCACCTGGCGCACGTCCGACGGCAACTCCGGCCGCACGCGCGCCACCCGATCGCGCACCTCCCGGTAGGCCACGTCCATGTTCGTGTCCCCCTCGAACACGAGGGTGACCCGCGCCCGGGACGACGTGGACGTGGCGCTGATCTCGGACAGGCCGGGGGTGGATGCGAGCGCCTGTTCGAGCGGCTTCGTGATCTTCTCCTCCACGTCGAGGGCCGTGGCGTTGTCGTAGGGCACGACGACGCTCATGAACGGCGGCGAAAAACCGGACGGGATGAGTTCGAGCGGGATCCGCCACAGCGACACCGCCCCCAGCACGAGGACGGTCACGAGGAGCATGGTCACCATCACCGGGCGCACGAGCGCGGTGCGCACGATGGGGTTGTCGTGCGCAGCGGGGGTCACGCGCCCGCCTCCTCGTCCGAGTCCCCCGCGGGCGACTCCGGGGCGAGTTGCTCGGGGGCCACGGCGGAAAGCTCCGCCGACAGGCGCTCGACGGGATCCCTGCGCGCCCGACCGAAGCGCCGGTCCACCACCGCGTACACGGTCGGGATCACCACGAGCGTAAGGACCGTGGAGAACACCAGACCGGCGATGACGGTGATCGCCATGGGGGTTCGGATCTCGGCGCCGTCCCCGAGCCCGAGCGCCATGGGGAGCAGTCCGAGCACCGTGGTGGTGGTGGTCATGAGGATCGGGCGCAATCGGACCCGGCCCGCGGTCACGAGCGCGGCGTGCACGTCGTACCCGCGCGCCTTGAGCTGCCCGACGTAGTCCACCAGCACGATGGCGTTGTTGACCACGATCCCGGCCAGCATGATCGCTCCGAGGAACACCACCACGCTGACCGGGATCTTCGCGGCCCACAGCACGACCACGACCCCGAAGAAGGCAAGCGGCACGGTCACGAGGATGATCAGCGGATACAGCAGGCTCTCGAACTGCGAGGCCATGATGACGTAGACGAGGAACACGGCCAGCGCCATCGCCAGGGCAAGGGATCGCGACGACACCTCCCACTCCTCGCTCTGCCCGGTCAGGACGGTGGTGACCCCCTCGGGCAGGGCCGGCGCCAACTCGTCGAGGGCCCGCTCGATCGCACCGGCCACGCCGCCGAGGGCCATGCCCGCGAGGTTCGCCGTCACCACGCCCACCCGCTGCTGCCCGATTCGCCGGATCTCGTTGGGTCCGCGCCCGACCGTCACGCGGGCCACGGCCGCCAGCGGCACCGGGTGCGCCGCCCCGGGATTCACCACGAGCCCGCGAAGCTGCTCGACCGACAGGTTCCGCGCATTGGCGAGCCGCACGCGCACCGGGACCTTTCGGTCCTTGCGGTGGAACTGGGTGGCCTCGTTGCCCTGCACCTTGTCGCGCACGAGTTCGGCCACGGTCCGGACGTCGAGCCCCAGCCGGCTGAGCGCCGCCCGGTCGTACTCGATCTGGATCTCGGGGCTGCCCGGACGGATCGACCCCGCCACGTCCCGCAGCCCCTCGATGGCCTGCAGCCGCTGCGCCACCATTTCGGTCGCACGGGCAAGATCCGCGAGATCGTGCCCCCGGATCTCCACCTCCACCGGCGTCTTGAAGGAAAACAGCACCGGCCGCGTAACGTTCATGGTCACGTCCGGCAGGCGCGAGACGACCCGGCGCACCACGTCGATGGCCTCGGCCTCGGCGGCCGCGGGATCGTCGAGCGGGGCCCGCACCTCGACGACCGGCGCCGCCGGCGCCTGCCCACGCCCGCCGCCCCGAACGCGGCGCCCCCTCACCCCGCCACCCGGGGGCCCCCGCCGGCGACCGCGGCCGAAACGACGCCCGGCCCCGCTCGCCCCCGTGACCGCGTCGGTCGTCGCCTCGGGCTCCGCCGGTACCTCCACGACCGGCCCCCCGAGGGCGACCCGCAGCTTCGCCGTGTGCTCCCCCCGCTCGGAGGCCCCGGCCTCGTCGGGCTCGCTGCCCACGATCGTCGTAAGCCGTGCCAGGTGGGGCACCTGCTCCAGCAGCTGAGACTCCGCGAACCGCACCGTGCGGTCCGTGACCGAAAGCGGCGTCCCCACCGGCAAGGACAACTCCGCGGTGAACGCCCCCTGGTGCACCTCGGGGATCAGCTCGCTGTCCAGCCGCGTCGCGCCGAAGACCATGACCGCGAACAGCCCCGCCGTGGCGCCCAGAACGAGCCCGGGGTGCACGAGGCTCCAGGCCACCACCGGCGGGTAGGCGCGCTCGACCGCCCGCAGGCCGAGTCCGAACAGCGCCAGGACCGGCCGCGCCGCAAGGCCCAGCACCCGCCGCAAGATCACGAAGATCGCGGCCGCGATCCCCGCGGCGACGGCCAGGACCGTCGCCAGGATCTTGCCGGCGAGCAACAGCGCCGTGTGGAGCACGAAGCGTACGAGCACGTAGGCCAGGGGCACGACGAGCAGGACGAGCCGCCACCGGTCGGGCCGCCGGAAGAAGGCCACGAGGTCGCGGACCGAGGGGAACGAACGCCACAGCTCGCCGAGGACGCGCCCGCGTGCGCGCAGGCCGCCGCCCGGTGCGTCCGCCCGGCGCGAGGCCAGCATGGGGATGAAGAACAGCGCCACCGCCAGGGACGCCAGCAGGCTGAAGACCACCGAAAGCCCCAGGTCCCCGAACATCTGCCCGGCGACGCCCTCGACGAACACCATCGGGAAGAACACGGCCACCGTGGTGAGGGTCGAGGCCGTCACGGCGCCGCCCACCTCGGCCACGCCCCGCAAGGTGGCGCGCACCAGGTCGTCCCCCTCCTCCCGGCAACGGTAGATCGACTCGAGCACCACGATGGAGTTGTCCACGAGCATCCCGATCCCGAGGGCGAGCCCTCCGAGGCTCATGATGTTGAGCGAAAGCCCCGCGATCTTCATGGGGGCGAAGGTCACGAGCACCGAGATCGGGATCGAGACGGCCACGATGGCCGTGGTTCGGCCGTCCCGCAGGAACAGGAACAGCACCAGCACCGCGAGCAGGCCCCCGAACAGCGCGGTCTTTCGCACCTCGGCCAGGCTCGACTCGATGAACCGGGAGCGGTCTGCGACCACCTCGACGGTCGCGCCGTATTGCTCGGCCATGCGCGGCGCCACCGACCGCCGCAGAACCTTCCGCACGCGCTCGGCCATCTCGACGATGTTGGCGTCCGCCTCCTTGTAGATCTCCACCTCCACGGCCTCGCGGCCGTCGATCCGGGTGATCACCTCGCGATCGGCGTACCCACCCGTGACCGTGGCCAGGTCCTCCAGCCGGATCGCCCGCCCGTTGCGGGTCTCGATGACCGTGCGCGCAAGCTCCTCGACGTTACGGTACTCGTTGACGGTGCGCACCAGGTACTTCGTGCGCCCGTCCCGCAGGCTGCCGCCCGCAAGGTTGATGTTCTCCTGCGCCAGCCGTTCGACGAGCCGCGCCATCGAGATCCCGGTCCGCCGCAGGTCGTCCTCGCGCACCTGCACGAGGATCTCCTCTTCGAGGCCGCCGCGGACCTTGACGGCGGCCACGCCGTCGATGGGCTCGACCAGCCGCCGGATGTCCCGATCGGCGATGCGCCGCAGGAACTTGAGCCCCTCGGTCCCCTCGAACCGCCGGCCCGTCCCCGACACCCCCAGGGTCATCACCGGATCCAACGTCGGATCGTAACGCAGGATCAGCGGCTGTTCGGCTCCGTCGGGCAGGACCGGCTCGATGGTGTCGAGCTTTTCGAGCACGTCCTGGTTGGCCTCGTCCATGTCCGCGTCCCACGCAAACTCCAAGATGACGTCGCTGTACCCGGCCCGGGAGATGCTCTCGATGCGGGTAAGCCCCGTGACCACCCCCAGGATCTCCTCGATGGGCCGGGACACGTCGTTTTCGACCTCGGCCGGCGCCGCGCCCGGGTACTCCGTGCGGACGGTGAGCTTGGGGTAGGCGATGTCCGGCATGAGGTCGAGCGGCAAGCGCCCCATGCTGAACGCGCCGAAGACCATCGCCGCCAGGAACACGACGAAGACGGCCACCGGCCGCGTCACCGTGAAGCGAAACCGTGCCACCGCCGCCTCGAGCCGGCCGGCGCCCGCTGCGTTCGGTTCCGCGTCCTGTTGTGTCATGGCGCCCCGGAGCGCGTCTCACCGCCACCGTGCCCCGCCGCCTCGCTCGCACGCGGCGCGCCGGCGACCGCCGCCGCCGTATCCGCGGCCGCCCCCTCGACGGGACGCCCCTTTTCGTCCACGCGCCGCACCGAAAGGCCGTCTTCGAGGGCCGACTGGCCCGCCACGACGACCTCCTGCCCCGGCGACAGGCCCTCGACGACCTCCACCACGTCACCGTCTTCGAGCCCCGTCTTCACCGGCACCTTGCGCGCGCGCCCCCCCTCCACCACGAAGACGTAGGGCGTGTCCTCATCGTGCACGAGCGCGGCCTTCGACAGGAGGGCGGCGCCCTCGTGCCGGTCCGTGGTGAGAGTGACCTCCGCGTACATCCCCGGCAGGAAGCCGTTCGCCCCGCCGGCCGCCTCCGGCGGCATCGCGACGGTGACCTTGACCGTGCCCGTGGCCGGGTCCACCACCGGCGCGATGCGTAGCACCTTGCCCTCGGCGCGCCGGCCCGTCGCCGCCTTGCCGACCACCTGCGCCGGCTGGCCCACGCGGACGCGGTCGAGTTCCCGCTCCGGGATGAACACCCGGGCGACCAGCGACGTAAAGTCCACGATGGACACGATCTGCGCGCCCGACGTCACGAACGCCCCCTCGTTGACGAAGCGCTCGGTCACCGTCCCGGCCATCGGCGCCCGCACCTTCGTCGTGCGCACGTCGCGCCTTCGGTCCCGCAGGTCGATGCGGGCCGTCTCAAAGGTGATCCGAGCCGTCTCGAGTTCCTCGTCCGTGGCCGCCCCCTGGGCGTGGAGGGCCTCGATCCGCTCGTAGTCGAGTCGCGCCTTCTCGAGGTTCGTCTGGGCGCGCAGCAGACCCGCGGCCTGGGCGTCCCCCTCGATCCGGGCGAGGATCTGGCCGCGCCGGACCGCCTGCCCCTCCTCCACGGCCAGGTCCAGGATCCGCCCCGTCGCCTCGGCGTGGACCGTGACCTGACGCTCGGCCTCGATGGTGCTCGCGACCACGATCCGCCCGGTGATGTCGCCCTGGCGCACCTTCTCCACCACGACGGGCACGACCACGGCCTCGTCCTCCCCACCCGAGGTCTCCGATCCTGCCCCCGGCCCCCGTCGGCCCCCGAACCCCCGCCCGCAGGTGGGAACGGCGACCACCAGGGCGGCGGCCAGGACGAATCGGCGGCGGCGTGGGGGGGCGACCATGGAGCACTCGGCCTTTCGAGGCGCGGGACGACGATACGCGACCTCGGCGAGGAGGGCCCGCGCGCTGCATGGGACCCCCGTCACGGTTGCGCGGTTTCCGCAGCGCAGACGGCGCCGGCACCGCGCGCCGCCGGGCGCTTCGCCCCGATCAACCCGCCGAAAGCGGCGTGTATTCCAGCCCGTGGGCCTCGGCCACCGGCTTGCAGGTGAGCTTGCCGTCGAAGGTGTTGACGCCGGCGGCCAGGTGGAGGTCGGCCTCGATGGCGGCGGGAAGCCCCAGGTCCGCGATGCGCAGGGCGTGGCCGATGGTGGCGTTCGTAAGGGCCACGGTCGAGGTCTGGGGCACGGCGCCGGGCATGTTGGCGACGCAGTAGTGGACGATCCCCTCGACCACGTACGTGGCGTTGTCGTGGGTCGTGGGGTGGCAGGTGGCGATGCAGCCCCCCTGGTCCACCGCCACGTCCACCACCACGGACCCATCCTCCATCTCCCGCAGGTGCGCCTCCGTCACCAGCTTCGGGGCCGCCGCCCCCGGCACCAGGACGGCGCCGATCACGAGGTCGGCCCGGCGGACCTCCTCGTCGATCCCCTCCGGGTTCGAGTAGAGCGTCTCGATGTGCGTGCCGAAGACGTCCTCCAGGTAGGCCATGCGGCCGGCATCGATGTCGAGGACGGTGACCTTCGCTCCCATCCCGATGGCGATCCGCGCCGCGGCCGTGCCCACGACGCCGCCGCCGAGGATCACCACGCGCCCCCGCCGCGTGCCGGGCACCCCCCCGAGGAGCACCCCCTTGCCACCGATCTCCCGTTCGAGGCACTTCGCCCCCACCTGGGTGGCCATCCGCCCGGCGATCTCGCTCATGGGGCGCAACAGGGGCAGGCCGCCGTGGTCGTCGGTGATCGTCTCGTAGGCCACGGCCCGCACCCCCTTGTCGAGCAAGGCGCGGGTCAGCTCGGGAAACGCCGCCAGGTGCAGGTACGTGTAGAGCACGAGCCGGGGGCGGAAGAAGCGAAACTCCTCGGGCAGCGGCTCCTTGACCTTGACCACCATCTCGGCCTCGGTCCACACGGCCTCCGCCGACGGCGCCACGACGGCGCCCGCACGCCGGTACGCCTCGTCGAGGTAGCCCGAGCCGGCCCCGGCGCCGGTCTCGACGAGGACCTTGTGGCCGCCGGCCACCAGTTGCCGCACACCGGCCGGGCTCATGCCGACGCGATACTCCTGGGCTTTGATCTCCTTGGGAACGCCGATGATCACGGTGGACTCCTTGGGCTCGGGGACGGGGGAAGGCGACGGGAAACGGCCGGTCGGCCGGGCCGCGCCAACCCGGCGGGCGCCGAAACGGTACCGCATTCTCGCCCCGGCGGGCCGAATGGAAGATGCAGGCACGCGCCCAGCCCGCTCCCCGTGCCCCCGGCGCGGGCACCGGTGGAGGCCGGTGGGCCGCGGCTACCCGCCCCCGACGCGACGGCGGACGCGATGGCATACTACCGTCGCCGACCTGTCATGGCGCTCGACCTCAAACCGGGGGACCTCTACGCCGGCAACATCCGCGTCCTCGACGTGCTCGGGAGCGGATCGTTCGCCCGGGTCTACAAGGTGCAGGCCCCCGGCTACGATCGCCCGCTCGCCCTCAAGCTCACGCGCGAGCCCGTGAGCGCCGGGGAGGAGGCCCAGCGGGCCCTGCGCGAGATCACCATCTTGCGCTCGCTGACGAACCCGCACGTCTGTCGTCCCTACGACTCGGGCCTGCGGCCGGACGGGCACATCTACCTCTTGATGGACCTCCTGCACGGCAAGCCCCTCGACCAGTGGCACGACTTTGCGACGCCGCTGCACCCGGCCCAGGCCGTGACGGTGGTCCACCAGGCCTGCCTCGGCCTCGCCGAGGCCCACGCCAAGGGGATCGTGCACCGGGACATCAAGCCCGAGAACATCTTCGTCGAGCACACGGGCCACATCCGGGTCCTGGACTTCGGGCTGGCGCGCTCCTTCGACGGCTCGCCGGTGGTGGGCCAAAACGCCACGAACGTCCACATGGTCGTGGGCACCCCCCACTACAGCCAGCCCGAGCAACTCCAGACCCGGATCCTGTCGCCGGCCAGCGACGTGTACGCCCTGGCCGTGATCCTCTACGAACTGCTCAGCGCCCACTCCCCCTTCCACCCCCACGCCCCGCTGCCGCAGGTCAAGGAGGAGCTGGCCGACAAGCCCATGCTCTGGCTCAAGGCCCACGCGCAAGATCCCGTCCACCCGATCCGGTCGCTGCCGGGCTGCGAGAACCTCCCCGACGCCCTCGTGGTGGGGATCGAGCGCGCGTTGTCGAAGGACCCGGCCAAGCGCCCGCCGGACGCCGGCGCCCTCGCCAACATCCTCGGGTACGTCCTGCACCGGGACCTCGGCGTCCCCGTGGCCGCCCAGCTCAAGATCCTCCACCCGGACGACACCTTCGAGGACCGCCTGCTCCTGCCGGGCAGCTACCGCATCGGCAGCGGCGAGCGCTGCGAGGTCAAGCTGCGCGACGACGCGGTCATGCGGGTGCACGCCGTCGTGGACTGGAGCGGGATCCCCCATGCCCCCCGCCTGCGACCGATCACGGGCGACGGCTCGGTGACGGTCAACGACGACCCCATCGCGCGCCCCGTCGAACTCGGCCCCGACGACGAGTTCTGCGTGGGGCGGACCCGCCTGGCCGTCGTGTTCTAGCGCACCTTGCGCACTCGGCTATCCCCGGCCCCCCCTTTGACAGGAGGCCCCCGCGTTTGCTAGCCATGGCGCCCCGCCGGGGCGTAGCGCAGCCTGGTAGCGCGTTCGGTTCGGGACCGAAAGGTCGGAGGTTCAAATCCTCTCGCCCCGACCGGCACCGCCCCCGCCGCCCGACCGCGGCGGTGGGCGGGCGTTTCGCCGGCCCCGCCGATTGCGATACCGTCGCACCACCGTGCGCCCCCTGCGAGTGCTCTGCGTGGACGACGAGACCATGGTCCGCGACTACCTGTCGGACCTGCTGGGCACGGATGGCTGCACGGTGACGACGGCCCGCTCGGTCTCCGAGGCGCGCGAGGCCATGCACGCGGCGGAATACGACCTCGTCACCCTGGATCTCGCCATGCCGGGCCCCTCGGGCATGGCGTTCCTGCGGGAGATCCGCAAGACGAACCCCGACCTCCCCGTCGTGATCCTGACCGGCTACCCCTCCGTGGAGAGCGCCCAGGAGGCCGTGGAACTCGGCGCCACGAAGTACATGACCAAGCCCTTCGCCGGCGACGACCTGCGCCGGGTGGTGGCGGAGGTCGCGCGGATGCGGGGCCTCGCCCTCGACCTGGAGGACGCCTTCGTGCGCACGGTCGGCCGGCGGATCCGGGCGATCCGGCGGCGCCAGGGCTGGACGCTCGGGCAGCTCGGGTCGAAGTGCGGGTTTTCGCCCAGCAAGCTGTCGATGATCGAGCGCGCGTGCACCACGGTGACGCTGGCGGGACTCTTTCGCATCGCCACGGCCCTGGGCGTGAGCGTCGAGACCCTCGTCGCGACCCGCGAGGACGAGGAAACCGACCCGAGCGACGCCCCCTGAGCGGGGCGCCGTCCACTACGATCCGGCGGCGCCCGCAGTCCCCGCGGTGCCACCCGTGCCGCCGCCGCTCGTCGAACCGGCGGTGCCCGCCGTGCCGCCGGTCGTGCCCCCCGTCCCCGCCGTGCCGCTTCCGCCCGTGCCGCTTCCGCCCGTCGAACCACCGGCCTTCGGGTTGCAGGGCAGGCTCGGGTTGTCCAGGTCCACGGGCCCCGTGTGGGGGCAGTGGGCCACGGCGTTGCCGGGCGAGGCCGCGGCCACGTTGAGGTGGTACATCCGGCACGCCAGGCTGTCCCCTTCCGTGACCTCCGAGCTGTACGGCACGTCGTTCGGAAAGGCCGCGCACGCCATCTGGCACTCCACTGCGGAGGCGTAGACGGTGTTCGTCCCCGTACAGACGCGCAGATTGAGGTCGCAGAACACCTCGCAGGGCGTGCCGCAGGTATTGCCGCCGAGGGGGCCGGCGGCCTCGCAGAAGTTCTCGGGGTTCTCCGATGCCTCCACCGCGGCATGGTTGCGACACACGACGGAGTGCCCGGTGATGTCGCCGAACTGACCTTCCGGCATGTACGGGCACAGGTCCCTGCAAGTCTGAGGGCTCGTGTATTGCTGGAATGGGGCGGTGCAGGCGCCGGCCACCCGGTCGCAGTACTCCTCGCACGTCACCGCCGAGCCCCCCGTCGTCCCGCCGCCGTCCCCACCCGCATTGAAGCACGAGGCCGCGAAAAACATGGAGGTGACGAGCAGGAAACGAGGAGACCGCAGCATGGGCGCACGGTAGCACAGGCGACGCGGACGTGCGCATCGGCCGCAGAACCCGGCATGAACGCTGGCCTTTTTGGGGCCGCGGCCCGATCCGTGTCGGCGCACGCCGGCGGGTCGCCCTCAGACGTCCACCGCCTCCGCCTCCTCGGCCCGCTCCATGATGAAGCCGTACCGCGCCTGGGCGTCCCGGCCCATCAGCTCGGCGATCGTCCGGTCCGTCGCAAGCTCGTCTTCGATGGTAACCTGCACGAGCTGGCGTCGCTTCGGGTCGAGCGTCGTCTCCCACAGGGTCTTGGGCATCATCTCCCCGAGGCCCTTGAAGCGCGTGATCTCCATCGACCGCCCCGCATGCGCCCGGCGCAGCGCCTCGAGCTCGGCGTCGTCGAGCACCCAGTGGGTGGTCTTGCCGACGTCTACGCGGTACAGCGGCGGCTGCGCCAGGTACACGTGCCCCGCCCGGACGAGATCCGGCATGTACCGGTAGAAGAACGTAAGCAGCAGCGTGGCGATGTGGTGCCCGTCGGAGTCGGCGTCCATCAGCAGGATGATCTTGCCGTATCGCAGGCGGCCGAGATCGAAGTCCTTGCCGCGGATGCCGCAGCCCAGGGCCTTGATCACGTTGCCGAGTTCCTCGTTCGCCAGGATCTTCTGCAAGCCGGCCTGCTCGGCGTTGAGGACCTTGCCGCGCAGGGGCAGGATCGCCTGCGTCTTGCGGTCGCGCGCCATCTTGGCCGACCCTCCGGCGCTGTCCCCCTCGACGATGAACAGCTCGCAGCGCTCCGGCTTCGTCTGGCTGCAGTCGGCCAGCTTGCCGGGCAGGTTGAGCCGGGCGCCACCGGCCACCTTGCGGGAGACCTTCTGGCTCGCGGCCCGGCTGGCGGCCCGCGCCCGCGCCGACGCGATCACCCGCGCCACGATGGCCTCGGCCGCCGTGCGGTGCTCGTGGAGCCACTGCTCCAGGGCCGGCTGGATCGCCCCGGCGACGGCCGCCGTCACCTCCGGGTTGTTGAGACGGTTCTTCGTCTGGCTCTGGAACTGCGGGTCGAGGACGTAGGTGCTCAGAATGCCCACGAGCCCCTCGCGGATGTCTTCGAGGGCGATCGACACCCCCTTGGGCACCAGCTTGTGCGCCTCCATGTAGCCGCGCACCGCCTTGCCCAGGGCGTTGCGCAGCCCCTGCTCGTGGGTGCCGCCGTCGGGCGTCGGAACCCCGTTGACGAACGAGGCCACGAGCCCGTCCGTGGCCTCGGTCCAGGCCAGCGCCACCTCGAGCTTCGGCTCGTCCTCCCGCTCCAGGTAGAACACGCCCGGGTGCACCGCCGGCTTGCCGCGGACCGCGATCAGCTTGCCGAGGTACTCCACGATGCCCTCGGCGTGGACGAAGCACTCCTCCGTCCCGGTCCGCTCGTCCCGCAGCACGATCGACAGCCCCTTGTGCAGGTAGCTCTTGGCCTCGAGCCGGTCCCGCAGCACGCGCTCGTCGAAGTGGGCCCCCGCGCCGAAGATCGCCGGATCCGGCCGCAGGTAGACGCTCGTGCCGCTGCCCCGCGCCTTGCCGACCTTCCGCAGCTTCTCGGTCAACACGCCGCGCTCGAAGGCGACGCGATGGCGGGCGCCGCCGCGCCGGACCTCCACCTCCAGGTACGCCGCCAGGGCGTTCGCCACCGCCGCGCCCACCCCGTGGAGCCCGCCCGAGTGCCGGTAGCTGCGGTCGTCGAACTTGCCGCCCGCCCCCAGCTTGGTGAACACGGCCACCACGGCGGGGACCTTGAGCTTCGGGTGCATGTCCACCGGGATCCCGCGGCCGTCGTCCGTGATCCGGATGCCCTTGCGGTCGGCGTCGAGCACCACCTCGATCCGGCGCGCGTGGCCGTTGATCGCCTCGTCCACCGCGTTGTCGAGGATCTCCCAGACCAGGTGGTGGAGCCCCTCCTTGCTCACGCCGCCGATGTACATGCCCGGGCGCTTGCGCACCCGCGC
>JALSIN010000136.1 GCA_026989935.1 Polyangiaceae bacterium | reverse complement strand
CCTTCGAGGAACTCGATGGCCGAGGCGTCGTACCCGCCCCCCCCGGCCTTCGAGGCCGAGGCCCGCTTTGCGGTCGTCTTCGTGCGTTTCGTTCGCGTCTTTGCCATGGTGTCCGTGCTGCGGCGGCGCTCAGGCGCCGGCTTCGAGGTCGGGCAGAACGATGGCGGGTCCTTCGACCGCCTCGATGGTGCCGCGCTTTAGGATCGGGCGACCCCGCCCGCCGCGGGCGGTCGCCTCGCGCTTGTCTCCGGCGAGGGTCTGCCGCCCGCCGGTGGACTTCTTCAGCACGACGGCCTCGTGGGCCGGGAAGGCGGCGACGATCTCGTCGTCGGGGTCGAGCTTCATGATCCGCACGCCCTTGCCCGGCCCCGCCAGCAGGTTCACCTCCTGGGCGTTGCAGCGCAAGACCCGGCCCTTGCGGCTGACCACGCACACGTCCTCGTCGGCGTAGATCTTGAACACCCGCACGATCTCGTCCCCCTTGCCCACCCGGGCGAACATGCGGCCCCGCTTCGTGCTCGGGTCCTTGTGCGGCCACAGGGTAAAGCGCAGGGCATTGCCCCGCCGGGTGACCGCCATGAAATGGGGGTAAGGATCCTCGTACTCGTCCCCCAACGTCGGCTTCGGTGCGCCGAACTCGGGCATGACCCGTGGGTCCGTCCCGGCGGCGGCGACGACGCGCTCCTTGTCCTTGAACTTGAACAGCCCCTGCACCGGCGTGCCGTGCCCCGTCGAAGGCGGCACGTCGTGGATGCGGCAGGTATACGCGGTGCCGAAGTTGGAGAAGTACACCACGCACGCGCGCGTGCTGCCGCCCACGACGGCCAGCGGCCGGTCCCCCTCGCGCATGCGCGTGGCCTCGAGGTTGATCGAGCGCTGCCGCTTCGTCCAGCCCAGCTCGGTCACGAGCACCATGGCGTCCTCGTCCACGATGAAGTCGGCCTCGCCGATGGACTCGGTGAAATCCTCCGCAGAAATCTTCGTGCGACGCGGGCTCGCGTAACGGGCAGCGATCTCTTCGAGCTCCGACCGCACCACGAGCCACTGCTTGCGTTCGCTCTTGAGGATCGCCGCGATCTTCTTGGCTCGCTTGCGCTTTTCGGCCAGCTCCTTGCGGATCTTCTCGATCTCCAGCTTGGCGAGGCGGTAGAGCTTCGTCTCCAGCACGGCGTCGGCCTGCACCTCGTCGAGACCGAACGCCTTCATCAGCTTCTTCGCCGCGTCGGCCTTGCCGTCCGAGCGCCGGATGATCCGGATGGCCCGGTCGAGGTCGTCGAAAATGACCTCGAAACCCTCCAGGATGTGGATCCTCCGCTGGAGCTGGCGCAGTTCGTACTCGAACCGGCGCCGCACCGTCCGCAGCCGAAAGTCCAGGAAGTGCCGCAGGACACCCTTGAGATCGAGCCGCGCCGGCGCGGCCACCTCGGGATTCGCCGTGGGGACCAGACAGGTCAGATCCACCTTGACGCTGGTCTGCAGGCGCGTGTGCTTGTAGAGGTACGCCATCACCAGCTCCGGATCGACCTTCGCCTTGGCCGCCAGGGCGAGCTCGATCCGCACGTCGTCGGTGCTAAGGTCCGAGACCCCTGACACCGCTGGCAGCTTGCGTGCCAGCACGAGCGCCCCGATCTCCTCGACCAGCGCGCTCTTTTCGACCCCGTAGGGGATCGAGGTGATCACGAGGACGGTCTGATTGCGGCGCTGTTCGAGCTTCCAGCCGCCGCGCAGCTTGCAGCTTCCCTTGCCCGTTTCGTACAGGCGCACGAGATCGGCGCGCGCGGCGACGAGTTGGCCGCCGGTCGGAAAGTCCGGCCCGCGGATCGTCCGCAGCAGGCCGCGCACGGAGAGGTCCGGGTCGTCGATGAGCCGGATGCACGCCCGCACCACCTCGCCGAGGTTGTGCGGCGGGATCGCCGTCGCCATGCCCACCGCGATCCCCGTGCCCCCGTTGACGAGGATGTTCGGGAAGCGGGCCGGCAACACGATGGGCTCCTGGCTGGTCCCGTCGTAGGTGGCCCGGTGGTCCACGGTGTCCTGCCCGAGCTCGGCGAGCAGTTCCTCCGCGATGGGAGCGAGCCGGGCCTCCGTGTAGCGGTAGGCGGCGGGCGCGTCGCCGTCGAGGGAGCCAAAGTTCCCCTGCCCGTCCACCAGCGGCGCCCGCATGACGAACCCCTGGGCCATCCGCACCATCGCGTCGTAGACCGCCGAGTCCCCGTGCGGGTGGTACTTGCCGATGACGTCGCCCACCACCTTGGCGCTCTTGCGGTGCTTGGCGTCGTGGCGCAGCCGCAGGTCGTGCCACATGGTGTAGAGGATCCGCCGCTGGACCGGCTTGAGCCCGTCGCGGACGTCCGGGATCGCCCGCGCCGTGATCACCGACAGCGCATAGTTGAGGTACTTGCGGCGGGCCTGGTCGGCCAGGTCTCCGCGCACGACCCCACCACCGCCGCCGGCCGGCGCTTCGGCTCGGATCACCGCCGTCCCTTGCGCATCTTGCGCTCCTGCTGCGGCGGCCTCCGCGTGCACGGCGGGGTCGAGGATCGGCAACGCGAGTTGTTCGTTCGCACCACGCATGGGTCGGCCCGGAACGTACCCCGCCGCCGCCCGTGGTCAAACTTTCAGGGGTTCGGCCCACCCGGGGCGGCGCCCCGGCGGTGGGCCGAAGCCCTATACTCGCCGCACCGTGCCGAACCCGCCCCTCCGGTCGCCCAACACGGTGGCGGTGCCCCCGCCGGTGGCGCGCACCGAGCGCGAGCGACTGCTCGGCCAGCGCGGCGCGGTGGTGTGGCTGACGGGGCTTTCGGGCGCGGGCAAGAGCACCCTCGCCGCCGCGCTCGTGCGCCGGTTGCACGAAACGGGCCGACTGGCCTACGTGCTCGACGGCGACAACCTGCGGCACGGGCTGTGCGGCGACCTGGGCTTCTCACCGGAGGACCGCGCCGAGAACGTGCGCCGGATCGCGGAGGTGGCGGCGCTGCTGGCCGACGCGGGGGTGATCACGGTGGTCGCCGCGGTCAGCCCCTATCGCGCCGACCGGGCGCGGGCGCGGGCGCGGATCGGTCCGGAGATCTTCGTCGAGGTGCACGTCGCCACCCCCCTCGAGGTATGCCGCCGGCGCGACCCGAAGGGGCTGTACCGGCGGGCGGAAGCCGGCGAGCTGACCGGGATGACCGGCCTGGACGCCCCCTACGAGCCTCCGAACGCACCAGCCCTGCGCGTCGGCGAGGACGGCCGGCCCCCGGAAGAACTGGCCGAGGCGGTGCTCGCCCACCTCGCCGAAGCCGGCGTGCTGGAGGCCCCGGCCGACGCCGTGTGACCCGCCGGACGCGGCGGATGCCTCCCGCCGCGGCGCCGCGCCCGCCTCCGGACGCGGAGGCCTCGCTCCGCGAGCTCCTGCCGGCTCCCCCCGGCTCGCCGCCACCCGCCGCGAGGACACACGGCCGCCCCGGGCACACGATCCCAGGCCGATGAACCCGTTTCGGGGCGACCGTCGTTTTGGGTATCGTGCCCCCATGCCCCCCCACCGCAGGGCCGCCGCCCCGTGGCCCGCCTTCGCCGCGGCGGCGGCGTGGACGCTCGCGGCCGAGGCGCTCGTGCGGATGCTCGGCCTCGCCGCCGCCTGCGCCCACACCCCGACCCTCGCCGAGGTGGTGGGGACGGCAAGCCCTTCGTCCTGCGGGCCCGTGCCGCTGGCCGGGGCGCTGGCCGTCGCGCCCAGCAGCGCCGTCGTGCTCCCCGGGGTCCCGGCCGGCACGTTCGCCGGGGCGCTCGTGGCGCTGGCGCTTGTGGCCGTCGCGGCCGTGGTGACGATCCTCCTGACCCGAGCGTGCATCGCCGGCCGGGCGGACCACGCCCTCGCCGGAGCCACCTGGGCGGCCGCCGTCGCCATCGCGGCGACGCCGCTTTCCTTCGACCGCGCGCCGACCCGCGTGTTCGCCCTCGGCGACCTCCCCTTCTCCGCCGCCGACCTCGTGCTCGTGACCGGCGCCCTGTGGTGTGCGGTGCGGGTCGTCGCCGAGCGCCTCGCCCCGCCGTGAGGACCGGCCACGGCGGCCACCCCGCGGCACACGATCAAACCGGCGCGATCACGTCCTTGCCGACCCACGGGCGCAGGACCTCGGGGACCACCACGGTTCCATCGGCCTGCTGGTAGTTCTCGACGATGGCCACGATCGCCCGGCTGGTGGCCACGGCGGTACCGTTGACCATGTGGACGAAGCGGTTCTTCTTGCGCCCCTTGCCCGCCGCCGCGTCCCGGTAGCGGATCTTCAGGCGCCGCGCCTGGTAGTCGGTGCAGTTGCTCGTGCTCGTGATCTCCCCGTAGCCGCCCCGGCCGGGCAGCCACGCTTCGAGGTCGTACTTGCGGTAGGCCGGTGCGGCGAGATCCCCGGTCGCCATGTCCAGGACTCGAAACGGGATCCCCAGGCCCTCGAAGATCTCGATCTCGATGTCGAGGAATCGGCGGTGCATCGCGTCGCTGACCGCCTCGTCCCCGTGGGTGAACGCGAACAACTCGACCTTCGTAAACTGGTGGACCCGGTAGAGCCCCTTCGACTCCTGCCCGGCCGCCCCCGCCTCCGTGCGAAAGCAGTGGGACAGGCCGGCGAGCAGCAGTGGCAGATCCTCCGCGTCGAGGATCGTGTCCGCCAGCATCCCGCCGAGAGTGATCTCCGCGGTCCCGATGAGGCACAGATCGGCGTCGGCCACCGAGTAGATCTGGGTCGAAGGCCCCCGCGGCTGAAAGCCCAGTCCCGCCACGATCTCCGCGCGCGCAAGATCCGGCGTAACGTGCAGCCGAAACCCGTGGCGGCGCGCCACCTCCAGCGCGTACCGCTGCAAGGCGAGATCCAGCAGCGCCCCGTCCTCCACCAGGTAGTAGAATTTCTGGCCGGCCACCCGGGCGCCCGCCTCGAAGTCCACGATCCCGAGCCCTTCGGCCACCGCCAGGTGATCGCGCGGGACGAACCCCTCCGCCTCGAAGTCGCGGGGGGTCCCCACGGTCCGTAACAGGCGATGGGCGTCGTCGCCGTCCCCCCGCGGCGCATCCGGGTGCGTGAGGTTCGGGACGCGGGCCCACGCCTCGTCCCGGGCGGCCCGGGCCTTCGCCACCTGCTCGGCCAGCAGGCGCTCGTTCTCCCGCAGCGCCCGGCCCTTTTCGACCAGGGTCTTGCGGCGGGCCGCGCGCTCGTCGGCCGGCAGGGCGCCCAGCCCCTTCATGGCCGCCGCCACCTCGTTCTGTTCGTGGCGCAGGCGCTCTTCTTCTTCCAACAAGGCACGGTAGCGGCGGTCGAGCTCCGAAAGGCGCGCCACCGTGGCCGCCGCCCAGTCCGGCGCCTGCGGCGGCAGGTCGTCGAACACCGCGATCTTGCGGATCGCGAGGTTTTCCCGCAGCCGGTCGGGGTCGTCGCGCAGGATGCGAAGATCGAGCATGGTCGCGGGACTTTAGCCCATGGGCGTGGACGCGGGGCAAGGGGCCGCTTTGCGCGGTTTCTTGGGGGCGGGCCGCCGGCTCCCGTAGCGTGCGAGCGTGCGCCCGACCCTTCGAAGCCGCCTGGTCTTCGCGCTGTGGGTGGCCGCCGCGGCCGCCGCCGGTGGGGCGCTTCGAGCTCACAGCATGGCCCCGACCGCGGCCGCTTCGCCCGAGGCCCATCGAGCGCGCGTCCCGGCCCACACCATGACCGGCGAGACGGCGCCGGGCCGCCTCGACCCCACCTACGCGGGGGTCGTCGCGCGCCCGCGGTCGCCCGCGCCCCCGCAGCTTCCCCCGTGGCAGGCGCCCGAGCCGCCGCCGGACCCCGCCCGCGTCCGCGCCCGTCTGGCGGATCTTTCGCCGCTGCTCCCACCGGTCGAGGGCCCGCGCCTTCGACGCCGCTGCCCCGTGCCTCGGGCGGCGAGCGTGCACGTGCGCGATCTGGCGACGAATCGGGTCCTCGTGGCCGCCCGCGACCGGATGCCCGCAAACCCCGCCAGCAATCTCAAGGTCGTCACGGCGACCGCTGCGGTGGAGCTCTTGGGGGCGGACTATCGTTTTCATACGGAGCTATACGTTGACGGCGCCGACCTCATCCTGCGCGGCACGGGCGACCCCTCGCTGCTGCCCCGGGATCTGTACGCGTTGCTCGACGCGGCCGAGGCCCTCGTCGATCTGCGGGCGGTGCGGCGGGTGGTGGCCGACGCGACCGCCTTTTCGGGCGATCCCCCCCCCGGATTCGTCCCTTCGACCGCCCCCGACGCCTACCGGGCCCCGCCGTCGGCGCTCTCGCTGCAATTCAACACGGTGGAGCTCGTGGACGGCCCCGGCGGGTACACCGTGCGCCCGCCCTCGACCGGAGTGCGGCTGCTCGACCGCCGCCGCCGCCGGCCCGCCCCCGCCCGGGTCCTCGTCCAGCCCGACGCATCCGGCACCCGGATCGTCCTCACCGGCGGCACGGGCCTCCTCGAAGCCCCGCGCGCCCGGGTGCTCGACCCGCCGCGCTTCGTCGCCGGGGTCCTCGCGGCGATGATCGCCACCCGCACCGGCCGGCCCGCCCCCGCCGTCGTCACCGGCCGCGTGCCCGCCCATGCGCCTCTCCTGCACGTGCACCGATCCCGTCCCCTCGTGGACCTCGCCGCCGCGAGCCTCAAGTACTCCAACAACTTCACCGCCGAGCAGCTCCTGCGGGCGCTGGGCCGGGCGGCCACGGGTCGGCCCGGGACGACCGAAGCCGGGGTCGCCGCCGTCCGCGCCTGGTGGCGGGCGATCGGCGGGCGCGACGAGGCGCTCGTGCTCGTCAACGGCTCGGGCCTGTCCCACCGGACGCGGATCTCCGCACGCGCCCTGGCCGCCGTGCTCGCCCGGGTGGCCGACCCCGCAAGCCCCAGCCACGGCCTTCTGCCGAGCCTCGCCGTGGCCGGCCAGGACGGCACCCTGCGCGGCCGGATGCGGGAGATCGCCGGCCGCGTGCGCGGCAAGACCGGGACCCTCGACGGGGTCAGCGCCCTTTCGGGCATCGCCGCCGCCGGCGGACGCACGGTCGCCTTCGCCGTGCTGCAAAACGGCGTGCGGGATCTCGCCGCCGCGCGGGCCGCCCAGGACGCCTTCGTGCGCTGCCTGCTCGCGGCCCTCGACGCGCCCCTCGACCGCCCGTGACCGCCGGGGGCATTCCGGCTAGAAGGGCGCCATGGACGACGACGTCCGGCGTGTCCTCCTCGTCTTCGGCGGCCGCTGCGCCGAGCACCCGATCTCGATCCAGAGCGCACGGAACGTGGCCGACGCCCTCGCCCGCGCCGGCTACGACGTCCCGCTGCTGGGGATCGACCGCGACGGCCGGATGCACCTGGGCCGCCCGGGACAGGACCCTGCGCGGGTCGTCGAGCACGGCCCCATCACGGATGCGTTCGCCGCCTTCGACGCCGACGTGGTGTTCCCGCTCGTGCACGGCCCCATGGGCGAAGACGGCACGCTCCAGGGGCTGTGCGAGGTGCTGGGCGTGCCGTACGTGGGGTCGGGCGTGCTGGCCTCCGCGGTGTGCATGGACAAGGTGGCCTTCAAGGCCCTGGTCACCGCGGCCTGCCCGGACGTCCCGGTGGCGCCGTGGGTCGCCGTGGACGGCCGCGGTCTGGCCCAGGGGGCGCGGCAGGTCGAGGCCAGCTTGAAGTTTCCGGTGTTCGTCAAGCCGGCCAACATGGGATCTTCGATCGGGATCTCGCGGGTGGAAGGGTCTGCCTGGTTGCGGGCGGCACTCGAGGCGGCGGCGCGCTACGACGACCGGATCCTGGTGGAGCAGGCGGTCGATCGGCCGCGCGAGATCGAGCTGGCCCTGCTCGGCGACGCGGGCGGGGATCTCCTGGTCTCGCAACCCGGCGAGATCGTCCTGCCGCCGGACACCTGGTACGACTACGAGACGAAGTACGAGGCCGACGTGGCCACGTACACGATCCCGGCGGACCTTCCGCCGGCCACGGCCGCGCGGCTCGACGCGGCCGCGCGCGCCG
>JALSIN010000135.1 GCA_026989935.1 Polyangiaceae bacterium | reverse complement strand
TAGCGCCGCGCGGGCCGAACCTCGGTGCCAGAGGAGAGACTCGAACTCTCAAGGGCGCAAGGCCCAGCGGATTTTGAGTCCGCCGCGTCTACCGATTTCGCCACTCTGGCCGGTGGGTGGGGGCGCACCCTAGCACGTCGCGAGCCGTGGGGAAGGGGTCGCAAAACGCGCACACGGGCGCCGGGGGCGAAGGTGTGGGACACTGCTTCGTGCGATGGAGGAACCCGACGACGGCCCGAGCGCGCTCGAGGGCAACCTGCTGTGCGCGGTCCCGCAGCTTGCGGACCCCAACTTCCGCCGCTCGGTGGTGCTCATGCTCGACCACGGCAGCGCCGGTGCCCTGGGCCTGGTCTTGAACCAGCCCGTGCCCCATACCATGGCCGACGTGGCGCAAAGCCTCGGTGTGGCGTGGAAGGGGCCACCGGACGCGCTGGCGCGGTCGGGCGGCCCGGTCGAACCGATGCGGGGGTGGGTCCTGCACGATGACGCCTCATGGGATCCCGATGCGCGTACGGTTCTGCCGGGCGTCTTTCTCACGACGTCCATGGCGCCGATGCAGCGTTGCGAGGACGGGATCGGAGGGGCGGGACGGTTTCTGTTCCTGCTCGGGTACGCCGGCTGGGGGCCGGGCCAACTCGAAGGCGAGATGGCCCAGGGAAGCTGGGTCGTGGTGCCGTTGCGGGCAGCCGACGGCGCGACGGGGCTTTCGGCCGAGTGGATCTTCGACGCCGATCCCGCCGACATGTGGGATGAGGCCCTGGCGTCGATCGGCGTGGACCCGGCTCGGCTGGTGGGGCACGCCGGCTTCGCCACGTTGCCCGGCCGGCGGCGGAGCGCCAAGCTCCTGCACTGAAGCCGGACGACGTCGCGCGTACGGGCCCGGTTTGGCTCTCAGGCGGCGGTGGGCAACGCGCCGGGGCCCATGCGTTCGAGGATGCGCAGCGCGGGGCTCGTCCCGGCGATGCGCTGCTGGGCCACCAGCGGGGCGCCGAGGAAACGCACGCCGTACCGCGCCTGTACCGGGTCGGCGTGCACGACCTCGAAGGGCAGGAACACCCGCAGCGTGCTGCCGCCCGGAGCCAGGTGCAAGGTCGCGCGTGCCTTCGGGGCGAGCCGGTCCGGGATGCCGCTCGTGTCCTCGATGCGCGCCCCGTCCGCGGACAGGTCGCAAAGGTGGGCCGGTGCGTCGAGGTTCCACACGCGCACGTGGGCCGGGGCGTCCATCGGGATCCGTCGAAAGGCGCGCTGTTCGAACCCGGCGCGGCCCGGGTGGATCGTCCGTGCCCCGAGCAACCGCCGCAGGCGGGCGAGTTCGTCGCGCCGTCCTCGGTCTCGGGCCAGCAGCGTGCGGTAGCGCAGGACCGTGAGGAAGAAGGCGCGGGATCCTGGATCCATGTCCCGATCATCGGAGGGGGGCGGACGGCCCTTGAGGACGAGGGGGGTCGTCGTCCCGGCCCGAGTCGGGGGACACCGGCCCACGGCGGAGCCCCGCCACCGCCGCGGCGGCGAGGCAAAGCCATCCCGCGATGAGCAGCAACCCGCCGGCGGGGGCCACGGCACCGAGCCCCCGGGGGCCTCCCAGCGCAAGGCCCGCCACGGACCCGGCGAACAGAAGCGTCCCGCCCGAAAGGAACGCGCCGGCCGCACCCACCAGGCGGCGGACCGCCCGCCGGTCGGGCCGTACGAGGCCGACCCCGACCAGGGCCAGAGCGTGTACCTGGAGGTAGCGGACCGCCGTACGCCAAAGCTCGAGTTCTCGGGCCCCGAGGTGGGCGCGAAGGCTGTGGGTGCCAACCGCTCCGAGCCCGACGGAAAGGGCCCCCAGGGTGGCCCCGATCGCGAGCCACGCGAGCCCCGAACGGGCAGCAGAGGGCGCGGGGGCCGGGGGGGAGGCGCGGGTCATGGGCGTGGGGCCGCGTGGTCGTGCGTGGGGGCGGGTGTCGAAGCCCGGCCGCGCAGCCAGGATGCCACGGGCCGGGTCGTGCCGTCGGGCAGGACGACCTCGTAGGGTGCGAAGACGGCGTAGGGCTCGGAGGCGATCTCGTCGATGAAGGTCTGTGGGTCGTCGATGTCGGCGCCGAGGAAACGCCACTTCTTGGCGAGGAGGGCAGCGAAGGAGGCCGCGTCGAGATGCCTCGGGGGGCCACCGCGCTGGGGGACGAGGAACGTGGCCCCGGAATCCTCGATCCGGTCCAAAAGCCGCGCGATCGCGTCCTCGGGGGGCCGGGCGGTGCGGCGGGCGGTGTCGGCGGTGGGGCTGGTCTCGGCGCCGCCGCGCTCGAGGTCGTCGAGCCGATCGTGGAGGTAGGTGCGGACGTCGATGGGGGGCGCCGAAGCCGTCGTGCGCACGCGGATCGGGCGGCCGTCCGCCCCGGGCCGGCCCACGCGCTCGATGAACTCCCGCGCCGTACGGATCTCGTCGCGGTGGGTCCGATGGACCTCGCGCATCCGGTCCGCGAACTCCCCGGCGGTCATGGAGCGGCGGCCGCGCAGGAACACGTACCCACTGGCCTCCACCTGGCGGCACAGCCAGTCGATCTTTTCGGGCTCGGACCGTGGGGCGCCGCCGGCGCGGCTCACCGACGGGGGGGGCGACAGCGGGGGCTCGCGAGCCACCAGGGTCTTCGGGGCGTGGTCCCCGCAGCCCGCCGCCGCGGTCAGGACGGCCGCGGCGGCCGCACACAGCGGGCTGCTGAGCGGTCCCCGGGGGTCGCGAGGGCCCACGGGACGAAGCGTAGCAGGTACGCTCCCGCCCCGGCCATGGACGATCCCCTCTTCGAGCACGCGGTCGCCCGCGATCCCTCGCTGCGCCCGCTGGCGGATCGGATGCGCCCGGAGAACCTCGACGACGTGGTGGGCCAGCCGCACCTTGCCGGCCCCTCCGGGCTTTTGCGGCGGCTGTCTCCGTCGCGGCCACCGCCCAACCTGGTGTTCTGGGGTCCGCCGGGTACGGGCAAGACCACGCTCGCCCGGATCGTGGCGCGACGCTGTGACGCGGACTTCGAGACCCTGTCGGCCACCTCGGCGGGGGTGCGGGACATTCGTGCGGTGGTCGAGCGGGCTGCCCGCCGGCGCCGCGAGCACCGGCGCGCCACGGTCGTGTTCATCGACGAGATCCACCGTTTCCACCGGGGCCAGCAAGACGCCCTGCTGCCCCACGTCGAGGACGGGACCTGCCGGCTGTTGGGGGCGACGACGGAGAACCCCTCGTTCGAGCTCAATGCCGCGCTGCTTTCCCGAGTGCGGGTGTGCGTCGTGCGGCCGGTCGGGCCCGACGACCTGGTGCGGCTGTTGCGCCGCGCCCTGACGGACCCCGTCCGAGGGCTCGGAGGTCGTGGCGTCCGGGCCGAGGAGACCGCCCTGGTGGCGATTGCTGCCGCTGCGGACGGGGACGCACGGCGTGCGCTGTCCGTGCTCGAACTTGCAGTGGACCTGGCCGGCGAGGGGGGCGTCCTCGACGAGCGGGTGGCGGGCGAGGCGGCCGGTGCGCCCGTGGTCCGGCACGACAGGGCGGGCGACGCCCACTACGACGTGGCCAGCGCGTTCATCAAGAGCATGCGGGCGAGCGATCCCGACGCCGCGGCCTACTGGTGCATGCGACTGCTGGAGGCGGGCGACGACCCGATGTTCGTGGCACGCCGCATGGTGATCTTTGCCAGCGAGGACGTGGGCAACGCCGATCCGCAGGCCCTCGTGGTGGCGGCGGCTGCGGCCCAGGCCGCGCACCTGGTGGGGCTGCCGGAGGCGAGCCTCAACCTGGTGCAGGCCGCGACCTACCTGGCCCTCGCCCCCAAAAGCGACGCCGTGATCCGGGCGCGGGACGCCGCGGCGGCCGCGGTGCGCGACCTGGGCTCGTTGCCCGTCCCGCCGGCGTTGCGAAACGCCCCGACGGGCCTTGCGCGCGAACTGGGCCACGGCCGCGGCTACCGCTCGCCACACGAGGCGCCCGGTGGGGTGCTCCCACAAGGGGCGATGCCCACCCTCCCCGATGCCCTGCGGGGCCGCACGATCTACGCACCGTCTCCGAGAGGCTGGGAGGCCCGCGCGGCCGAGCGCCTGCGCCGTCTGCGTCGGCCCAGCGACCCCGGGTAGCAGTCGGCGGCAGGCGCCTACTTCTTGGAGGTCTGGCCGCGGGCGGCCTTGCGGGCCTCGGCCTTGCGGGCCTCGCGGGCCTTCTTCTTGAGCTGCCGCTTGCGGCGGCGCATCTTCGGGGTTCGGCGATTGTCGTTCCAGCCCATGGGGCGACGGACGATGCAGCAGGCCGGGCGTCGCGTCAAGGGCTTTGGGGAGCATTGCCCGGCGGCGCGCGCTGGGCGATGCTCGGGGGCGGTGATCCGCCTGAGCGTCAACGTCAACAAGGTCGCGACCCTGCGCAACAGCCGCGGCGGGGCGATCCCCGATCCCCTCGAGGCCGCGCGGGTTGCGGTGGAGGCCGGGGCGGACGGGATCACGGTGCATCCGCGCGAGGACCGGCGCCACATTCGGCCGGACGACGTGCATCGGCTGGCCCGCTTCCTCGCGCCCATGCGGGGGCGTGTGGAACTCAACATCGAAGGCGATCCGCGCCCGGAGGTCGTCGCACTGTGGTGCGAGGTGCGGCCCGACCAGGCCACCCTCGTTCCGGTCCAGCCGGGGGAGATCACGAGCTCGGCCGGCTGGTCCCCGAGGACGGACGTGGCGCACATGCGCGCGCTTCTGGCCGATCTCGGGGCGCGGGGGATCCGGACCAGCGTGTTCATCGAGCCGGATCCCGCGGCGGTGGACTGGGCGGCCGAGGTCGGGGCCGACCGGGTGGAACTCTACACCGGGCCGTTCGCGAGGGCCTTCCAGACCGATCCGGCGCGCGCCCGCGAAGTGTTCGATCGCTATGTGTCGGCGGCGCACCACGCCCACGCCCGCGGCCTCGGGGTCAACGCGGGGCACGACCTGGACCGGGCGAACCTGGGGCTGTTTCGCACCTTGCCGCACCTGTGCGAGGTCTCCATCGGCCACGCCCTCATCGCGGACGCGGTCTTCTTGGGCCTCGACCGTGCCGTGCGGGCTTACCTCGCCGCCCTCGGCCGCGAAGCGTAGAGCGGTCGCGCTCGTCAACCGCTCGCCAGCTCCGCCAGGATGCTGCGCACGCGCTCGTGGTCTCGCAGGCGGCCGGGGCTAAGCTGCAGGTAGCGCTCGTAGTGGCGCCGCGCGTTTGCGACGTTGCCCAGGCGGCGCTCGATGTCCCCCATGACGCGATAGAGCGCCCCGAGCTCCGGAGCGAGGGAAAGCCCCACGGCGGCGGCCGTGCGCGCACGAAGCAGATGCCCCTTGGCGAGGGCCTTGCGCGCGAACGCGAGCTCTTCGAGGGCCTGCCGATAGTCGGCGTACGCCGCCGAGTAGAGCAGGGGGTCGGCGGGCAGGTCGGCGATCGTCTGTGGGGCGGGCTTGGGGCGGCCGAGCCGGTCGCGCAGGTCGAAGGCGCGGAAGCGGCCCAGGGCGCTCGGGCCCTCGCAGACCCAAAGGACCATCGCGGACAGGTCGACGACGACGGCGTGGGAACCGTGCAGGGACTCCAGGGCGTTTTTGTTCCCGAGGCCGGCCTCGGATCCGTCGGGGCCCTTGCGGTCGCGCAGGATCGCGGCCGCCTGTTCGGCCGAAAGGCGGGGGCGGCCCGCGAGCAACGTCTCGAGGCGGCGGAAGCGGGCGCCGCTGGCGGTGTCGCGCTTGATCCGGTCGTTGAAGGGGTCGCCGCGAAAGGGCTCGGCCTCGAAGTGGTTCGTGACGAAGACCACCGGGTCGCCGTCGCCGCGGACCACGCGCCGGTCCTCACTGTCGCGCGCGGCAAGCTCCACCACGACGGCGCGGCGGCTCGCCCCCTCGGCTACGAGGAAGGCCCCCGCGGTGCGCACCTTCGCCGAGCGCAGGATCTCCACCGCACGATCGAGGGTGTCGGCCTCCTCGAGCACTTTGCGCGCCAGGAGGGGCAGGGGTAGGCCGTCCTCGGGTGGGTCGTCGGTTCGCACGTTGTCGAGGGCGACGAAGACGCCCCGGGCGTTGACCCCCGTGACGACGCCCATGAGCCCCGCCCATCCCACGGAGGCGTAGGGGTAGCGCCCGTCCGGGTGGTGGAAGGTGACGATGCGGTCGGGCTCGAAGTCGTGGCCGAGATCCGCGTCGAAGGTACGCCCGACGATCACGTTGCCGCGGTCGGTGCGGTCACCGGGCGGCACCACTGCGAAGGCGAAACCTTCCAAGACGACGTCGTCGAGACGCCGGGCCAGATCCGGAAACATCTGGTAGAGGAACAGCACGTGGTACGCGCCGTAGTTGCCTGTCGCTGCCTCGGGGAGGTTCGCGGCGAACGCGGCGAGTTCTTCGCGAGCGGCGGCCGGCAAGGCCGCATCCGCGCCCCGGTAGCGCCAGCGCAGCAGCAGGTTCGCGCCCCACGCCTCGCTGCGGGAGGGGTAGCGGGCCGCCAGGCGCTCGAGGATGCGCTCGTGCAGGGCCAGGAAGGGACGGGCGACCAGCGTACCACGCGCCGCGCCGGCAGCCGCGGGGGAACCTTCGATCTGCAGGACCCAGACGGCGCCGTCGCGTTCCAGACTCGCGCCGGAGACGCTCACCCGCCGGCCGACCGCCTCCACCTGGGGGGGGCCGAGGTCGGGCGGGTCGAGGTCGGGCGGGTCGAGGTCGGTGTAGCCGAGGTAGCCCGCATACAGTACCAGCACGACCACGACGAAGGCGCCCGCCGTGGCGGCGAGTGCCCGCAGGAGCCCCCACAGGGCGTGGTCCGGCGCGTGGCTCGGGTGGCGGTGGAGTCGAGGCACGGTCGAGGCCGGCTCGTTATACTCGAACGCCGACCATGCGCACCTCGTCCCTGCCTCGACTGGTCGCGGTCGCCCTCTCGTGGGGGCTTGGGGCCTGCGGCGAGGAAAGACCTCCCGCGCCCCCACGCCCCGCGCAGCCGGCGGCGTCCGAGCAAACCGCCGCCCCGGTGACCGCCGTGTACGCCACGGATACCCCGGCGGTCCTCACCTACGCGGGTCCGCGGGGGGCCTTCGTGGACACCCATGACCCGGCCTCGGTCCCCGAGGGGGTGCGGGGCTTCGTGCGGGTGACCCTGCTCGACGGGAAGGCCCCGCCCCCCGGCACCGTGTGGGTGGCGAACCTCGACGATCCTCTCGAAGACGGCACCTATCGGCTCGTCCCGGTCCCCCGGGCCTCCTTCGAGGAACTGGCCCTGGGCCAGGGGCTTTCGAGCGCCGTCACCCTGCCCGAGGGGCTCGAACCACCGGACCTGCCGGCCACCCACGGGGACATCATCGTCTACAAGACCTCGTGGTGCGGCGTGTGCAAGAAGCTCCAAGCCTATCTCGATCGCAAGGGAGTCGAGTACGTCGCCAAGGACATCGAGGCCGACCGCGCCGCCGCGGCGGAACTGGCGGCCAAGCTCAAGAAGGCAGGCGCCCGGGGCGGCAGCGTCCCCGTCATCGACCTTCGCGGGCAGATCATCGTGGGCTTCGACCGCGCCCGCCTCGAACGCGAGTTGTCCGCCGCCCTGCCGCCGCCGTCCCCTGCCACCCCGAACACCCCCGACTAGAACGCCGTAGCGCACGGGAACGAAACCCGATGCAGCCACGGGCCTCCGAGGTTCCCACTCGGGCGCGCCCGGGGCCGGTCCCCCCGGCGCACCGATGGCGCGGGGCCGCCCCGATCGCCGAGTCCGCGCCGGTGCCGGTGCGCGTCCCTGTTCCCGTCCCGGTACACCGGAGACGCCGGACGCACTGCCGAGCCCCGGCCGGGATGCGGCAGGGGGCCCGACTCGAACGGTGGATGTCATCCGGACGGGCCGGTCGCCGTCGGGTACGGGAACGCAGACGGATTCGGCCACGGTCACGGACACGGCCACGGGGGCCCGTCCCGTCCCGGTGCCGGTGGGCGTCGCCGTTCCCGTCCCCGTGAACCGGAGCGCTGGACGCACCGCCAAGCATCGTCCAGCCGGCAAACCCGGGCGCTGCGGTGGGCCTGGGGCCGGGCGAGGCCGCGCCGTGGGTCTGGCGAGGCGCTGGACCGCATCGCGGAGTAGGGGGCTCGTGTTTTCTCGCCGTGTGTGGGGGAGGTCCGTGCCTGCAGCGGATGGGGACCGCGGGTGAACGGATCCCGATGCCACCCGGGAGGGCCCGGTCAGGGCACGCGCGCCAAGGTGGCCAGGAAGGCGTCGGGATCCACGAGGGTCTGGATCCGGGCGGCCGGGGGCGGGGGCTCGGCGCCGTCGCGCAAGCCTCGGACGGCCTCTCGCAGGGCCGGTGAGGGGGCGTACAGCAGGACCGAGGGCAGGGTGTGACTGTCGAAGGCGTCCTGGATCGCGGCCTGGTCGTCGTTCGGATCGGTCACGTCCACCTTGACGAGGACGAAGCGCCTGGCGAGTTCGCGCTCGACCGCGGGGTCGTGGAAGGTGCCGAGCTCGAGTTCCTTGCAGGGCAGGCACCAGGTGGCCGCGAAGTCGATGAGCAGCGGCCGATCCTCGCGGACGGCCTCGTCTACGGCCACGGCCAGGTCCTCGATGCGGTCCACGTGCCTCCAGGCCATCGGTGGCACGTACAACACGTTGTTGAGCACGACCACGAGTCCCACCGTGGTCACCGCCACGGCCAGCGCCTTGCGCACGCGGATCGCCAGCACGGGTGTGTGAAAGGAAAGGTGCACGGCGCCGGCGACGACCCCGGCCGCCGCAATCCCGATGCCGGCCCACAGCCCCCAGCCGGGGTCGAGGACGAACTGCTCGAGCACGGGCGCCAGCGGCCGCAGGAACCAGTAGGTCATCACCAGCAGGAGGATCCCGAACACGCTCTTGACGTGCTCCATCCACGGCCCCGGGCGCAGCAGGCTCGCGCCGAGAGCCACGGCGAAGAACAGGGTCCCCATGCCCAGGGCGTAGACGAACAGCAAGGAACTGCCGTAGGCCACCCCGCCCCCCTCGGCGGCGGCCTTGGCGATGAAGGCGAGCAGCGAAAGCAGCACCGGGCCCGTGCAGGGGGCCGAGATGAAGCCGCTGACGAGCCCCATCAAGAAGGCGCCGGCAAAGCCTCCGCCGCCCACCGACGACAGGCGGTTTTGCCACGACACCGGAAGCTGCAGTTCGAAGGCGCCGAACATGCTGGCCGCGAGCGCCAGCAAGAGCGCCGCGATGGGCAGGACCACGAAGGGGTTGGCCAGCCACGTGCCGAACGCCGCCCCCGTCAGCGACACCGCGACCCCGAGCCCCGTGTACAGCAGCGCCATTCCGAGCACGTAGACCGCGGCCAGGGCGAGCGCCCGGCCGCGGGAGACCCCCTTGGCTCCGAACACCGAGACCGTGATCGGGATGAGGGGATAGACGCAGGGCGTAAGGTCCACGAGGACCCCCTGCCCGAAGGCCCACAGGTAGGTGGCCAGCGTGCTGGTGTCGGCGGGGAGCGCGGCGATCGGGAGCATCGTTGCCTCGGGGTGAACGCCCGCAGCATGCACGATGCAACCTTCGCGTGAAAGCCGCGGTTCAGGGCGCAGCGCACGCGCCACCCATGGCGGCGACGGCGGTCTGGTCCTCGGCCGACAGCGCGGGGCAGCAGGCGTCCGCGCCCGCGGTGGTGGCGAACTCGAACAGCAAGGGACGCGGCAGGCCATGACAGCAGGCGGGGTCTCCGTCGTCCCGGCAGTCCGGAAGGGGCAGGCAGCGTCCATCGTGGGGGGCGGTGCAGCGGATCCGGAGGCTCGGGTTCGGATCCGTGTAGTCGAGCACCAGGTCCGTTCCGGCGAGCATCGAGGCTCCGAGCAGGCCGTCGGGCTCGATGGCGTCGGGATAGACGCTGCGCCGGACCGACACCGCGAGTGCGTGCTCGGCGGGGACGACGCGCACGGTGAGCCAGCGCGCCGGGTCGGGGCCGGTCGCGCCCTCCGGAACGAACGCCTCGCCGAGCACGACGGCGGAGGTGTCCGCGTCGTCGTCGCCGTCGTCCGGGTTGGCGGAGTAGGGGGGGCGCGTCGCGGCCACGCCTCCGTCTCGTCGGGCGGTGCGCCGGTAGCGGTCGCACTGGTTCTCGGCTGCGGCGAGGCGGTCGGCCAGCCGGGTGCACGGCGACGGGGCCACGGCCCGGGCCGCGCCGGCCAAAAGCGCCAGGGCCCGGACCTTGACGACGGGCAGCGGCGTATCGATTCCGGCGGGCGGCCAGCCGGCCACGAACAGGGCGCCGCCGTCGGGTTCCCGGCACGCGGGGGTTTCGGGAGGCGGCGCGCCGTCACAGGCAGGCAGGTCCTCGGGCGGGCCGAACATGCGCTCGAAGGCATCGGCGAACAGCACGAGGTCCGGGACCGCGGTCGCCACGACGAGGGAGGCCGCGCGTCCTCCGGCGGGGGCGTCGGCCTCGGTGCATCCCGCCGGAAGATCCGGCCCCGGGGCGCGCCCGCAGGTGCCGGGCTGGCTGGGATCGTCCTGGTTCGGCGTGTACGTGACGGTGCACGGTGGGGGCGCCAGACAGGCGTCGATCACCATGCGGCTCGCGGCGAGAGCCAGGCGGTCGTCCCCGGGCACCAGGTCCACCCCCTTCGGTAGCTCGCAGTCGCGCCCGTCCACCAGGCAACGGTCGTTGCGGTTGCGGCCCAGCAGGCGCCCGGGGAATTGCACCGGGAGGAAGGTGTACCCGCGCCGCGCGAGGTCGCGGTCCGTCCCCGGGAAGGTGTCGTAGAAGGTTACCCGAGGGACCGGGGCGTCACGCTCGATCTGCACGGCGAAGCGGGACAGGGCGTGGGCGCCGAGCACCCCCCCGGGCTCGGTCGTGCCCGCCTCCGTGCCGTGCTGCCACGTCCAGCCTCCGGCCGATGTGCGCTTTGCGCGCAGGACGGGCAACTCCCGCAAACGAAGCCGCGCCACCGCGCGCGTGCGGTCCTGAGCCGACGGGTCGGGTGCCCCCAGGCCCGCGGCGGGGCGCAACTCGAGGCACTCGGCCGACAGGGTGAGGTCGTCCGCCGCCGTGGGGTCCGCCGGCAGGGCCGTCTCGGCCGCGAGGCTGTCGAGGAGGATCGGGCGGCAGGGGCGCGCGGGATCGTCGGTGCAGCCGCCCGCGGCGACCTCGCCCGGACAGCCCTCGTCCACGAAGGCCAGGCGCACGGTGGGGTCGCCGTCGCCGGTCCACAGGGCCAGCGGGCGGTCGAGCAGCCCCTCGGGGACCACGAGCGGCGGCACGCAGGCGGCGCAGGCGACCGCGAGGGCGCCGAGGATCGCGGGCGGGCCCTGGGATGGCACGGCCGCACGACGGTAGCACGCCGGGGTCGAATCGGCCCCGCCCCCGTCGTACGATCGCCCCATGTCGTTTGCCGCCTCGTTTCGCTGCGTGCATGGGTGCGAGGGTTCGATCCCGCTCGACGAGGCGGTCTACCGCTGCCCGGCCTGCGGCGGCCTGCTCGAGGTGGTTCACGACGAGGCGGCCTGGAAGACGCGCTCGCCCGCGGCGTGGAAGAAGCTGTTCGACGACCGCTATCTGCGCAACACTTGGCCCTACGGCAGCGGGGTGTGGGGCAAGAAGGAGTGGGTCCAGCCCCACGTGGACGACGAGAACGTCGTCTCCCTGTTCGAGGGGGGCACGAACATGTTCTGGGCCGAGCGCTACGGCGCCGCCCTCGGTCTGTCCGACCTGTGGGTCAAGCAGTGCGGGGTCAGCCACACGGGTTCGTTCAAGGACCTCGGGATGACCGTGCTGGTCTCCACGGTCCGCCAGCGGATCCACGACGGCCGCCCCGTCCGCGCGGTGGTGTGCGCCTCGACGGGGGACACCTCGGCGGCCCTTGCCGCCTACGGGGCAGCGGCCGGGATCCCGGTGGCGGTGCTGCTGCCCGAGGCCAAGGTCACCGCGGCCCAGCTCGTCCAGCCGCTCGCCAACGGCGCGCTGGTCTGCAGCCTCGCCACGGATTTCGACGGGTGCATGCGCGTGGTGCAGCGCCTGGCCGCCGACCCGGATCTGTACCTCGCCAACTCCATGAACAGCCTGCGCGTCGAGGGGCAAAAGACGCTCTCCATCGAGATCGTGCAGCAGTTCGACTGGGAGGTCCCCGACTGGGTGCTGGTGCCCGGCGGCAACCTGGGCAACGTAAGCGCCATCGCCAAGGGTTTTTTGGAGATGCACCGGGCCGGGCTCATCGACCGGATGCCGCGGATCGCCTGCTGCCAGGCCGAGCGGGCCAATCCCCTGTACCGGGCCTATCGCCGGGCGCTCGCCGCCGGCCGCGACCTGCGAGAGGAGGACTTCGAGCCGGTCGAGGCGGGCCCCACCCTCGCCTCGGCGATCCGGATCGGCGACCCCGTCTCCATGCCCAAGGCGGTGCGCGCGCTCGTGGCCTGCCGTGGCGTCGTGGAGCATGCCTCCGAGGCGGAGCTTGCCGACGCCGCCGCGCGCGCCGACCGCACGGGGCTTTTCAACTGCCCGCACACGGGGGTGGCCCTCGCATGTCTGGAGAAGCTCGTGGCGCGCCGGGTCATCGGGCCGACGGACCGCGTGGTCGTGATCTCCACGGCCCACGGCCTCAAGTTCACGGAGTTCAAGACCCGCTACCACGAAGACGCCCTCGACGTACCCGCCGGACTGCCGAACCGCCCCGTCCGGATCCCCGGGGAGGTCGAGGCGGCCCGGGACGCAATCCTGCGTGCGCTCGAAGCTCGGGCCGGCGAGCGCACGTAGGGAAAGGTGCGAGATGTCGGGATGCGTGGGAGGATTCCATACACGCCTTGTCCTGCGCGTCCACCCGGCGTAAGCTTCTATCCATGCGGATCTTCCATGGGACCCTCATGTTTGCCGCCGGGAGCCTCGTCCCCCTCGGGTGTGGGGGCGCAGGCGGCAGCGGTCGTACGACCACGGCGACCAGCGGCGTGACGACCGTCACCACGGGGCCGACGACGGACACGGACGGCACCGGCACGGCGGGTGCGACCGAGGGGAGTACCGCCGCCACGGGCGTCGCGACGATGGGCAGCGGCAGTGCAACGACGGGCGGGATGACCACCGCCATGCCGCCGAAGTTCGACCTGGGCGGCGACGGCTCGGGGACCGCGGGCACGGTGTGCGACGAGGTGATGTTCCAGGCCATGGCCGAGCGTCCGGACATCGTGCTCGTCCTCGACAAGTCCGGCAGCATGGACTATAACACCTGGCAGTTCATGGGCCAGACCATGAACCGATGGGACAGCCTGTATCTGACGGTCCAGAGCGTGGTGACCCAGTTCGACGACAAGGCCGACTTCGGCGCCGAGTTGTTCCCCAGCGTGGGAGGCTTTTGCAACGCCGACAACCCAATCACGGTGCCGGTGGCGCCCATGAACGGCCAGAACATCCTGGCCTCGATCCCGCAGCTCGGCGCCTCGGTCTCCGGCCAGACCCCCATGGGAGACGGGATCCAGGTGGCGAAGAACCACATCGAGAGCATCGTCCAGCCCAACAAGCCGCAGGCGGTCATCCTGGTGGCCGACGGGGGGGTCAGCACGAACTGCGGCAGCCCGAACACCTCCGCCGAGATCGTCAACCTGGTTTCGCAGCTCGCCGCCAACGGCGTGCCGACCTACGCCGTGGGGATCGACGCGGACACCCCGGGCCTCCAGAACCAGCTCAACGCCATCGCCGCGGCCGGCGGCACGGGGCAGTTCTACAACGCCCAGGACGGCAACGCCCTGCTCATGATGATGGAGGGCATCGTCGAGGGGGTCCTAAGCTGCACGTTGACCCTCGAAATGGAGCCGGACTTCCCGGGCTTTACGAAGGTCAACGTCGGCGGCATGGAGTGGCCCGAGGTGGCGGACTGCAACACCGAAAACGGCTGGGTCTGGAGCGTGCCGTACACGGAGATCACCCTTTGCGGCGACGCCTGCCAGGCGCTCAAGGACACCGGCTCGGCCGAGCTCGAGTTCCTCTGCCCGCAAGGGTAGGGACGAAAGGCCTCCGCAACGGACGAGGGCCGCGCGTGCGGCCCTCGTCGCGGTGGTGTCGCCGCTCGTCGGGCTACGCGCCGCGCTTGTCGATGGGCACGTAGTCGCGCGCGCCGGCTCCGACGAAGATCTGCCGAGGACGGGCGATCTTCTGCTCGGGATCCGTGAGCATCTCCTGCCACTGCGCGAGCCAGCCCGTCGTGCGCGGGATCGCAAACAGCACCGGGAACATCTCGGTGGGAAAGCCCATGGCCTGGTAGATGAGGCCCGAGTAGAAGTCCACGTTGGGGTAGAGGCGCCGCTTGACGAAGTACTCGTCTTCGAGGGCGATCTTCTCGAGTTCCACCGCGATGTCGAGCAGCGGATTCTTGCCGGTCACCTCGAAGACCTCGTGGGCCAGGTTCTTGATGACGCGCGCCCGCGGGTCGTAGTTCTTGTAGACCCGGTGCCCGAACCCCATCAGGCGCCCCTTGCCGTTCTTGACCCCTTCGATGAACTCGGGGATCCGGTCCGTGCTCCCGATGCTCTCGAGCATGCGCAACACGGCCTCGTTGGCGCCCCCGTGCAGCGGCCCGTACAGGGCGGCCGTGGCCGCGGCCAGCGATACGTACGGATCGGCCTCCGATGAGCCCACCGATCGCATGGCGTTGGCCGAGCAGTTTTGCTCGTGGTCGGCGTGCAGGATGAACAGCACGTCGAGCGCGCGCTCGAGGACCGGATGCGGCTCGTACTTGGGCTCGGCGAGTTTGAACAGCATCGCCATCAGGTTGCCGGCATAGGACAGCGCGTTGTCGGGGTAGACGTAGGGCTGGCCGAGCGAGTGCCGGTAGGCCCAGGCCGCCAAGGTGGGCATCTTCGCAATGGCCTTGATGATGTGGCGCTTGCGCACCTCCCCGTCCCGGACCTTCTTGGACTCGGGGTAGAACGTCGAAAGGGCCCCGAGCATCGACACGAGCTTGCCCATGGGATGCGCGTCGTAGCGGAAGCCGCGCATGGCCTCCTTGAGGAACTCGTGCACGTAGGTGTGGTGTGTGATCTCGTCCACCCAGTCGTCGTACTGCGCCTTCGTGGGCAATTCGCCGTGCAGCAGAAGGTACGAGACCTCCAGGAACGTGGAGTTTTCCGCGAGTTGCTCGATGGGGTACCCCCGGTAGCGCAAGATCCCGCGCTCGCCGTCGATGAGCGTGATCGCCGACCGGCAGCAGGCCGTGTTCTTGAAGGCCGGATCGTAGCTCATCAGGCCGAAGTCGTCGTCCGAGAGCTTGATCTGCCGCAAGTCCATCGCGGTGATCGTCCCGTCGCGGATCGGAATCTCGTACGTCTTGCCGGTTCGGTTGTCGGTGATCGTGAGGGTATCGGGCATGACTTCCTTCTCGTGGACGTTCTTGGGGCGCCCCTCCGGCGACCCAGGGGACTCGAGCGGCGCGAACGTGCGCGCCCTAGGGCAGGTTCGGAGTGTAGATCTCCCACGCCGGGACGGGGGTCGCGCCGGCGTCGGCGCCGCCCACGAGGAGGGTGGCGCCCGTGGCGACTATAACCGAACGCCCCCCCGTTTGGCGAGACAGCCCCTCCTGCACCGTTTGCGCGGCCGTCTCACCCCGCGGGAACGACACCAGGGCGCCGGCGCCGTAGAAGGCGACGGTCGCGGGGTCGGCGAGCACCACCGGTGCCCCCATCGCCGCCGGCAGGAGGCCCGGGACCTCGGTGACGTCGGCGGGGCCCCCCGCATCGACCCGGATCATCAGCCCGTCGGCCGTGGGCGCGCCACCCCGAACCCCGCCCGCGCACAGGACCGTCACCGGCCAGGCGGGGCCGTCGGGCGCGACGGGGTCGAAGGCGGCGCAGCCGAGGTCCGTCCAGGGCCCGTCCGGGCCCGTGGCGCCGGCGTCCGTCCAGACGACCGGCGCCGGCGTCCCGGTCCCGACCAGCACCGCGCGGTCGTCCCCCTCCGCCGGGCCGCGCGCCCACAGGGCGACCGCTCCCCCGCGGGGGTCGGGCAGGGACGGCGCCGCCACGGGTTCGATGGCGAGCCCGTCCCCGTCCGGGACCAGCGGGATCGACAGGACGTCCGTGGCGTCGCCGCCCCCGAACAGGAACGCCTGCGCCCCGTCGTCGGTCGCGAGCACCGCGGCGCCCGTCCGCCCTGCGAGTCGTTCGAGGCCCGCCGGCGCCAGGACGGCCCATTCGTCCGACGATGGATCGTATCGCAACAGCGCCGGTTCCTCGTCGTACCGCACGACGATGGCCCCGCCGAGCGCGTCGGACAGGGCGGCGGTCGCACCGGCGACGGGCTCGAAGGGCGCGCGGGCGGCCGGGAGGACCGAGAACGTGCGGTGGTCGAGAACCCAGCCGTCCCCGCCCCCCTCCACGACGAGGGCTCCGAAGCCGGCCAGGCGGGCGAGCAGGGGGGCCGGGTGGGCGAGCGCGGGAGCGTCGGCCAGGGCCGCGACAGCGCCCGGGGGCCCGACGAACACCCCGAGCGCCGGCGTCGAGGACAGCGGCACGCGCACGGACCGGCCCCAGGCGAGCAGTTCGTCGCCCTCGGCCAGGTAGACCGACACGTCCTGTTCGGTGTCGGATGGCTCGAGGGAGACGTCGAGGGAGAAGTCGAGCCCCGAGACGGGGGACGTCACCGTGGGGCCGTCCGGGGTCACCGTGACCGACACGTTGTCCGTGCGCGCGAGGTCGGTCGTGTCCGCCGGCAGGACCAGGCGCAGGTCCACCTCGATCTCGGCCGGCCCGCAGGCCCCCACAAGGAACACGACGAGCGCGAAGGCCGCCAGGCGGATGCCCGCGCTCGCCAGGGCTCGGGCCAGGGCATCCGGGGCGAGGTCCGCCACGTGCAGGGTCTTGCGGCGGCTCGAAGGCCCCTTCACCACGCGCACGGCGCGGCGGGGCACCCCGAGGGTCCGTGCCAGCAGGCGAATTACGGCGTCGTTCGCCGCCCCCTCGACGGGCGGGGCGGTCACCTGGACCTTCAGCCGGCCGTCGTGCGGGCCGACGACGCGGTCCCGGCTCGCCCGCGGGACGACGAGCACCTCGACCAGGGTCCCCCCGTCCGAGGGGTGCAGGGGGCCGCTCACGGCGCCGGGACCTCCCGCGAAAGGGCGTCGAACAGGCCGTGCCCGCGCGCCTCGACGGGACCGTGGCCGACGACCCGGTCCGTCCGCACCCAAAGCGCCATCCGGTGCAGGTTCACGGTGGTGCAGGCGTGGTCCGGGACCAGCAGCAGGAGGTCGCCCGGGGCGGGGGCGGGGGCGCGTTCCACCGCCAGCGGTAGGTGCTCCTCGCTGCGCTCGAGGGGCCGCAGGGCCGGGTGGCCCAGCACCGCAAGACCCGGCGCCGGACAGTCGGGGGCGATGGCCTTCGAGCCGGCGTCGCACGTTACGCGGCCGGGGCGCGGGGCCGAGACCACGCGCGTGGCGACGTACACGGCCTGACGCAGCCCCAGGTGCGCGGCCGCCCGGTGCGTGCGCCGGTCCGAGAAGACGACGGTGCCGGGGCTGACCCGCGCTTCGAACGGGCCGGCGGCGAGGGCCGGGCAGGCCCGTGCGTGGTGGAACGTGTGGGAGCCCGAGGTCACCACGCACGGCGCGCCGTAGGCCCGCGCCACGCGGGCGGCGGCCTCGTACGCCGCGAAGGCCGCCGCTCGGTCGTCCCAGCCCAGGTGCCCTTCGTAGGCGGAGACGCCGGCCACCTCGAAGGGGCCGTCGCCTGCCGTGCGCCGCAGATCGAGCCAGACCTCGGCGGGCCGGCCCGTCCGATGCATCCCCACGTCCACGTCGAGGTAGATGGGGACGCGGGGCGTGCCCAGGGCCGCCGCGAGCTCTCGAAGGTGGGCCAGGTGCTCGGGGCCATCGGCCAGCAGGGCGAGCCGGGCGTGCGGGTCGCCGAGGCGCGCCAGGGCCCCGCGGGCCGTCGCCCCCCAGGCGGGGTGGGCCAGCAGGACCTCCACCGTCACCCCCGCCGGACCCGCCTCGCGGCGGACGAGGTCCACCTCCTCGAGGGTCGCCGCCTTGAAGGCCCGCACCCCCGCCGCGAGCAACGCGGCGACCGCGACTCGCTGCTTCGCCGTCTTGACGTGGGGCATCCAGCGTCCGGCGCCGAGTCGGGCCACGGTCGCGCGCACGTTGTGCTCGAGGGCGTCGAGATCGAGGACCAGGGCGGGGGTGCGCACGCCTGGGACGGCCGCGACGGCGGCCGCGAGGGCCTCGTGGGGGGCGGGGGCGGACGGCACGGGTCGATCTGTACACCCCCGTGGTGCTGCGCGCCGCGCGCCGCCTCGCGCCGGGGCGGGGGCGGGGGTATGATCGCCCCGCGCGTGGACGACTCGATCCGGCGAAGCTTCGTGGTGGGTCTCGGGGTGACGAGCGCGCTCGTGGTGGCGGGGACCGTGACGTTCTTCCTGGGCCAGGGGAAGGGGCTCGTGGAGGCACACGCCACGATCACCACGGACTTTCGCTCGATCACGGGGCTTCGGCGCGGCAGCCCCGTCCAGCTTTCCGGGGTCGAGATCGGGCAGGTGCGCGCGATCGCCTTCGAGGCGACCTCGTACCCGTGTGATCCTCTCGTCGAGGACTACGGCCGCCCCGAGGACGGGCGCCGCGACGACTGCGACGCGCAGACGTTTTGCGCCCCCGAGGGCTACTGCGCCGAGCTCGAACCGTTCGAGCCGACGGCGCATCATGCGCGATGCCGGCGTGACCAGGACTGTGCGCCGGACGAGTTGTGTGTCACGGACGAGTTTCGCCGGCGCTACCCCGGCGTGTTCTGGGGCGGTGATCCTGGGCTATGCGGGCACTACGAGACGGTCCTCAACCGCGTGCGCGTCACGCTCGCCATCGAGGCCGACAAGCTGCCCCTCATCGGCCGGGACGCGGTCGCGAAGGTGGCCTCGAACAGCGTGCTCGGCGACCAACTCGTGGAACTGTCGCGCGGTGACGGCCCGCCGGTGGAGCCCGGGAGCCACATCCGCTCCGAGCCCTCGCTGATGGAGAACCTCGAGACCTTCCGGGCGCGGATCGAACTGGCCCTCGGCCGCTTCGACGAGGGGCTTGCCCGGGCCACGGGTGCCTTCGAGCGCATGAACGACCCGCGCACGACGGCGCGGATCAAGGACGGGATCTTCGCCCTCGGCGAAAACGTCGAGAACGTCGCCCAGGGCCGGGGAACGCTCGGCTACTGGTTCGGGGCGGAGGCCCTCGGGGACGTGCGGTCGGCTCTTTCGGGGGCACGCGCCGTCTCCGGGCGTGTGCGGGCCTTTGCGTCCGAGGGGCAGCAGCGCCTCGCGGCCTTCGACGAGCGCATGCAGCCGGCCATCGACCACGCGCGCCAGCAGATGGCCGACCTGCGCGGCCGCGTCGAGTCCCTGCACACCGACCCCGAGCGGGCCAGGCTTTTCGTGGACTACGAGGGGGCTGCGTTCGCAGATCTGCGAGCGGCCTTTGCGCGCGTCGATGACGTCCTGACGGGGGCCCTCGAGGGCGAGGGCGCACTCGGAGCCCTCGTGACGCGCGACGACGGCTGGAGGTGGTTGCTGGACCTACTGGGCTTTACGGCCCGTATGGACACCCTGCGCACGGTCGTTCGGCGAGCGTACGAGGCACACGAGCGCGGCGACACCCGCGGGCGGGCGGCGCTAGGCCGGTGACTCGACCTGGGCCGGAGTGAGGCCGCAGGCCGCAGCCACCGCCTCGCGGTAGTCGAGCCAGCGATCGAGGGCCTGCTCCATGGCCTCCACCACGTCGGCGTAGGCCCCAGGCGCCACGTGGCCCAGGACCATGCGCCAGGCCGCCGCGCGGTGGTCCGATTCCACCATACGGTGGGCCCGGGTCAGTTCGAGCTTGTCCACGGGCAGGCCGTAGTGGCGCACCAGGGGATGCTCGATAAGTGGCGGCGTCGGACGCGCGGGGCCGACGCCCTCCACGTCGTGGCGATCGTGGCGCGTGCCCTCGACGAAGATCGTCGTGACGGCCGTGGCGACCTCCCACCCGCGCTCGAGGGTGGCCTCGTCGAGGAATGCGCGGTAGCGCGCCGCCTCCGGCAGCAGGCGGACGTGGTCGAACGCCGCACGGTCCATCCCGAGCCCCTCGGGGAACAGAAGGAACAACTCGGCGTGCGGACGGCCGAGCGACAGCTTGCCCGTCTCCTCCTCGTAGAGGTTTTCGGCCAACGCCCGACGGACCACGGGCTCGGGGCACTGAACGTAGGACCTGCCGAGAAAGATCGGAAAATCACGCACGTACGTGGCGTATTCCTGCTCGAAGTGCACGTGCAGCTTGTCGCGGGGGACCAGCCCGCGCTCGAAGGCACGCCAGGACCAGTGGTGCTTGCGGTCCATGACGGACAAAAGAGCCTCGCGGAAGCTACGCCGGTCCATCGATCGTCCCATCCATGGTAGCAGGTATGGGACGGGGGGGCGAGGGGGCTCGACATTTCCCGAAACGAGCGCACCATGAAAGGCGTGGAGTTTCGCGTCGCCACGTACAACATCCACAAGTGCATCGGCGGGATCGACCGCCGTTACCGCCCCGAGCGGGTCCTTGCGGTGCTGCGGGCCGCCGGCGCGGACGTCGTGCTCCTGCAGGAGGTGGACGACCTGGTTGCGCGCTCGAACTGGGACCGGCAGGTGGACCTGCTGGGGGACGCCCTCGGGTTTGCCCATCGAGCGTACTTTCCCAACGTGCGCGTGCGCTCGGGACACTACGGCAACGCCGTCCTCTCCCGCCGTCCGATCCGGTCGGCGCGCAATATCGACCTCACGCTCGGCTGGCGAAAACCCCGTAGCGCGCTCCACGTCGAGATCGAGGCCGGGGGGCAAGACGCCCCGGTGCACGTCTTCAACCTCCACCTGGGGCTGTCCGAGCGCGAGCGACGCTGGCAGGTGGACCGCCTGCTGGCGGGGCCGTTTTCCGAGTTGGGGCCGCGAGCCCCGGTGGTCGTCGGCGGTGATCTCAACGACGTGTTCGGGACCGTGCGGCGGCGGCTGCTCGAGGTCGGGGGGTTCGAGGCGCGCCCGATCCCGCGCACGTTTCCCGCCTTCGCGCCCGCCCGCGCACTCGATGGGATCTATGTCCGCGGCGCCCGCCTCGAAGCCGTTCGGCGCGTCGAGGCCCGAGCGGTGCGGACCGCCTCGGACCACATTCCCCTGGTCGCGCACGTGGGCCTTCGGCCTCGTGGGGCCTCGGGGCAAGGCCGCGCCTGCGTGGGCGACGGGGTTGGGCAACGTTAGAGCTTGACGCCCTTGTCACGGCAATGGCGCTTGAGCGACCGGCGTCGCACGAGGCGCACCTTCTTGAGGGCTGCCCGCGCTTTCGTCGTGTTCTTCATGCCGCACGCGGCCTTGACCATGATCTCGGCGGCTTCGCTCGAAGGGCGCTTGCGATGGCTCGCCGAGGCCTGGGCGTAGGCCGTCGAAAACCGCCCGGTGGCGAGGGACGTCTTCGCCTTGGCGAGCAGCGCGGCCGCCGAAGGACTCTTGGAGGGGGGGCGTTTGGGGGGCGGCGACGGTTTCTTCGGCGCGGGCGCCGGCGTGGCGGGGGCCGCCTTCTTCCGCCGCGAGGCTCTCCGCCCGGAGGTCCGTGCCCCTCGGCGGCGGGGCTTTCGTGCGGTGGGAGCTGGGGGGGCATCGGCGCCTGGGGCCTGGGGCGGAGCCGCCGGTGCATCCATTTCATTCGTATTGGATGAAGTGCCGGTTTCCGCGCCGGTGGTGGTGCCGGCGGCGGGGGAGGCGGTGCCGGCCTCGGTGGCTGCGTCGGCCCCGGTGGCGGCGGCGGCGGCGGGCAAAGGGGGATCGACCGAGGGCAGGGGGCCGGGAGCCGCCGCCGAGGCGACGGCGGAGGGCGGTCTCTTCGGCGCCGGCGGTCTCGCAGCGACGACGGGGGCGGGCGGTGTCGGCTCGGGTTCGGGGCGGTCCACGAGGCTCCACACGATGAGGGCCAGGCCGGCGAGTCCGGCCCCCGCCAGCGGCAGATAGCCCAACAGGCGCCGCCCCGGTCGGGCCAGCGGCGCCGGCACCTTCGTGTAGGCCATCGTAGGCGCCTCTTCCAACGCGGCCGCGGCGCGGTCGGCAGCCTCCTTCGCCGCGCGGGCGCGCTCGGCGGCCTCGATCAGGTCGCCGGCCGCCGAAGCGATGAGGGCCTGGGTATCGTCACGGGGGGCGGCCGCCTCGGGGGCGCCCGTCGCGTCGGGCTGGACCGGGCGGGGGGCGGGCGCAGGGGGGGCCGTCCGGGGCCGCCGCGCGCGAAGATCGGGCTGGCTCGCCCGTCGCCCGCGAAAGCCTCCCGGGGCGCCCGTTTGCCTGGGCGGCGCCGGGAGGGTCGGGGCGGCGGGTCGAGGGGCGGGGGCCGAGCCATCGCCCGCGGTCGCCTCGCCGACGGCGGGAACGCGGACGGTGGGTGCCTCGTCGGTGTCTTCCACCATGGCGGGCGGTGTGCTCGTGCCCGCCCCGGCCAGCCCCACCGCTGGAGGCGGCGGCGCGATCCGTGCGGCCGTGCCGGTGGAGCCCGTGCCGGCTTGGGCCGGTGGTGTCGGAGGGGCCTTTCGGAGGGCGTCGTGCGGGGGCTGCGGAGCCTCGCCGGTTGGGGCTGCGTGGCCTCGGTTCCGCCGGTCGCTCGCCCGGGGCCCGGGTGCCTTCGTGGCGCCGGCGGATTGCCCCGGGAGGGGGGGCGGCGCCTTGCCGGTGGTGGGGCGGGTGCCCGCTGGCACAGCCGACGTCTTGCCGGCGGCGGCACGCTCGGTCCGGGCCGTGCGTGTGGGGGCGGTCTGTCGGGCGCCGCCCGATCGGCCCCGCGGGGGAGGGCGCGGCGGGGCCTTTTCGCCGGGGCGCGTCGGTGGGGCGGTGGGGGGAGCGTCGGCCCGTCGTACCGGGGCGGTCGAGGTGGCGTCCTCCTCCGTGGTTCGTGGCGGTGGCGCCGAAGCCGTGCCGCGCCCAGCGGCCGGTGGGGATGCCGGGGAGACCGGGCCCACGTCGAGCACGAGGTCGGACCAGCCGCGCGGTGACACCGGGGATTGGGCGGCCCGATCCTGCTCGCGCTTCTTCGGTGGATCGCTCGTCGCCACGGGACCTTCGAGGATAGCGCGGGCGGCCGCGCTCGTCGCCCCGTCCGGCCGCCCGGTCAGGGGCCCGTGGTCGTACAGCCGAATTCCCGGAAGATCCTCGCCGTGTGCGCGCCCAGGGCCGGGGCGCGTGCCTCGGGTCGCACCCCGAGACCCGGCAGGGCCGGGCCGGGAAGCCGGGTCGCGCCGGGGCCCGGGACCGAAAGCGCGGTGGTCGCGTACAACGGGTCGGCCGCGGTCGCCTCGACCGTCTCGTGGACCGGCGCCACCGGCAGGGCGCGTCCGGCCAGGCGGCCCATCCAGTGGGCCCGGGGCCGTGTCGCCAGGTGCGCCTGCATCGCCTCGCTGCACGCGCGCCCGCGGGGACCGGGTTCGAGTCCGCCGGGAATGAGGTCCTTCCGTTCAACGGCGTCGCAAAACGCGATCCAGAACTTCGGTTCGAGGCAGGCGACGGACAGGCGCAGGCCGTCGGCGCAGCGGTAGACGCGGTAGGCGGCCACCTCGCCGGCCAGCAGGGTGTCCGTGGCGCCCCGCGTGGCGCCGTGGGCGAGGTCCGCCCACGGCCACCACAGGAAGGGCAGGGGGCCGGCGGCGATGGGCTGCTCGAGGGTCGTGCCGCAGCCGGTGCGCGCCCGCAGCAACAGGGCCGCCAGCAGCGCCTGTGCGGCGAGCAGGCCCGTCGCGACGTCCGCGAGGAGGACGCGGGGGACCCCCTCGGTGCCCAGTCGGGCGAGCAGGCCGGAGCGCGCGGTCACGTTGAGGTCGTGGCCGACCTCCGCCAAGGGGTCGTCCGTCGCGGCCGGTGCGGCGGGCAGGCGCACGGTGCACAACCGGGGGTTGTCGTCGTGCAGGGTTGCCGGTGCCAGTCCCCAGCGTTCGAGGGTCCCGGGGCGGAAGCTCTCCACGAAGACGTCGGCCCGGCGCGCGAGGGTCCGCAGGTGCCCGGCGTCCGTCTCGCGGCGCAGGTCGAGGACGATGGACTCGGCGCCCCGGTAGTGTTCCGCGAACCCGGCGCCGATCCCGTCCGCCAGCGGCGGCACCAGGCGCATCGGGTCGCCGGTGCCGGGGGCCTCGATCTTGATCACCCGGGCGCCGAGGTCCAGCAGGCACCGGGCCAGCACCGCGCCCGGCAGCATGCGACTGGCGTCGAGGACGAGGAGGCCGGCCAGTGGGCGCTCGTTCACGGTGTTTCGTCGCGTTCGCCGAGCGTGGGCACCCCGGGCAGCGTGTGCTGCTCGGACGGGGGGACCGGGACGGGCGTGCCCGGCGGGGGCGGGGGTGAGGCCGTCTTGCCCGG
>JALSIN010000134.1 GCA_026989935.1 Polyangiaceae bacterium | reverse complement strand
GTCCCCGGTGTCGCGGGTCAGGACGTCGCGCAAGGTGGCGGCGCTGCCGTCGTGTAGGTACGGAGCGCTGGCCCACACGCCCAGCAAGCTCGGGGTGTCGAGGCCGGCAAGCGGGCCCCCCAGGCGCTTGCCGCTGGCGGGCGTCAGCGTACCCACGTCGTGCAAAACGAAGTCGGCAGGGGCCGGGGTCAGTGTGCTGTCGGTGAATCGAGGGGGTACGTGGCACTGTGTGCACGCACGGTCGGGATCGAAGAACAGGGCGCGCCCCCGCACGGCGCTCGTCCCGAGGGCTCCATCCTCGGTGCGGTACGGGCTCGGGGGCGGTGTTCCGAGGCTCGCCACGTAAGCTGCGAGGTCGTCGAGATCCTGGCTGCGTCCCCCGTTGGGCACGGCGCCGAGCGGAGGGTGCGGGGGGGCGCCGTCGCCTGCCAGCCCCTCACCGCCGAATGCGAACACGATGTCGTTTTCAAAGTCCTGGATCTCGTCGAAGTTGGCCGACCAGTGCACCGGTCCGTGGGCCGTGCCCCCGTGTCCGCGCAGATCGATGGTGTTGCGCAGTCCCTCACCCGCGTCCGTAAAGTCCCATGTACGCCCATCGTGGCCGCCGTCCGGATGGCAGCTTGCGCAGGCGATGTAGTTCTGGTCGGAGTGGCGAGGCGCACGGCTTCGATGGAACAGGCGCTTGCCGTTGAGGATGTTCGCGGGCAGGATCTCCGCGGTGACCGAGAAGGTCCGCACGACCTGGGGTGCCATGGGGTCGGTGACGTCGATTTCGAGTACGCTGCGGTCGAGGTCGCACGCGACGAATGCACGGCTTCCGTCCGGCGAGACCGCGATGCCGTGGGGCACGTGGCATAGGTCGATGCGCGCGACGAAGGGGACCGTGGCCCCGTTGCCGCCGCCGCCCGCGGTCAGCGCCGCCATGGGAAGGTCGTAGACCGACATCGTGCCCGCTCCGGGATGCAGGAGGTAGGCGTAGCGACCCAGGGGAGAAAAGGCGATGGCGGACACCGCGTCGGCGTCATTCGTGTCGATGCGGCGCGCGATGAGGTCGCTGCCGTCGCCGAGGGCGAGGGGCGCGAACAATCCGCGGACGCGGTTGCGGGGCGCGAGGGGCTCGCCACTGACCCAAAGGCCTCGGCCCGTGTTGGACTTGAGCGCGCCCACCCAGAGCGTCTTTCCCGAGGGATCGATGGCCAGGGCGCGCAAGAGGTTCGGGAACCCCCCACCGGAGGACGACGTGTCCGGGCTTGGATCTTCGGCCAGCGTCCAGGTGTCCGCCAGGGCAGGGGGGAATTGGTCCAGGGCGAGTACGATGACGGTGCCGGTGTCTTCGCGGGTCAGGAACAGGGAGACGTAGGCGCGCTGGCCGTCGGATCGGATCGCCACGGCGTGCGGCTCGCCGCCGACGGGGATCCGGGCGAGCTCGGTCCAATCTTCCAGGTCCAGGACGGAGACCGTGCCGTCGCCGCCGTTTGCAACCACGGCGCGTGTTCCGTCGGGCGTGAGCGCGATGCCCACCGGCATGTGCCCCACGGGCAGGCGCTGGATGCGGCCCGGTCCGGGGGGCAGGCGCAGGACGAGGTCTTCTCCCGTGCAGGTCACGAGCGGTTCGAATGGGGCGCTTGGGCGTAGCGCGACGGCGCGCGGCTGGTTGCAGGCGGTGCGCTCGGTGACCTCCCCGGAGGCGAGATCGACCCGACTGATCGTGCCCGCGTCCCGTCCCACTACCCACAGCGTGGTGCCGTCGGAGCCAAGCCCCAAGGGGCCGCTGGTCGACGGACGGGCCGGCGTGGGGGGCGGCAGCACGACCACGTCTACACCTACGAGCACGTTCGCTTGTCCGTCGCTGACCGTGAGCGTGACCGTGTAGGCACCCTCGTCGGCGTACGCGTGGATGGGGGCGGGGCCCGTGTCACCGGTGCCATCGCCGAAATCCCAGGTCAAGGTGAGAGGTTGCGGGCCTTCGTCGGGATCGAAGCTCCCCGCGCTGGAGAACTGGACCGGCTGCCCGACCAGGACCTCGGTGGGGGCGGCCGATGCCTTCGCCACGGGGGGGATGTTGGCCCGAGCCGGTTGCGCGAGCGTGAGCACGATGCCAGCCGCCATCCAAGGAAGGCGCCGATGGGCGTGCCGGGGCGCCGCAAGGGGCATGGGTGACATGGACATCGTTCGGGTCAGGGGCCGCCGCCGAGGGCGGTGATGTCACCGGGGAACTCGACGCCCAGGGCAGGCGGATCCGGGTAGGGGACGCCGTTGTCGGGCGCCGCGAAGTTCCACCAGTCCGGGTCGTTTTCGTCCGCCGGCAGGGGGAGGGGGGTGTCATCGAAGCGCATGTTGCCGCCCCACAACACGGACCCCGGCAGGCCGTTCAGGTACGCGTACCACTTGTGGGGCGGATCGTAGAACCAGTTGTTGTAGATTCGTGGTTTGACCGTGACGGCGATGTCGGGGGAGGGGGCGGCGACTCCGCGCGGGTACCCGGTGATCGTACCGCTGCCACCCCCGCCGTCGCGCAGGTCGAAGATGTTCTCGTAGCCATCGCACGCGAAGTCGAGCTTCTTGCTGCCGAACGGACGGAACCACAGCACGGAGGTCAGACCGTGGTTGCGGCGGGTGGCCTGGAACTCGAAGTAATTCCAGCGCACCTTGATCGGGCTGACGATGTCTCCGTCGGACTGCATGATGTCCGCGTGGGGGTTGATCGTCTTCCACCAGGCGGTGGGGCCCTGCCCGAAGTTCGGCGGCTGGTTGCCCGTGTTGCCGTCGGCGAGGGAGACCGTGGGTGTGTTTCCCACCATGGGATCGTTGATGATCGCCATCTCGCCGGCGGCATAGGTCGTGGTGGGCGACCACATCGCCAGGTCGTTGGGGGACAACAGCGGCGTCGTGAAATAGTTTCCCTCGATGAGGCATACGTCGTTCGGATCGGGGGCACCCGCCATCTTGATCGCGTCGCTGGAGAGATCCTTGAACAGGCAATTGTGCAGGTGGCGGAAGCGGCCTTGGACGGCTCCGTTGATGTTTTCCCCGGGTCCGTCCCCGTCGAAGGTGGTCCAGCGGATCGTGCCGACGTTGGAACCCGGGCGGGCCAGGATCCAGCCCGAGATGGCAGGGCCTGCGCGGTGCTTGAAGACGCAGTTCGAGATCAGGTTGACGGTGCCGTCGATGTCGAGCCGGTACTCGTCGAACAACCAGCCTTCGAGGTCGTCGGCGGTCACACCGGGCAGCACGCGCACTACGTTGCCCTGGAGTGTGTAGCCCGCGGGGAGCGGATCGACCCCCACACGCTTGAGTTGATCGAGCGGGAGCTGGCAGCCACGGGTGGTGGGATCGTCGCGCAGGCGTAGGATCTCGGCCTTGAGGTCGCCCGTGGTGCCACCGGTGCTCGCCGCGCCCGTACTCGAAGCGCTCGTATCGGTACCCGTGGTTGTCGTGCCCGTGCTGGCCGCCGTCGTGGCCGCGGCGGTGGTGGTGCCGACACTCGAACTCGCGGGACCCGTTGCGGCCGTTCCAGAGGATGTGGTGGCGGAAGTTTCCGTCTCACCCGACGAGGAGGCCCTCCCACCCGTACAGCCGGATGAGGCCAGCATAACTCCGAGGGCCAGGGCCTCGTAGGGAGTGAAGAGACGATGGCCGTGCGACATGCAGGCTGGCAATAAGCAAGTCCCATACCGAGCGGATGCATTGTAACTTGCAACACGAATCCTTCAGGATGGGAAGGTCGCGGGGCTGTCTTCCGGCGCTTTTCGTGAACAGGCCCACGGGCCGGTCTGCAAGGAGGTCACACCCTCTGCAATCGTTGCGGTGATTGAACGAAGGGAGTGGTGGCCTTTTTGTTCCGGGTCGTGTGTCGCGCGCCGGTCGGAGCGCGTGGGGAGGCGGATGCGCGGGCGAGGTCAGGGGCTGGGCTTTTCCCTTCCCTGGGCGGGACGGTGCAGCCCACACACCCGCAAGTCGTGTCGGGGCCCGAAGGTGGCGGTGCGACACGCCCGGGGGCGACACGCCCGAAGGTCGTGTTGGGCTAGAGCGCATCTCAAAATTGCCTGAGCAAGATGATGGCGCAAGCGAGATGCAAAAAACCTAGGTAATTAGCGGCCTTGCACTCGTGGCGAGTCTC
>JALSIN010000133.1 GCA_026989935.1 Polyangiaceae bacterium | reverse complement strand
AACACCACCCTGGCGGTGCAGCTCGTCGGGCAAAACGATCCTGCGACCCGTCGAAAGGTCTTGCACCTGCAGGCGCCACGGCCCATCCACCTTCGGCTCCGGGTGCATGCGATCCGCAAGGTGCGCGAGGGCCGCGGCGCCTGCAAGCGCGCCGACACCCAGTGCGAACGCACGCCTCGTCCGAACTATCGACGACATGGGTGAACGGCGCGAATACGATGCACGGGGTTCATCCTCCGCATTTGAAGGAATCGCCTTCGTACCACCAGCCCGTGGCAACTTGCTTTCCTTTTGCAGCGGCTATTAATTTGTATTCGGCGCACAGGAGGTGATCCACCCAATGATCCGTGATGCACTGGCACCAACATTCTCCGTCAGACCAAGTGCAGACTTCTTTCACCGGGATGGGTGGAGGGGGATCGCCGCCTGCGGGCCCCGAAGAGAGGTTCCAGGCGTCGAACGAAACGCCTGCCGTGCTGCAGAAGCCAGCGAGGCAGGCGTCGATGGACGAGGTTGAATCTTCCGCGGAGCGCGTAACGGTACAGACGAAGCGACCTTCCCGGTCGTCACAGGCTGCACGAAAACCCGCATCGCAATCGGGACTGTTCGCTCCCGGGCCACACATCGGCGCTACAAAAGGCGTGCGGTCTGGGGGACAGACGATGAGATCACCTCCCACGTCGTTACACCATGCAAGGAATGCTGCATCGCACGGTCGCTCCAAACGATCGTTGGCCCGGCATTCATCGAGCGGGAGGCCGGTCAAGTTGTCGATGCACGTTCCCGCTTCCTGAACGATGTCGGTTCCGACCGGCTGTCCGTCCACGCAGACACCCGCATTCGAGCCTTCCGTCTCCCCATCCGTCGCCCCATCCGTCGCCCCGCCCGCGGTTGCGCTCGAGTCTGTATCGCTGGTCTGGGTTTCGGACGCACCATGCTCTGGGTCACACCCAATCGACCATGACGATGCCGTCACCGCGAGCAAGAGGACGAGAACGTTCCGCGCGCGCGTGTGTGTGTCATCGTGTACCTCCTCGAGGGCCGAACCGGCCGACGATTTTACGTTATCCAAGGAGCAAGACCCCTGTCAAGGGGAATCTTGTTCACCCGGCGGCTCCTCGGGCCCAACAGCCGCTGGGCCCTCCCCGGCGCATCTTTGCGCGCACGATCCTCGCGCAAGCCCCCCCGAAGGGCGTAGCGGCGGTTCGCGACGCCAGGGTCGCGCGGTCGCGTCCCCGACGCGAATCGACGGCACGGCCGGCTTCGTCTGCGCCACAGGGCGGATTGGGAGCCCCGAGCATCCCACCGGGGTGCGCGCCCCGGGACAGCGCCCACCAACCGTCCCCCTCGAAGGTGCGCTTCCACTCGCAATCGCAATTCGCCGCACGACCGTCGGGCGTGCCGACCTCCCGCACGACCTTCGGGCGCGCCGACCTCAGGCGTGCCGACCTCTCACCCCGGCCACCGGGGTCGATGCCTCAGGGGCTGCACGACCTTCGGGCGTGCCGCCACACTCCCTTCGGTGGGGGTAGGACCGCCGCAGGCCCGTCGCCCTGCGGGCCCCCCCTCTGTGATCTGCTCTTTGCCGTGACGGACGCCGCCACCCAGCGCACAGCGGCGCGAAGCCGCTGGCCGGGGCGTCGCACCACCCTGGCCCGACAGACCGACGCAGCCCTGGTGCTCAACGGCACTGCGGCCGAGCGCGTCGCCATGGTCTGACAGATCACGCAGGCCCTGTGGGCCAGCGCCGGCCGCCCGATGCGCGACTACGACCGCCCCCACATGCCCGGGCAGATCCTACGCGGACACCGTGGCTGCCCCCCCGGCCGGCCGCCGGATTTCCACGACCTCATCGCAGCGCTCGACGCCGCCCACGTGGACTTCCTGGTGGTAGGCGCCCACGCCCTGGCAGCCCACGGGGTCGTCCGGGGGACGGGCGTTCTGGACGTCTTCGTCCGCCCCGACCCCAAGAATGCCCAGCGCCTGATCCAAGCGCTACGGAACTTCGGCGCTCCACTGTGCGCCCACGGGATCCGCCCCGAGGACTTCACCCAGCCGGGTGCCGTCTGTCAACTGGGCCTCCCGCCGCGCAGGATCGATATCCTCACCGAGCTTGCGGGCCTTTCGTATGAAGACGCGGCCGCCGACGCCAAGCGCACCGCTGTGGGAGACTTGGATTTTCGCGTCCCCAGCATCCGAGCCCTGATCCGTAACAAGCGCGCCACCGCGCGCCCGAGAGACCTCGAAGACGCCCGCTTGCTGGAGACACTGCTCCGCACCCCCCACCGCGCCCCATGAAGCGGCCACGGCACCGGCACGGCCCCCACGAGACACGACCACCCGACACGACCTTCGAGCCTGACTACCCGCCGCGGCGTAGCCATCCCCCGCGCGCGCGACACGACCTTCGGGCGGGACACGACCACCTTCGGGCGGAACTCGGGACCTCCCGAACCGCTCCGGCCCGAACACCCCCCACCGAACACGCCCGAAAGTGGCGCTCCCGGACCGAACTCGCTACCACATGCGCGGTTGCCGCAGGGCGCCGACACGATCCTCGGGCGTGGCCCGCCCACTCGTCCACCGACCCACCGGGACCGGATTGGCGGCTGATCGGTTACTCCCGATCGCGATTCAACACCTCACGTATGTGATCGTCGATCGCCTCTTTTTCAACGTCCTCACGGGAATAGAAGATCGCCGTATCGTGACCACGCAGGATGACGTGCATGTTCGCCAGCAGTTCCGTCCCCACGAAGCCCGCGACCTGCTGAAACGTGCGGAGTTGCTCTTCGGTCATGCCGGCGGGCTGCAACAGTAAACAATGCCGGGGACGACAATCGATCACGAGTGGTCTCTTATCGAACCCGACCCTGCGCGCCGCTCGTTCCCAGGCGGCGTGCGTCGTACTTGCATCCAATGATGAAGTATCGTCACCCAGGTCCCGCTCGTTTCCGACGTGCAGGTCGGAATCGTGCGTCTCCTCCTCGTATTCTAGCGGATCATTCAGGCAACCCGGAATCGAGTGAGGGCACGAACAGCCGCCGGACGAACCCGCCTGTGGCCCCAACGGTTGTCTCGTACGGTCACGTGCGGATGTCTCGTGCCCTTCCTGCGCCGCGGGCTCGGTAAGACGCCCACCGGCGTAGCCGACTGCTACGCCCAACAGCGCAAAGGAGAGGGCCGTTGCGGCAAAACGCCAGGCGCGTGTTCCGTCGACGCTCATGCGCGCGGTCCTTGTGTTCCCTCAAGGTGCAGGCGGCTCCCCCGTGTCCTCGCTGGAACTCGTGCAAGAGGAGGTCGACGATTCCCAGGTTCCGTCGACGAAAGCTGCACAGACGACCAGCGCCTTTCCGTCGTTGACCCAACTGGAACAGTACTCTCCCTTCTTACCCGGGCTGTCCTCAACGCTGCATTGGATCTTGAGGCCGTTGGCACATGGCATCGAAACGCTGCACGCCCGCACCGGCAGTTGCTCGCACCCACCCCCGACGCATGCCCCGCCCTCGTCGTACAGGTTGCAGACGAACACGCCGTCGGCGCTGTCGCACGCATCCGTGAACCACACGTCGCATGGAACGAACGGGGAACCGGCTCCGCAGTTCGACGAGGTGCTCCGAAGCTCGTCCTCCTCGCAGGCGATCGCATCGCCGCCCTGGGCGTTGCACCAGTCGAGGAAGGCGGCGTCGCAGCCCCGAAACAGGATGTTCGTCGAGCTGCAGCTCGCCAGCACGATGCCGGTGTCCTGATGGATGCAGTTCGCATGGTCCAACAGCGCCGGGCCCTGCGGCGCCGGCTCGATGGTACAGACGTTTCCATCGCCCGGATCACCCCCGCTCGTGCCGCCGTCCGACCCGTCCATCGGTGCACCGTCCCCGCCGCTTCCATGCGTGTCACACGCAAGACTCGGCACCACCGACACCGACACCGCCAACGCCAGCACGCACGACCGGAACACCACCCCAGCCCATCCGACCCGACCCGCATTTCCTACGATCTTCTCTCGAACGAACCGATCGTCCCGGCAAATCAGCCCAACCGCTCGTCCCTCACCGGCGTCCTCATGTGCGCGCGCGCGCGCGTGTGTGTGTGTGTGTGTGTGTGTGTGTGTGTGTCATCG
>JALSIN010000132.1 GCA_026989935.1 Polyangiaceae bacterium | reverse complement strand
GGCGTCCACCGAAAACGGCGGCCCGACGTCGGCGGGGCCGTCGTACTCGACGGTGACCAGCAGCCCCCGGGCCCCCGGCGCCGCGAGGTCCGCAAGGCGCGCGGCGTAGGCGGCGTGGCGCCGCGGCGGGAGGGCGACCAGGGCGCCGCGGTCGTAGAAGGCGCCGAAGGGCGCCCAGGGCGACAGGTCGCAGGTGAAGAAGTCGCCGCAGACCACGGTCGTCCCGGCGCCCTCGTGCACCGTGCCGCGCTCGGCGTCGGGGGTCGCCTCGGGGAACAGGGCGGCGACGGCCTCCGGGGCCACCTCGACCCCCACGGGGGCGAACCCCTGGCGGGCGAGGAACCCGAGGTCCAGGCTCGCGCCGCAAAGGGGGACGAGCACGCGGTCGCTCGGCCCGCCGCGGAGGCGGTCCACGTACCGCAGGAGCTTCTCGTTGACGTGGTCCTTGTGCCATCCGCAGCGGCCTTCCCGCCATCGGGCGCGCCAGAAGGCGGGGTCGCCGGGGTCGTCGTGGGCCATGGCGGGAGGGTAGCAAACGGGCCGCCCGGACCCGACCGTCGCGGCCGATCCGCCCATGGCCCGCCGCCCCTTGCGTCCGAGGGGGCCTTGGCTACCCTGCGCGCCACCCCGCCCCAAGGAGCCGCCCCCATGCACACGGTCCTCATCGTCGGCGCCGGCGGCGTCGGCAGCGTCGTCGCCCACAAGTGCGCCCAGGTGCCCGAGGTCTTCGGGCGCATCGTCCTCGCCTCGCGCACCCTCGCCCGCTGCGAGGCGGTCCGCGACAGCGTGCGCGCCCGCACGGGCCGGACCATCGAGATCGAGCAGGTGGACGCAAACGACGTGCCCGCGACGGTCGCGCTGCTGCGCCGCGTCCGGCCCGCGCTGCTGCTGAACCTCGCCCTGCCGTACCAGGACCTGCCGCTGATGGACGCATGCCTCGAAGCGGGGGTGGACTACCTCGACACCGCCAACTACGAGCCGCCCGACGAGGCGAAGTTCGAGTACAAGTGGCAGTGGGCCTACCGCGAGCGCTACGAGCGCGCGGGCCGCATGGCGCTTCTGGGCTCGGGGTTCGATCCGGGCGTGACGAACGTGTTTTGCGCCTACGCCCAAAAGCACCTGTTCGACACCATCGAGACCATCGACATCGTGGACTGCAACGCCGGCGACCACGGCCACCCGTTCGCCACGAACTTCAACCCCGAGATCAACATCCGCGAAGTGACGGCGCCGGGGCGCTACTGGGAGGACGGCGACTGGAAGACGACGCCGGCCCTGTCCGAGTCGATGACCTTCGACTTCCCGCAGATCGGGCCGCGCAAGGCCTACCTGATGTACCACGAGGAACTCGAGTCCCTCGTGCAACACATCCCGGGCCTGCGCCGGATCCGCTTCTGGATGACCTTCGGCGACGCGTACCTGACGCACCTGCGCGTGCTCGAAAACATCGGCATGACCTCCATCGAACCCGTGGAGGTGGACGGCCACCCGGTGGTGCCGCTCAAGCTCCTCGAGGCCCTGCTGCCCGACCCCGCGTCCTTGGCCGAGAACTACGAGGGCAAGACGTGCATCGGATGCCTCGTCGAAGGCACGAAGGACGGACGGCGGCGACGGGTCTTCGTCTACAACGTGTGCGACCACCGGGCGGCCTACGCGGAGGTGGGCTCCCAGGCGATCTCCTACACGACGGGCGTACCGGCCATGGTCGGCGCGAAGATGATGCTCGAAGGGACCTGGCACGCCCCCGGCGTGCACCACATGGAGCAGTTCGACCCGGACCCGTTCCTCCAGGACCTCGCGCGCCACGGGCTGCCCTGGCACGTGGAGGAGCGATGACCCCCGCGGCGGCGGTGGATCCCGACGCGGTCCCCTCCCCGGCGTACGTCCTGGATCTCGCCGCCCTCGACCGCAACCTCGCAATCCTGGACGAACTCCAGCGCCGCGCGGGATGCCGGATCCTCCTGGCTCTCAAGGGTTTCGCCATGTGGGCCGTCTTCGACCGCATCGGGGCCGTGGTCGCCGGCGCCGCGGCCTCGTCCCCGAACGAGGCCGCCCTCGCCCGCACGAAGATGGGCAAGGAGGTGCACGTCTACGCCCCCGCCTTCTCGGATCGATCCTTCGAGGCCGCCTTGCCCCACTGCGACCACGTGGTGTTCAACTCCCTGGCGCAGTTCGAGCGGTTCGGCCCGCGGGCGCGCGCCGCGGGGGTCTCCTGCGGCCTGCGGATCCACCCCGGGCACCGCGAGGTCACGATCCCCTTGTACGATCCGTGCAGCCCCGGCTCGCGCTTCGGCGTGCGCGCCGGGCAGCTCGACGGGGTCGCCCTCGACGGGCTCGACGGCCTGCACGTGCACGGCCTGTGCGAGATGGGCTTCGAGCCGCTGGCCCGCATGTTCACGGCGGTCGAACGCGCCTTCGGCCGCCACCTGCCCGGCCTTGCCTGGCTCAACCTGGGCGGCGGCCACCACCTGACCCGGCCGGACTACGACCGCAACGGTCTCGCCGGCCTGGTGCAGCGGATCCGCGACCGCTACGGCGTGACCGTCTATCTCGAACCCGGCGAGGCCATCGCCCTGGGCACCGGCACCCTCGTGGCCACGGTGCTCGACGTGGTGCCCACGGACGAGCTTCCCGTGGCGATCCTCGACACCTCGGCCACCGCCCACATGCCGGACGTGCTGGAGATGCCCTACCGCCCCGTGGTCCGCGGCGCGGCCGAGCCGGGGGCGTTGCCGCACACCTACCGCCTGGGCGGCCAAACGTGCCTGGCGGGTGACGTGATCGGCGACTATAGCTTCCCACGACCGCTCGCCGTCGGGGATCGGCTCGTCTTCGAGGACATGGCCCACTACACCATGGTCAAGAACACCACCTTCAACGGCGTGGACCTGCCGGCGATCTGCACCTACGACCCGCGCACGGACACCACCCGTGTCGTCCGCAGCTTCGGGTTCGACGACTACGCCGGCCGCCTGTCCTGACACCGGGCCGAACGCCCGACGCCCCCGGCACGGGTGGGCTACGGCACCGGCCCGCGACGTACGTACACGACGAGCACGAAGGTTCCGTCGGGACGGCGCGCCACGGCGAACCCGTAGGGGCCGTCGATCGCGTCCCACAGCCCCGCCGTCACCAGATCGTCGAGGGCGGGCGCCGAGGCCTCGATCCGCGTGGCCGCCTCGGCCCCGGCCGCGCGCAGGGCCCGGTCGCGTGCGTCCGCGTCGAGCCGGCGGCCCCGGGCGACGGCCGCGGCGTCGCGCCGGGCGAGGCGCGAAAGCGCCGGGTCGCCCCGGGCTGCGGCGGCCGCCGGCCGCCCGGCGCGGGCCAGCGCGACGGCCAGGGCCTTCGTGGGGTCGCGGCCCGGATCGAGGGGGGCCCGAATGAACTTCTGGGCCACGTAGATCGGGCGCGGCGCGTCGGGATCGGAGCCCGCGCGAGGCCCGAAGACGGCCCCCACCCCCACCCGGTCCACGTCCTCGGCCAGCAGGTTCGCACGGTGCCCGGGGCTTCGCAGCAGGCTCGCGTGGATCTCCCGGGGGCCGTAGCCGCGGGCCACGTTCTCGCGCACGACCCGGGCCTCGATCCCCGACCGCGCCACGCGGCTGGCGGCGTCGCCGGTCTTCGGCGAGTGGTGGCCCACGTACCCGTCACGGGCCATCTCGCGCGCGTGCGCCTCGGCGACGGCGGCGAGCGCCGGGTCGTACGAAAGCGGCGCGAGCCCCCGCCGCCGCCGCTCGTCCTGCAACAGGGCGAACACGGCCCGGGCGACCTCGGCCTCGGTGGTCCCCGGGCGGAGCCGTTCGACCTCCACCACGAACGACGGCGACAGGTCCCGGCCGCAGCCCACGGGGGCGTTGGCGACCACCTCCGGCCCGTACCGGCCATCGGCGAGCACCTCGACCTGCACGGTCCCGCGTGCCGGGCAGGGCACGACCGCGTCGAACCGGCCGCCTCCCCGATCGACCGCGGCCACGGTCTCCACGCGGCCGTCGGGCAGCACGAGCTCGATCCGGGGACGGGCGCGCCCGGCCGAAAGACGCCCCCGCAACGGGATCCGGCTCCCGACCGGGACCGTCCGCGGGAACGGGTCGAGTTCGACGCCACGGTCGAGGACGGCGAGCACGACGCGGGTCCGCGCCCCGGCCCC
>JALSIN010000131.1 GCA_026989935.1 Polyangiaceae bacterium | reverse complement strand
CGCGCTGGTGCAGAGCGTCTTCCCGGACTGGTCCGACTTCTCGGTGGCGAGCTTCGGCAACCTGCTTCTGGAGATGTACGCCTTCGTCGGCGACGTCGTGACCTTCTACCTCGACAACCAGGCCCGCGAGTCGCGCCTGGTCACCGCGACCCAGCGCAAGAACGTCATCGCCCTCGCCCGGATGCTCGGCTACAAGCTCCACGGCGCGCAGGCGGCCACGGCCGAGATCACCTTCACGCTGGCGCGCCCGCCCTCGGCCGACGTGGTGCTGCCGGCGGGGACGGTCGTCCGGACCCAGGAGGTCACCGAGCCGGTCCGCTTCCAGCTCCTCGCCGACGTGGTCATCGCCGCCGGCGCCGATCCGCCCGAGGCCACGGGCGTGGTCGAGAGCTCCGAGACCCGCACGCAGCTCTACGACGCCCGGGGGCTGGCCGACCTCGACATCCTGCTGGACCACACCCCGTACCTCGACGGCTCGGCTGAGGTCTCCGCGGCCAACGGCGCCTACACCGAGGTGGACAGCCTGCTCGGCTCCGGCCCGAACGATCGGCACTTCATGGTGCTGGTCGACCAGAACGACCGGGCCACGATCCGCTTCGGCAACGGCACGAGCGGGGCGCCGCCCACCGGCACGGTCCACATCACCTACAAGACCGGCGGCGGGGCGGGGGGCAACGTAGACGCCGGGCGCCTCGTCGTCATCGAGGGCGCCTTCACCGACGTCCACGGGCATCCTGTCCAGGTCTCGGTGACGAACGCCGACCCGGCGACGGGCGGCACGGACCGCCAGAGCGTCGCCTCGGCCAAGCTGCTCGCGCCCGAGAGCCTCCGCACGCTCACGCGGACCGTCACGCGCGAGGACTTCGAGATCAACGCCCGGCGTGTCCCGGGCGTGGCGCGGGCGCTGATGCTGACGTCCAACGAGGACGCCTCCATCGACGAGAACGCGGGCATCCTCTTCGTCATCCCCGAGGGCGGGGGGCTGCCGACGCCGGCGCTCAAGAACGCCGTGCTCGCCCAGGTCACCGAGGTCTACCCGAGCACGCTCACCTTCCAGGTCTCGGTGCAGAGCCCGGTCTACAAGAACGTCGACGTCGAGGCGCGCATCTACCTGCGCCAGGGCCACGCGCCCGCGACCGTGCGCGACCGGGTCAAGGCGAACCTCGAGGCGATGTTCCGCGTGAGCGAGCTGGACGGGACGCCGAACCCGCTGGTGGACTTCGGCTTCAACATCAAGGACGCCGACGGCAACCCGGTCGGCGAGATCGCCTGGTCCGACGTGTTCAACGTCATCCGCGACACCGAGGGCGTGCGCAAGATCGGCGACCGCCACGGGGACCTGAAGCTCAACGGGCTGCCCGCGGACATCAAGCTCGGCATCAAGGAGTTCCCGTTGCTCGGCAACGTGACGCTCACCGACGGCGACACGGGGGGGCTTCTCTGATGCCCATCCTGAACCCCAGCTTCGAGGACGCGGGCGCGTTGCCCGGCGAGGCCGAGCACTGGACCCTGCAGGCCTTCACGAGCCTGCGGCGCATTGCGGGCTTCGGGCCCGTGCCCCACCGGGCCTGGGAGGACTTCGAGCGGTGGTTCGAGCTGCAGGACGACTTCGACGGCGTCACCGTGGCCCTCGCGCTCTTCGACCCGCTCGCCGAGGGCTACGAGGACTTCGAGGACGCCTGGGACAACGACCTCTACCTGACCGAGCTGCCGACCGGGCAGGTGATCACCGCGCCCTTCGGCGGCGGGGCGGTGGAGGACATGGAGGACGGCTGGAGCAACGTTCCCTACGCCACGGCCTGGGAGGACGTCGCCGGCGTCATCGGGCTGTTCGACGCCGAGCCCCGCGAGGACTTCGAGGAGCAGTGGCGCTCGAACCAGCTCTACGCATGGACCTGGGGCAGCGTCCTCTCGTCCACGGCGATGTTCGACGCGGGCGCTGACGACAACGAGGACTTCGAGAACGGCTGGACGGCGGCGACCACGATCTGAAGGAGCACGAGATGGCGGAAGCGGACTGGACCTACCTCAACGACGGGCTCGACATCGCCACGGTGGACCGCGGCGTGACCGCGGGCATCGATAGGCCCCCGGGCGGGGGCAACTTCCTCTTCGCCTTCAACTCGCTCGCCGCGGTCGAGGGGGCGGTGGCGCTGTTCGCCAACCTGGTGGACTTCGCTCCGATGGCGAAGGGCGCGAGCATCCGAGGCTGCATCCAGCGCGGGCCGGGCGGCGGGCCGACTGGCTTCTCGCCCTTCTTCTTCCTGTCGTGCCAGGGCAACTCGGTCAACGACATCGCCTACCTGCTGGGGCTCTCCGACGATGACCCGCACCGCATCGTGCTGCGCAAGGGCATGGTCGTCGCCGGCATCCCCGACTCGGAGGGCCCCGGGGCGCTGCTCGCCTCGGGCGAGAGCTTTGCCCAGGGCACCTGGCTGCACCTGCGCCTCGACGTGATCGTCAACGACAACGGCGACGTGGTGCTCAAGGTGTTCCGCAACGACCTCGACGCCCACGCCCTCGGCACCCCGCCGGACTGGCAGCCCGTCTCGGGCATGGCCGAGTTCATCGACGACCACCTCGGCATCAACAGCGGCAGCCAGCCGCTCACCTCCGGCCGCGGCGGCTTCGGCGTGGCGGTCAAGGACGTGACCCGGCGGGCCTTCTTCGACCACATCGAGCTGATGCGCCAAGTGTAGGGAGGCATAGCCGTGGAGCTGACCGCCTTCGAGAGCCGGCTGGGCCTGGGCCAGGGGCGCGTGCAGCCCCAGGGGGCGACGCCACCCTCGGGCGACTACGTGTTCGTCCTGGGTGAGGACGAGGCCGGGCGCGTTTTCGAGCTGGCGCCCGGCGATCGCGCCGAGGTGGTCCAGGAGACGGACCTCACCGGCGTGGACCTCATCCGCGCCCACCTTCGCCTGCGGGTGCCGGCGAGCCTGCCCGCGAGCCTCGCCTGGGAGGCCTCCATCGTCGTGGACGGCGCCAAGCGCGCCACGGCCACCTACTCGCCCGGGCGGGAGCGAGAGATCACGGACCTGGCCGCCAACGTCTCCAAGATGGCCGGGCTGCACCAGATCGGCGTGCGCCTCGAGCTCGTGGAGCCGTAGATGTCCGCCGTCGAGCTGCCAGCCCTCTACGTCGACAACGTCGCCGCGATCGTCGCGGTGACGCGCCCGCTGCTCGTCAACCGCGACCCGGGCCCGACCGAAACGGGCGTGCCGCTGGAGTGGTTCGTCGCCCTCGAGGTCCTCGACCCCGGCCCGGACGGCGTGGACCGGGCCGCCACACGCGTGTGGGTGGACGGCGTGCTCGCCTTCGACGGGAGCGCCGCACCGGAGCTCCAGCCCGGCTTCGACGGGCCCCGTGCCGCCGTCGTCGAGACCGCCGACACCCTGCGCGTGGTCCTCGACCCGGCGGCGCCCTTTGCCAGCGAGGCCGAGGTCCAGGTCCGCGTGGTCTCGGCCACCGTCGGCGGCGCGCACACCCTCGACGAGATCTACGCCTTCACCGCCGAGGACCGCACCGCGCCCAAGCTCGTCGCCGCCCAGGCGACCGCCCAGCGCGTCGTGCAGCTCGGCTTCGACGAGGACGTCGTCGTCACCGACCCGGCGGGCTTCACCATCGTCCCGGTCGGCCTGCCTGCGGTGCCCGTGGTCCCCGTCTCCGCGACCACCCAGGGGACGGTCGTCACCCTCGTCCTCGACACCGAGATGACGCCCGACGTCGCCTACCAGGTCGCGGCGACGGGCGTGGCGGACCTGCGCGGCAACCCGGTGCTGCCGCCCGACGACGCGGCGGTGTTCGCGGGCTTCCGCCCGCCGCGCCCGGCGGCCCGCCGCTTCGACCTGTGGTCGATGCTGCCGCGGCACAACCGTCGAACCGACGCCACGGGCGACCTGCGGCGCTTCATCGCCTGCCTGCAGGAAGTGGCCGACCTGCTACTCTCCGAGGTGGACCGCTACCCCGACGTCTTCGACCTCGAGCGCGCGCCCGAGGCCTTCCTGGACCTGATCCTCCAGGACCTCGGCAACCCGTTCCCCTTCGACCTGGACGTGCTCGGCAAGCGCCGCCTCGCCTCGGTGCTGGTCGAGATGTACCGCCAGAAGGGGACGGCGGTGGGCATCGAGAACGCCATCCGCTTCTTCCTCGGGATCGACATCACCGCCATCACGCCG